>JAEWHN010000329.1 GCA_023387775.1 Pseudomonadota bacterium | reverse complement strand
AATGCGTGGTGGTGCAGGACCTGTTCCTCAACGAGACCGCCAACTACGCCCACGTCTTCCTGCCGGGCTCGACCTTCCTCGAAAAGGACGGGACCTTTACCAATGCCGAGCGCCGCATCAACCGCGTCCGCAAGGTGATGGCACCGAAGAACGGGCTCGCCGACTGGGAAGTGACGCAGAAGCTCGCCCAGGCCATGGGCGTGAACTGGAACTACCAGCACCCGTCCGAGATCATGGACGAGATCGCCAAGACCACGCCGACCTTCGCCGGCGTCTCCTACGACTATCTGGAGAAGATGGGCTCGGTGCAGTGGCCGTGTAACGAGAAGGCGCCGGAAGGCACGCCGGTCATGCATCTCGACGGCTTCGTGCGCGGCAAGGGCAAGTTCATCCGCACCGAATATGTGGCGACCGACGAGAAGACCGGGCCGCGCTTCCCGCTGCTGCTCACCACCGGCCGCATCCTCAGCCAATACAATGTCGGCGCGCAGACCCGCCGCACCGACAATGTGGTGTGGCATGATGAAGACCGGCTGGAGATCCATCCGCACGACGCCGAGAACCGCGGCGTCCGCGACGGCGACTGGGTGCGGCTGGTCAGCCGTTCGGGCGAGACGACGCTGCGCGCGCTGATCACCGACCGCGTGGCGCCGGGCGTGGTCTATACCACTTTCCACCACCCGACCACGCAGGCCAACGTCATCACCACCGACTTCTCCGACTGGGCGACCAACTGTCCGGAGTACAAGGTCACCGCCGTTCAGGTGACGCCGTCCAACGGCCCGTCCGAATGGCAGGTGGAATATGAGGAGCAGGCCCGCCAGAGCCGGCGCATCGCGCTGGAAGCAGCGGAGTAAGGCGGCTCGCCATGAGCCCTCGCCCAGCCACCACGCAGATCACCCGCATCGCGCGCCGCGCGAGCGGGACGGCCGCCGCGCACCGCATGGTGCCGGAGGAAACGCCGATCGCGCTTTCCTATGCCGGCACCACGCATGCGGTGATGATGGCAAGCCCCGCCGACTTCGAGGATTTCGCGCTGGGCTTCTCGCTGACCGAAGGCATCGTCGGCTCCGCCGAGGAGATCGAGGCGTTCGAGATCGAGGACCACGGCGCCGGCATCGACATCCAGATCCGGCTGAAGGACCAGGCCAACACCCGCTTCCAGGCGCGGCGACGCAGGCTCGCCGGCCCGGTCGGCTGCGGGCTGTGCGGCATCGAGTCCATCGAGGAAGCGATGCGCTCCGTGTGCCAGGTGGGCAACGCTGCGCTGACGCTTTCGCAGGACGACATCGTCCAGTCGGTAAGACTGCTTTCGAAGGCCCAGCCCATGCATGCCGAAACCGGCGCGGTGCACGCCGCCGGCTTCTACATGCCCGGTCAGGGCGTTGTGCTGGCGCGCGAGGACGTCGGCCGCCACAATGCGCTCGACAAGCTGGCCGGCGCGCTGGCCAAGGCCGGCATTGCCGGCGCCAGCGGCGCGGTGGTGGTCACCTCTCGCGTTTCGGTCGAGATGGTGCAGAAGGCGGCGGTCATAGGCTCGCGCTTCATCATCGCCGTCTCGGCGCCGACCGCGCTCGCCATCCGGACCGCGGAAGAAGCCGGCATGACGCTGGTGGCGCTGGTGCGCGGCGACGATTTCGACATTTTCACCAATCCAGACCGTGTCACTTCGGGAGCAGAACGCCATGTCGCTTGATGAACACAGGGCCAGCACGCGCGACAAGATCATCCGCATGGCCAACCAGATCGCCACCTTCTTCCATTCCAAGCCGCGCGAGGAAGGCGTTGCCGGCACCGCCGAGCACATCAACAAGTTCTGGGAGCCGCGCATGCGCCGGCACCTGTTCGAGATCATCGATGCCGGCGGCGAAGGGCTGGACGAACTGGTGCTCGCCGCTTCCGCGACCATCAGGCGCCCGGCCGAAGCGGCGGCTTGAGACTGCCGCCTTTTCCGGGCTGGATCAGCCCTATTCTGAATGGGCTTTGGCGGCACCACCGTCGAGGCCGGGATCCCCGTAACCATTCGGATCCCGCCATTCGCTTCGCTCATGGCGAAATCCGAATGGCACGAGGATGACGGCGGGGTGGATGCCTTCGCGAACCCGCCGGCGTCTGAAGATTGCCAGAGACCTGCATCGCGTCCGCGTATCGCTTACCAGTCGCGCCCCTCTCCATCTCCGTCGTCCTCGGGCCGGAGCACGAGCGCAGCGAAGTGCGGAGGTTCCGGGGACCCATGCCTCGGACTCGCAACCGGCACTCCGAAGCAGGTTGTTGTGCGCCGAACACCGCGAGAGTTGGCCTGAAGCCCGCTGCTCTTTGGGGCAGAAAGGTGAACCCTACCGCCGCCCTGCCCGCTTCCAGCCATCGCGGATATGGACAAACCCTTCGCGATAGACTGCCTCCGGGCTCTCGGCGAAATCGCGCCAGACTTTTGTCGCGGCCGCGAGGTCCTTCAGGCCGCGCCCGAAAGCCTCGATGGTGAGCCAGCCGTCATAGCCGCTCTCCCGGATCGCCGAAAAGGTCTTTTTCCACGGTATGTTGCCGCGCCCCGGCACGCCGCGGTCGTTCTCCGAAATGTGGACGTGGACGATGTTGCCGACATGATTGGTGTAGGCGCCGATCGGGTCGGCCTCCTCGATATTGGCGTGAAAGGTGTCGTACATCGCCTTGATGTGCGGATGCGCGATCTCGTCCACATGCGCCGACAGATCGGCCATGGTGTTGAGCAGATAGCACTCGAAGCGGTTGAGCGCTTCGAGCCCGATGGTGACGCCCTTTGCGCCGGCATGGTCGCCGATGGCGCGCTGGGAAGCGACCGAGCGCTTCTTCTCCGCCGCGGTGGGGCCGATGCCGGAAAAGCGGCCGAGCGTGGAATGCAGCGGGCCACTCAGCGTTGCCGCACCTAGGGCGGATGCGCAGTCGACCGCCCATTTCACATAGGAAATGCCGGCCTTGCGGGTGGCGGCATCGGGCGCGATCAGGTTCATGGCCGGGTCGCCCATGGCCGAAACCCCCGTGCGCTCCAGCCCGATGCGGTCGAGCATCTCGCCCAGCTTTTTGTAATCGTCCGGCGTGCCTTCGAAGATCGGAATCTCGACGCCGTCGTAACCGGTCGCCTTGATGTCCTCCAACAGCGCCTTGTGCTTCCCCGTGACGTTGGTGGTCCAGAGAAACATGCAGAAGCCGATTTTCATGCGTCGCCTCCCTCGCGGTGCCACTATCGGCACCGCGAGAAGGTTAGCGCGGAAAATCTGGTCCTACCAGATGGAGACTATAGAAACCGCATGCCAGGGCGCCACGCTGCGCAGCGCCCCAAGCACTGGCCGCTCACCCATGCGCGACCATGACATGGCGGACCACCGTGTAGTCCTCCAGCGCATAGAGTGACATGTCCTTGCCATAGCCCGACTGCTTGATGCCGCCATGCGGCATCTCGTTGGTGAGCATGAAGTGGGTGTTGATCCAGGTGCAGCCATATTGCAGCCTAGCTGCGGTAGCCATGGCGCGCGAAATGTCCTTGGTCCACACCGACGAGGCGAGGCCATAGTCGGAATCGTTGGCCCAGTTAACCGCCTCGTCCACATCGGAGAAGCGGGTGACGGAGACCACGGGGCCGAACACCTCGCGCTGCACGATCTCGTCTTCCTGCAGCGCGCCGGCCACCACGGTGGGCTGGTAATAGAAGCCGCCGCCCTCGCCCGGCCTGCCGCCGGTGGTGACCTCGATGTGCTTGTGCTCGGTGGCGCGCTCAACGAAGCTCGCCACGCGGTCGCGCTGGCGGCTGGAGATGAGCGGCCCGATCTCGTTTTCGGTGTCGTCGGCCAGGTTGTACTTGATCGTGGACACGGCCGAGGTGAGTTCGGCCACCAGCTTGTCGTAGATCTTCCTGCCGGCATAGATGCGGCAGGCGGCGGTGCAGTCCTGGCCGGCATTGTAGTAGCCGAAGGCGCGCACGCCGTTGACGACTGCTTCCAGGTCGGCGTCGTCGAAGACGATGACCGGGGCCTTGCCGCCGAGTTCCAAATGCGTGCGCTTGACCGAACGGGCGGCCGCCTGCAGCACCTTCTTGCCGGTGGCGATGTCACCGGTGATCGAGATCATGTTGATCCTGGGATGGTTGATCAGCGCATTGCCGACGCTTTCGCCGCGGCCGAGCACGATGTTGACCACGCCCTCGGGCAGCACTTCGGACAGGATGCGGCCGAGCTTCAGCGCCGTCAGCGGCGTCTGCTCGGACGGCTTGAAGACCACGGTGTTGCCGCCGGCGATGGCCGGCGCCAGCTTCCAGGCCATCATCATCAGCGGATAGTTCCACGGCGCGATGGAGGCGACGATGCCGACCGGGTCGCGGCGGATCATCGAGGTGTGGCCGGCAATGTATTCGCCGGCGACGACGCCCGGCATGGTGCGCACCGCGCCTGCGAAGAAGCGGTAGCAATCCACCAGTGCCGGGATCTCGTCATTGAGGACGGCGTTGACGGGCTTGCCGCAGTTCAGCGCCTCAAGCTTGGCGAAGCTCTCGGCCTCCGCCTCGATGCGCTCGGCGATCTTGAGCAGATAGCCGGAGCGCTCGGCAGGCGTGGTGCGCGACCAGGAAGCAAAGGCCTTCTCGGCCGAGGCGACCGCGGCATCGATCTGCGCCTGGCTGGCCTCGGGCAGTTTGAGGATGGTTTCGCCGGTCCTGGGGTTGAGGATGGGCTCCTCGGTTTCCGTACCGCTTTCGAAGCGTGAACCGATCAGCATCTCGGTGTACATGATGTCTCTCTCCCTTTGAATTCTACTTGCCGCCGCCGGCGACCTGGTCGCCTTCGCGGGTCAGGTAATAGGCGGCGAGGATGGGCAGGAACGTCACCAGCACCACCACCATCGCCACGACATTGGTGACCGGGCGCTGGCGCGGCCGCACCAGTTCTTCCAGCATCCAGATCGGCAGCGTCTGCTGCTGGCCGGCGGTGAAGGTGGTGACGATGACCTCGTCGAAGGACAGCGCGAAGGCCAGCATGCCGCCGGCCAGCAGCGCGGTGCCGATATTGGGCAGGATCACGTAGCGGAACGTCTGGAAACCGTCGGCGCCCAGGTCCATCGAGGCCTCGATCATCGAGCCGGAGGTGCGGCGGAAGCGCGCCACGGCATTGTTGTAGACCACCACCACGCAGAAGGTGGCGTGGCCGAGAATGATCGTCCAGAACGAGAACGGGATGTCGGCGAGGTTGAAGGCCGAGCGCAAAGCGATGCCGGTGATGATGCCGGGCAGCGCTATGGGCAAGATGACCAGCAGCGACACCACCTCACGACCGAAGAATTTTGTTTGGCTCACGGCAGCCGCGCACAGCGTGCCGAGCACCAGCGCAATTGCCGTGGCGATCGACGCCACCTTGACCGACAGGCCAAGTGCGGCCCACACGTCGGGCCGGTTCCAGGCGACCGACAGCCAGTTCAGCGTGAAGCCAGGCGGCGGCCACTGGTAGGTCTTCTCCTCGGTGGTGAAGGCATAGACGAAGATCAGCAGGATTGGCAGGTGCAGGAACAGTAGTCCCGCCGCCGCAGCGAGCTTGACGCCCAGGGGCGCGGACTGGTTGCGATCAGAGCGCATGGTTCGCTCCTTTGACCTTGCAGTCGACCCCCACTCCGGTTTGCTTCGCAAACCACCTCTCCCCCGATCGACGGGGGAGAGGAA
>JAEWHN010000259.1 GCA_023387775.1 Pseudomonadota bacterium | reverse complement strand
TGCGGAAAAGGTGCCCGAGCATTGCGGAGGGCGAGTGAGGGGCATCGATCGAGGATGCCCCCTACTTGATCGCGTCCCAGCTCCTCTGGACTTCGGCCGCCACGTCGGCCGCCGGCTTGCCGCCGACGAGGTCGATCATGCCGGTCCAGAAGGCGCCGGCGCCGATCTTGCCCGGCATCAGGTCCGAGCCGTCGAAGCGGAAGGTCGAGGCCTCCGCGAGGATCTCGCCCTGCTTCCTCAGCGCGTCGCTGGCATAGGTGTCCTTGTTGACCGCCTTGAACGGGGTGACGAAGCTGCCCTGTGCCATCCACAACTCATGGGCCAGCGGCATCTTCAGGAATTCGATGAAGGCCCGCGCCGCCTTCGAATCCTTGGTGATCATCGCCAGCGTGCCGGCGCCCAGCACCGGATTGCCGAGCTCGGGCTTGGAGGCATAGGGCGGGAAGTAGAAGAAGTCCGCATCCTGGCCGAGCTTGGTGCCTTCGGGGAAGAAGGAGGGGATGAACGAGGCCTGATGGTGCATGTAGCACTTGGGCGGAACCGCGAAGAGGCCCTTGGGGCTGTCCCGGAAGTCGGTCGCCGCCACGGCCGCCGCACCGCCATCCACCAGCTTGTCATCGGTGGCGATCCTGGCGAAGATGTCGAGCGCGCCGACCACGGCCGGATCTGAGAACGGAATCTCGTTCGTCACCCACTTGTCGTAGGTCTCGGGCGGCTGCGTGCGCAGCATGATGTCCTCGACCCAGTCGGTCGCCGGCCAGCCAGTCGCGCCGCCGGAGCCGAGGCCGATGCACCAGGGCTTGCCGCCATCGGCCACGATCTTGTCCGAGAGCGCCTGCAATTCCTCCTGCGTCGTGGGGACCTTGTAGCCGGCTTCCTCGAAATTGTCGGGCGAGTACCAGACCAGCGATTTCACGTCGGCCTTGTAGGGGAAGGCGAAGAAGCCGGGCTTGCCGTCCTTGTCGGCATAGGTGCCGAGATCGACCCAGGACTGGCCGGCGCCGTAATTCTCCTTGATCCAGGCGGCCGTGTCGTCGCCGAGCGGCGTGAGGAACCCCTTGGAGGCAAGATCCTGGATCAGGCCAGGCTGCGGCAGGATGGCGATGTTGGGCGGGCTGCCTGCCTGGGTGTCGATGACGATCTGCTGCTCGTAGTTCTCGGAAGAGGAATATTTGACGTCGACGCCGGTGGCCTCGGTGAAATAGGCGAGCACATTGCGCACCAGCGCCTCGTCTTCGCCGCGCCACGGGCCGAATATGGTCAGCGTCTCGCCCTTCAGGTCGACCTTCTTCAGTTCGTCCAGATCGGCCCAGTGAAAGCGGGCGTCCTCGCCCGGCTTGAACTTCAGCTCCGCATGCGCGGGCGCGCCGAGCGCGAGTGCTGCCAGAGCAACGCCAAGAAAAAGGCACTTCTTCATCGATTGTCCTCCCGTTCGGTCATTCCCTCCGGACGAACCTTCTTCGTCCCGCCGACCCCGCCCCGGGCGCCCCGCTTCGGCGGGGTCGCAGGCTTTCGAACGAACTTTCTTCCGAAAGTTTCCAAAGCGCTTTGGCTGATGAGTATCATCGCTGTCGAAAAAGGGGCGAGTCAAGCGCTGTGAAATATAAATCGATTCAAACACTCGTTTCTGGTGCGTTGCAGCATGTTTTTGCGCCGCATATGCAAATTCCGCTTCGGAAATTGTGTCGTCCCGCCTATGCTGATTTGCGTTAACGGGATTGCAACTTTGAAAGTTTTTGAAGCGCTTTGGAAAGAGAATCAGTGAACCTCAAGCAGCTCGCGCGCATGCTGGACCTGTCGCAGACCACGGTCAGCCGGGCTCTCAACGGCTATCCGGAGGTGAGCGAGGAGACGCGCCGGCGCGTGGCCGACGCCGCTAGGCGGCATGGCTACAGGCCCAACCCCAGCGCGCGGCGGCTGGCCACCGGCAAGGCCGGCATGATCGGCTATGTCATGCCCACGGGCGCCAGCGTCGACATCGATCCGCATTTCGTCGAGTTCCTGTCCGGCCTCGGCGACTATGCCCGCGCGCATGAACTCGATCTGGTGCTGTCCCCGGCGGCAGCCGATGACGAGGAGACGACCTATCGCCGTATCGTCGCCAACAAACAGGTGGATGCCGTCTATATCTCGGCGCCGCGCCACGCCGACCGCCGCATCGCGCTGGTCCAGCAGCTGGGCATTCCCTACATCGTCCACGGCCGCAGCGAGGGGCTCGACTTCGACTATCCCTTCCTCGACATTGACAACGAGGCTGCCTTTCACGACGCGGCAAGGCTGATGGTCCAGCTTGGCCACAAGCGCATCGCGCTGGTGAATGGCGACGAGACGCAGACATTTGCCATTTGCCGCGAGCGTGGCGTGCGGCGCGCGCTCGAAGCCAGGGGGCTGGTGCTGGCGCCTGCCATGCTGCGCTCCGTGGCGATGACGGAGGAGAACGGCTATCGCGCCGCACGCAGCCTGCTGATGCAGGACGAGGCGCCGACGGCGATCGTGTGTTCCAGCCTGATCATGGCACTGGGCGTGGTGCGCGCGGCGCGCGAACTGGGCCGCAGCATTCCGCGCGACCTGTCGCTGATCGCCCATGACGATGTTTTCCCCTGGCTCAGGCCGGAGAACTTCCAGGTGCCGCTCACTACCACGCGTTCTTCCATACGCGCGGCCGGCCAGCGCATCGCCGAACGGCTGGCGGCGCGCATCTCCGGGCAGGAGGCGGGTGCGCTTGGGGAGGTCTGGCCGGTAGACCTCATCGTGCGCGGCTCCATCGCCGGCGCGCCGGCCTGAGCCGCACGCCAGAACTGTCCCGTCTGGATTTGACTATCGACATTCGCGGCGCGGCAGATTAGGGCGGGGGAAATTCCTGCAAGCCCTTTCGAAAGGCCCGGACATGACCGCAAAAACCCTGATCGCGCCCTCGGTTCTGTCGGCCGACTTCTCCCGCTTGGGCGACGAGGTCGAGGCGGTGGCGGCCGCTGGCGCCGACTGGATCCATCTCGACGTCATGGACGGGCATTTCGTGCCCAACATCACCTTTGGCCCGCAGGTCATCAAGGCGATCCGCGGCCGCACGACCAAGGTGTTCGACTGCCATCTGATGATCGCGCCAGCCGATCCCTATCTCGCCGCCTTCGCCGACGCCGGTTGCGACATCATCACCGTGCACGCCGAGGCCGGCCCGCATCTCGACCGCTCGCTGCAGGCGATCA
>JAEWHN010000222.1 GCA_023387775.1 Pseudomonadota bacterium | reverse complement strand
CCCTGGGCGCACCGCACCCTCATATTCCGCGTGCTGAAAAAGCTGGAGAACATCATCTCCGTGTCGGTCGTGCACCATTTCATGGGCGAGAACGGCTGGACGTTCCTTGCCGAGGACGGCGCAACGGGCGACACGCTCTACGGTCTCGACTATCTGCACCAGATCTATACCAAAGCCGATCCGCACTATTCCGGCCGGGTGACGGTGCCCGTGCTGTGGGACAAGCAGCAGCAGACGATCGTTTCCAACGAGTCGTCCGAGATCATCCGCATGCTCAACTCGGCATTCAACCAGTGGGGCGACGCTTCCCTCGACCTCTATCCCGAAGCGCTGCGCCAGGAGATCGATGCCGTCAACGAGATGGTCTATCCGGCGATCAACAACGGCGTCTATCGGGCCGGCTTCGCTACGACGCAGGCGGCCTATGAGGAAGCGTTCGGGGAACTCTTCGGCGCGCTTGACGAGTTGGAAGAGCGCCTGTCACGGCAGCGCTATCTTGTCGGCGACCGGCTGACCGAGGCCGACTGGCGGCTGTTCACCACGCTGGTGCGCTTCGATCCGGTCTATGTCGGGCATTTCAAATGCAACCTGCGGCGCATCGCGGACTATCCGAGCCTGTCGAACTACCTGCGCGATCTCTACCAGGTGCCGGGCGTGGCAGGCACGGTCAACTTCCTGCACATCAAGGCGCACTATTACGGCAGCCACGCCACCATCAATCCGACGCGGATCATCCCGGTCGGGCCGGAGATCGACCTGCTCGCGCCACATGACCGCGACCGCTTCCGCAAGGCGGCCTGATCACCAGTAGGGCGATGGCGCCACGCCGTCGAAAACCTCGGCGATGCGCCTCAGCGTTCCAGGCGTCGTCGCCTGGGGCAGGCTGGCAAGCGGGAAGAAGCCCGCTTCCGCGATCTCGTAGTCCGGCAGCTTCGGGGTTTCCTGGCTGAAGGCTTCGATCAGGTACAGGGCGACGTGATCGCGGCGGCTGGCATGGCTGTTGAGATGCACCGACTTGAGCAATGGTGGTGCGGTGAAGGCGATATTGCCTTCCTCCCAGACCTCACGCTCCAGCGCCTCGAGCATCGTCTCGCCGGTTTCCACGCCGCCGCCCGGAAGCTGCCAGCCGGGCACATAGGTGTGCCGAATAAGGAATACGGAGTTGCGCGGCTTGTCGTAAACTAGGCCGCGAACGCCGAGCGTCATCGGCCGGCGCAACACGAAATAGAGGTGGAACAGGCGCGAGCGCAACTGCGCCCAACCTCTCTGCTGGAGGCCGTCGTTGCTCTCGTCGCCAGGCATCAAGCTGCAACCGGCGGGTAGAAAGCGGTGATCGTGTGGCCTAAAAGGAATCCATGTTCCGGCTTGCGCATATTTCCGACGTCCATATGGGGCCTCTGCCCGCTGTAACCTATCGTGAACTCGCTTCCAAGCGCGTCACAGGTTACGTCAACTGGCAGCGAAATCGCAGGCACTTTCTTCACGACGGCATTCTCGACACCATCGTCACCGACCTGAAGGCGGCGCAGCCGGATCACATTGCGGTGACGGGCGACCTGGTGAACCTGGCCCTGAACGGCGAAATCGAGCTGGCACGCCTGTGGCTGGAAACGCTCGGCAACCCCCGCGACGTATCAGTCGTGCCGGGCAACCATGATGCCTATGTGCCCGGCGCCTTCGACAAGATCTGCCATTCCTGGGCGCCGTGGATGAGGGGCGACCGACAGACGGCACCGGTGGGCCGACATGCCTTCCCCTACATGAGGGTGCGCGGCCCGGTCGCGCTTATTGGCGTTTCCACTGCGCGGGCGACGGCACCCTTCATGGCCAACGGCTTCTTCCGCGAGGGCCAGGCGCATCGGCTGGGCGGGCTTTTGGACGCGGCGGCCGGGCAGGGGCTGTTTCGCGTCGTCATGATCCATCACCCGCCCGTGCGCAGCGCAGTGGCGCAGCACAAGCGGCTGTTCGGCATTGCCCGTTTCCAGCAGGTCATCAATCGGCACGGCGCGGAACTTGTCGTGCACGGCCACTCGCACCTGCCTTCGCTTTTCTGGATCGGCACCGCCGAAAAGCCGGTGCCGGTGGTCGGGGTCGCGGCGGCCGGGCAGGGCGTAGGCGGGCGCAATCCGGCGGCCCAATACAATCTGTTCGATATCGGCGGCGAGCCGGGGGCATGGGAGCTTCACCTGAGCCGCCATGGCCTGACCGGACCGGCCATGCCGCCGGCGCAACTGATGTCGCTCGACCTGACCCTGCACTCCGTCAGGGCATCGCAGGCGGCGCGGTAGTCAGAAGCCTGACATGAGCGCCGAAAGCCCGACGCGAAGCCAGGCCATGGTAAGGGCGAAGCCCACCACAGCGCCGGCGGCGAACAGACCGAAAGCGGCGAAGACGTTCTGCCAGCCACTGGCGCGCGGCGCCTGAAGAGCCGCTGCGGCCTCCGGTACGGTCTTCGTGCCTGCATAGCTGTGGCTTACTCCGCCATCCATCAGGCGCTGGCGTTCGACGATGCGCTCGGCAATGTAGCGGGTCACCTGCTCGGCAACGGGCTTCATGTCGGTCGACTCGGCCAGCACGACACGGCCGATGCGGGTATCCTTCAGGAAGCGGTAGGTACGGCGGTCGCGGCCCAGCCCGACATGGCTGACGGCATCGATCCAGAGGCGCGGCTGCAGGCCCGAGGAAACGGCAAAGTCGAACATGTCGGTGTCGGCGGGGACTTCGGCGAACACCGGCGCCAGTTCCTGCGCCAGCAGTTCCAGCCGCATGCGGCTGGCCTCGCGCAGTTCCACAACCACGTCTTCGCGGTCTGCGGCCGCGTTCTTGACGTCACGAATTGCGTCGGCAAGCCGCCGCTGGGGGTCGATCGGCGTAATGTTTTCCCCTGCATCGGCCATGGGAAGTCACTCCAAAAGACGGGTTAGGAAATTTTTACCATAGCCGCGGGGCCAATGCATCAGGCGCTGCAAGTTCATCGCTTGTGCCGGGAGGTACGGAATGTCCACTCTCTAGCGGGACATTCGCCGAATGACGTCGAGGACCATTTCCGGGCGTTCTTCCACCAGCATGTGGCCGGCGCCGCGGGCGGGGTGAAGCTGGAAGGCGGGCGGCAGGTCCGCAGTCTGCGCGAAGGGCAGCACAGGATCCTCCGTGCCCCAGATCACCGCCACCGGCATGGACAGGCTTTCCAGCCTTTCGCGCGGAATGACGCCCTGCCTGCCGTCCCGCGCGATAATGGAGGCGATTTCGGCAAGTTTATTCTTCTGACCGGGTACTGCACGCATCTCGGCAAAGGCGCTGAGGTTGTCCGTTTCCGGCCTGGCGCCCGGCGCCGACATTGCCGCTAGGCATTCGGCGAACTCGGCCTGCGTTGTCGCGGCCGCATAGCGGTGCAGCAAGGCGCTGTTGATCTGCTCGCCGAAACCGCCAGGCGCCAGCAAGGTCAGCGATGCCACGCGCTCCGGCTGGGCAAGTGCTGCCAGAGCCGCGACCGCGCCGCCCATCGAATGTCCGACGAAATGGGCGCGCTCGATGCCCCGCGTATCGAGGTCGGCCAGAACTGCCTTCGCGGCCGTCCTGGCAGGCCCGGCATCAGGCCAGTCGAGCGAGCGTCCGTGGCCGGGAAGGTCATAGGCGATCACGTGCCTTTCCTCGTCGGCGAGAGCGATCGCAATGGGGCGCCAGACATCGTGGAAAGCGCCGAAGCCGTGAAGCAGGACGATGACATTCGACCCCGCTCCATATTCTTCCGCAAAAAGCGAGGGTGGAGGGACGGAGCTTGTCGAAGCAAATTGCATTGAAGTTCCCTGGCCTCAACTCGGATTGGCGAGGCCGGTTGCGCGAATGGTAGTCGCGAGCTTTTCGACGAGGTCAGCCGGGTAGTTTGCCTTTTCGAAGGCCAGACGCGGATTGGAGGCAAAGTCGGGGAAGTCGGTGACGATTTCGTCGGCGAGGCTTCTTGCCAGCTCCGCGTTGCCGGCACTTGTGGCAGCTATCAGCCTCGCGGCCAGGTAGTGCGCCTTCTTCGTCGATACCAGCGCGTCCGTGGCCGTTGATGCCCTGTCATCGTTGCCGATCATGAATTCGGCGAGGAAAAGGCCGTAGTCCCACCAGTTCGGGTGGGCGCTCGATGCCTCGACAGCACGCCTCATGATCGGCACGCCGGTTTTGTAGTCACCGGAAAAAATGAGCGCGTAGCCATAGGCCGCGGCCATGCTCAGATCGTAGGTGTTGAGTTCGTACGCCTTGCGCATGAAGCGGATGGCTTCGGCGGTGTTTCCGGCGCTGGAGTTCACATATCCATAGGAGCGATGCGCGTAGGGGCTGGTGGGGCCGGTAAGAACGCCTCGGTATGCAAGCGTCATCGCCTTTTCGAGCGAGCGGTCGGCCGGAAAATCATAGCTTTCCGATATCGCCTTCTGAAGCAGCGACGCCAGCTCCGCATAGACCAACGGAGACTTGACCCCGCTGTCGGCAAGCTCGGTGAAGCAGCGGTACGCGGCCTCGTGTTTCTGCGGCGACTGGTCCAGGTAGTAGCGATCATTGAGAATGAGGCATTCCACCAGGCCGGAAGCCAGGCGGTTTTGCTCGATGAAGCCGTAGAGCGCGCCCGACACAGGAATGGTCGCACTGAGCAGGTCGGCGAGGCGGTCGTCCAACGCCCCGGTGTCCAGGTCAGCCGGCGCGATCGTCTGCGACACCAGAACCTTGGCACTGTCGCTGTTCTTCAGGTCGATGGTGACGCTGCCAGGAGCCGAGCCCGGCGTGACCTCGAAGACGAATTGAAGCGGGCTTATGGACGTGCCGTCCTCCGCATCCGGGTCCCGGGCAATCATGTCTATCGTGTCGAAGCCGGCGAGCCCGCCCCGCAGCAAGGCGGCGACGCGGGCGACGGTCTCGTCGCTCGGTGTGCTGACGACATGCACCGTCGGCAGGGCCACCGGTGAGGACGCGGCGGCGGCAGCAACGTCTCCGGTCGTCGTCATCCCTGTGTCCGTCGCCAGTGCGGCGTCAACCGCGGTGTCTGCCGTGAGGAGGCGGAAGGTGACGAATCCCAGCATGGCAATGATGATGACCATGGCAGCCCAGAAGAGCCGCAGATGCCGCATGACACGGGCTTCCGACGCCGAAGGGGCGTGGAGCGGCATGGTGGCTCTGGAGGCAAGCGGAGGCGAAGCGGCGGCCTCTACCCGCGAGGCGATCGGATCGGTTTCTTCCGTCTTGTCGGCCACTTCGTAGGCGGGAACGTAGCTGCCGCGCGGAATGACGATCCGCAGCGGATCGTTCGCGCCTTCCGTCTCGGAATATTGCTTCAGGAGGTCGCGCAGCCTTCTGGCCTGGACGCGCACCACAGCGTCGGCCGAGGAATCGAAATCGGCATCGCGTCCAAAGACGTCGACGGCAATTGCGAAGCCCTTGAGCCTGTCGGCCTCGCCCGCCTGCTCCTGTTCGACAAGGTAGCGCAGCAATTTGCGTGCACGCTCGGAGCGGCTAAACGTTTCGCTGGCTAGTATCTTGTCCAGCGCATCGAGCACTGCGGGGGCGGCAGGCTTGACTTGTAGCAACCATCGGACCTTTCGAGAGCGGCGCCCATGAAGGCCCGATGATAGCGCGGCCACCGCCCGCGACAAGAAGCTAATGTCGCTTCGTCAAGCAACTCAGCCCTAAATCCACGGGCTGAGTCTTGATTTGGTTAACAGGTGGGCCGTCAGCCGACGATGCAGTTGGCGGCCGACACCACCGCCTCGAGGGAAGCGGCGACGATATTGGTGTTGATGCCCACGCCGAAGGCCCGCCCGCCCGGGTGCTCCATTTCCATGTAGCAGACGGCCGAGGCGTTGGAGCCCCGCTGGATCGAATGCTCGGAATAGTCGAGCACCGACAGCGGCACGCCGATGTGGCGCGACAGCGCGTCGACGAAGCCGTCCACGGGGCCGTTGCCGTGGCCGGTTATCTTGATCTCCTTGCCGCTGTCGACAATGGTCGCCTCGACCACGCGCTGGCCCTTGTTTTCCGTGTCCGGGTAGGTGTGGTGGTCGACGAATTTCAGCCGCGCGCCGGGCTGCTCCACGTATCGCTCGATGAAGCGCTGATAGATGCGGTTGGAGGGAACCTCCTTGCCTTCCGAATCGGTGATCGCCTGGATGTCCTGGCTGAACTCGATCTGCAGGTTGCGCGGCAGGTTGAGCCCGTAGTCGGCCTGCAGCACATAGGCGATGCCGCCCTTGCCCGACTGCGAGTTGATGCGGATGATCGCCTCATAGGTGCGGCCGACATCCTGCGGGTCGATCGGCAGGTAGGGCACCTCCCACAGCGGCTTGTTGGCGGTCTTGATCGCCTTCATGCCCTTGTTGATCGCATCCTGGTGCGAGCCGGAGAAGGCGGTGTAGACCAGTTCGCCGACATAGGGGTGGCGCTCCGGGATCCTGAGCTGGTTGGAATATTCGTAGACGTCCTTCATCCGGTTGATGTCGGTGCAGTCCAGCTCCGGGTCGACGCCTTGCGTGAACATGTTCAGCGCCAGGTTGACGATGTCGACATTGCCGGTGCGCTCGCCATTGCCGAACAGCGTGCCTTCGACGCGGTCGGCGCCTGCCATCAGCGCCAGCTCGGTGGCGGCGACGCCGGTGCCACGGTCGTTGTGCGGGTGCAGCGAGATGATCAGGTTCTCGCGGTTGTCGAGGTGGCGGATCATCCACTCGATGCGGTCGGCATAGGTATTGGGAGTGCCCATCTCGACGGTGGAGGGCAGGTTGAGGATCAGCTTGTTGTCGGGCGTCGGCTTCACGATCTCGGTGACCGCATTGCAGATCTCCAGCGCCACTTCCAGCTCAGTGCCGGTGAAGCTTTCGGGCGAATACTGGAAGCGGTAGCCGCCGCCGGCCTTGGCAGCCATGTCGGTGATCATCTTGGCGGCGTCGGTGGCGATCTGCTTGATGCCGGCGACATCCTTGCCGAAGACCACGCGGCGCTGCAACTCGCTGGTGGAATTGTAGAAGTGGACGATCGGCCGGTGCGCGCCTTCCAGCGCCTCGAAGGTGCGGGTGATCAGTTCAGGCCGGCACTGCACCAGAACCTGCAGCGAGACGTCCTGCGGAACATCGCCTTCCTCGATGCACCAGCGGGCGAAGTCGAAGTCGGTCTGCGAGGCCGACGGGAAGCCGATTTCGATTTCCTTGAAACCCATGTCGACCAGCAGGCGGAACATGCGCACCTTGCGGTCGTGACCCATGGGGTCGATCAGCGACTGGTTGCCGTCGCGCAGGTCGACCGAGCACCAGATCGGCGCCTTGTCGATGGTCTTCGACGGCCAGGTACGATCCGGCAGGTCGACCTTGGGGTAGGGCTCGTATTTCATGGCGGCAATCGGCATGCCGGCCCGTTTCGGAGCGGCGGATACAGGGGTGGGCTTGGTCATCTTCGGTCTCGTTCTCTTGGCCGCCATGCGCGCACGCATTGTTCAAGCGGTCTTAAACCAGAAATTCGGTTCTGTTGTGAAGAGCAAAGGAGCGTATGCCTGGCGGCAATTTCGACCGCCGGACGCTCCTTCAACGAGCCCGGCGATCGCCGATAAGGCCGAGGAGAAGCAGCGTTGCCGAAAGCGCGCGCGCGGTCTCGGCCGCGAAGGCGGTCGGACGGGAGGCGGGCTTGTTCGGACGCGAGGTCATGCCGGGTGTAATATAGGAGCTACGCTGCTGTTGCAAGGGCTGCGATATAACGCACTGAACTGGTTACGGCGCAGGAGATTGACTCCTCTAGTTCATGATTCAGCATCACCAGTAAGTGTGTGAAGTTGTGGGGTGTTTAAATCGACCCTTCGAGGTATTTTTGCTTGACCTTGAGATTTATTCAATTTCTTTAGCTTTGAAATTAATATGGTTCGCTTATTATCCCATGGTGAATCGTTTGTTTTATCTACACTAGGAAATTCTCCGTTAAAAATTTCTTCAAAAGTGCCGTCGGAGAGGATTTTCAATACAAGTAATACTTCTGTATTTCCTCTGTATCCTATTTTATCTGAATGTAAGCATGTTTTAATTTGAACTTTTCGATCACGGTTATCTTTGGCGTCATAATCTTTTTCCCCTCTTCTGCTAAGTGTTATGCAATAATACCTTTCGGCCAGTTGCTCGCCATAGTCACCAATAAGATTACCAAGTCCTTTCCATTTGAATCGTCCATCAAGTGCTTGAAGTATCTTTTGTATATTAAATATAGATACAATGCATTTTCTTGAAATTTCGTGCATATAGTTTTTCTGGATTGCAAGTTGATTTGAACTTAAATTGGCGGGATAAATAGTTCGTTTCTAGTATAAATTACTCTCCAGGTGAGGCAATTTCATGAATATCTTCCCAGACTTTCACCGATCGATCTCGCCAATACATTATTGGGCTCCGCTAATATCAGGAGCAACAGCAATTCAAATATAGCGCGCGTGCGAACGTTGCCTTATGTGGAAAAGCGTATCGGGTCTATGCTGTCGATGGGGGCAGAAGAAAGGGTGGCGATGAATCTGACGCCCGCAATGGCCCTGTTCAGCATAGGCGGCACGCTGGCCTATCTCGGGCTGGCTATCTTCGGCAAAGGCGGCTTTGCCGCATTCTTCGGAAATCCTGCGCTGGTGGCACTGGCAGTGATCCTGCTGGTGATGGTGGTGGTTGCGCTTTTCACCCAGGGGAACCTGAGTTCCGGCGAGCGCGAGGATCGGGGCAACCGCTGGGTTCTGATCGCCTTCGGGCTGCTGAGCGTGGCCGCCGGCTATCTGCCCGCCTATACCGACCGGATCGACTTCTGGACCTTTGATGGCCAGGCGCTGCGCTGGGTCGGCGTGGCATTGTTCGCTCTTGGCGGCGCGTTGAGGCTCTGGCCGGTCTTCGTCCTGGGGCGCAGGTTCAGCGGGCTGGTGGCCATCCAGCCGGGGCACAGGCTGGTGACGACCGGCATATATCGGGTCATCCGCAACCCAAGCTATCTCGGCATGCTGATCACGGCGCTGGGGTGGGCGCTGGCGTTCCGGTCCGGCGTCGGCGTGCTGCTGACGGCGCTGTTGCTGCCGCCGCTGGTCGTGCGCATCCGCGCCGAGGAGGCGATGCTGCGCAGCCAGTTCGGGGAAGAGTACGACGCCTATTTCGGCCGCACCTGGCGGCTGGTGCCGGGGATTTACTGAGCCTCCCTCATTCCTTCACCAGCCGTGCCACCAGCCGCGCGACGGAGGGGCCGAAGATCAGCACGAACAGGAAGCGCGCCGTTTGCAGCGCCATGACGAAGGAGAGGTTCACGTTGTCGGAAGCGGCGGCGATGATCGCCACCGAATCCATGCCGCCGGGGCTGGTTGCTAGGTAGGCGGTAAGCGGGTCGACGCCGAGATAGTGGCTGAGCATCCAGGCCAGCCCGCCGCAGAAGGCCATCAGCGCCAGGATCGACAGGATGACCTGCGGCAGGGCGCGCGTGGCGTGTATGAGGATGCTGCGGGTGAAGTTGAGCCCGATGGTCCAGCCGATCGCCGCGTAGCTGATGGCGAGCAACCATTCCGGCAGCTGGAAGGTGACCACGCCGCCCAGATGCAGCGCGACGCCCAAGATCATGCTGCCCAGGAAATAGGGCGAGGGCAGGCGCAGCCAGCGCCCGGCCAGGCCGCCGACGACGGCTATGGCGATGGTGGACAGGAAGGGCTGCCATTCGATGCTGGGAAACCATGGCGTCGGCGGCAGTTCTACGCCTGAGGTGTCGACCCACAGCCGCGCGATCAAGGCAGCGGTGACCGAGACGAAGATGACGCGCATATATTGCATGAAGGCAACGAGGCGGGCGTCGGCCCCGAAGGCGCCGGCCATCAGCACCATGGCGGTGGAGGCGCCCGGCGCGGTGCCCCAGACGGCCGTGGTGCCCGGCAGGATGCGCCAATGGCTGATCAGCCAGCCGAGGAAGCTGGACGCCACCAGCGTGGCGAACACCGCGCCGACGAAAAGCGGCCAGTCGTGCAGGAACGAGACGAAGATCTCGAACTCGATGGAGGCCGCGATGAGGCAGCCGATGATGGCCTGCGCGGAAGAGAAGATCGGGCGCGCCAGGCGCACGGTCGCGCCGTTGGTGCCGGCGACGACGGCTGCAAGCATAGGCCCGATCAGCATCGCGGCGGGGAGGTTGGCAAGCTCGAGCAGGCCGGCGAAGACGAGGGAAAGCAGCAGGATGACGCCCCACTGCAGGCCGGGCGCAAGGCGGGCCATGGGCTCCGGGGCGGTGCTTTGCGCTGGTAACTCCATGGATGCTCCACATTCTCGCCCGCCGGCATGCGGGAGCCGACCTGGCGGCGCCTCTGCCTGGAGGGAAGCGCCCGCTATCCTTTACGCGATTCCCTGTTGCGGGCGAACGCAGTGCTCTTGAGCACTCTCATACCAGGGCAAAGGCGGTGCAAATTGTGCGCGGCGCACTATTTTCCCGCATGAACCGCGAGGGGGCAGCGCCAGTGACGAGGTGTGCCGATGTCGTCGAGCCTTCTTCGTCTTGCCATCTGCCTTGTCCCGGCTTTCGCCGTCATGGCGCTGTCGCAGGAGAGGCAGCCCGCCGCCCCACCCGCCGCGACAGGCAAACCCCTGGGCAAGCAATTCCCGCCGCGCCAGCCCTTCTGCTACGGCGTCGATTTTGACTCGGCCCATCTCGAACAGCATCCCGACCAGCAGACGGTTTCGGTGCGCGTCTCGCGCGGGCCGGCCGAGATCGCAGCCTATGCCGAAGCGGGCAAGCCGAAGAAGTGGCCGGAAGGCGCCAACATTGCGATTGCGGCGAAGACAAGGGAGAGCGACGAGGTCCAGTCGGAATATACATGCTCGGCGGAAGGCGAGCAGTGGCGATGTATTTCCGCAGCGTCGGCAGATGCGGCCTGCGAGATGCTGACCAAGGAGGTCGTTCTGCGCAAGGGCGACGGCGACACGATCATGCTGGCCAATCCCAGCGACGGCCTGCCCACCCTGGAACTGTGCTCCAGGCTCGACATTCATGAGACGGGCGACGAACTGTTCCAGTTGAAGCCGATGCCGCTTTCGGACTGCGGCCAATAGGGCAAGCCGACCTTCCGCAGGTCAGGCGAAGGGCACCGCCGTGGTGCCCTTGGGCAGCTTGGCCTCGTCGTCGGGCTCGACATGGATTGTGACGCGCACCGAGGGGATTTCGGCCTTCAGCGCTTCTTCGATGCGGTCGCAGATGACGTGGCTGTCGCCCACGCTCATCCCGGCGTCGACCACCAGGTGGAACTCGATGAAGACGGCGCGGCCGGCGATGCGCGACTTGAGGTCGTGCACCTCGATCGCGCCCTTGGAATTGGCCGAGATGACGTCGCGGATGCGCAGCGTCTCCTCGTGGTCGACGGCGACGTCCATCAGCCCCTGCAGCGAGGAGCGGATGACGTGCCAGCCCTGCCACAGGATGTTGAGCGCCACGATGACGGCGAGCGCGGGGTCGAGGATGGTCCAGCCGGTGAAGACCGCGCCGACCAGGCCGATGATGACGCCGACGGAGGTGACCACGTCGGTCATGATGTGCTGGCCGTCTGCCAGCAGCGCGGGCGAGCGATGGCGCCGGCCGGTGCGGATGAGCAGCATGGCCCAGCCGGCATTGATGGCCGCCGCCGCGCCATTGACGGCGAGGCCGAGCCAGGGCTGCTCCAGCGGGCGCGGCTCCTGCAAGGTGAACCAGACCTCGCGCAGGATGAGCAGGGCGGCCAGCACGATCAGCACGCCTTCGAGCACGGCGGAGAAATATTCGGCCTTGTGGTGGCCGTAGGGGTGGTCCTGGTCGGCCGGCTTGTGGCTGACGCGGATGGCCCAGAAGGCGGCCGCTGCGGCAATGACGTTGACCACCGATTCCAGCGCGTCCGAGTAGAGCGCCACCGAGCCGGTCAGGTGGTAGGCCAGATATTTCAGCCCCATCACGCCGAAGGCGATGAAGATGGACCACAAGGCCAGGCGCTGGATCTTTTCCTTGGACGTCATGCTTTTCACTTTAGCCGGGGCGGTGCCGCGTGGGCCTCAAAAAAACCGAGGCATGGTCCCCATGTCTATGCCACGGGAACCATGCCTCATTATGTCAAATGCGGTGTCGGGTCGAATCCGGCCTACGCCGCCTTTTCCCTGGCCTTGCGCGGCATGTGGGCGACCACGTTCTCGATCATGCGCATGCCGGCGTTCTGGCCGAGCGTCATAATCGATTCGGGGTGGAACTGCACCGCGGCAACCGGTTCCTTCTTGTGCTCGAACGCCATGATGACGCCGTCATCCGTCTCGGCGGTGACGACGAAATCCTCTGGCAGGCGGGCAGGGTCGGCGAAGATCGAGTGGTAGCGGCCGACGGTGACCTCCTGCGGCAGGCCGGAGAAGATGATGCCGGGCTGCGAGACGCGGATGCGCGAGGGCTTGCCGTGCATGGGCACATGCAACTGGCGCAACTCGCCGCCATAGGCTTCCGCAAGTGCCTGCAGGCCAAGGCAGACCCCGAAGATCGGCAGGTCGCGCGACCGCGCCTTCTTGATGGTGGCGGCGGTGTCGAAATCCTTCGGCAGGCCGGGCCCGGGCGACAATACGACGAGATCGGGCTGAAGCGTGTCGAACAGCTCGTCCGGCACAGGCGCACGCACGGTCGAGACATCCGCGCCGGTCTGGCGGAAATAGTTCGCCAGCGTGTGCACGAACGAATCCTCGTGATCGACGAGCAGGATCTTCACCCCGTCGCCGACGCGGGCGGACTGGCGTTCGGTGGCGGCAATGTTGCCGGCCTTGGCGTCGCGGATGGCGGAGAGCATGGCGGATGCCTTCAGTTCGGTTTCGGCTTCTTCTTCCTCCGGCACGGAATCGAACAGCAGTGTAGCACCGGCCCGCACCTCGGCGATCCCGTCCTTTATGCGGATGGTGCGCAGCGTCAAGCCGGTGTTGAGGTCGCCGTTGAAATGCACCATGCCGATGGCCCCGCCATACCAGGCGCGCGGGCTCTTTTCGTGCTTTTCGATGAAGCGCATCGCCCACAATTTCGGCGCGCCGGTGACGGTGACGGCCCAGGCGTGGGAGAGGAAGGCGTCGAAGGCATCCATGCCCTCGCGCAGGCGGCCTTCGATGTGGTCGACAGTGTGGATGAGGCGCGAGTACATCTCGATCTGGCGCCGGCCGATGACGCGCACCGAGCCCGGCTCGCAGACGCGGGACTTGTCTTTGCGGTCGACGTCGGAGCACATGGTGAGCTCGGACTCGTCCTTCTTGGAATTGAGCAGCTTCATGATCTGCTCGGCATCTGCAATGGCGTCGTCGCCGCGCTTGATGGTGCCGGAGATCGGGCAGGTCTCGACGCGGCGGCCGGTGACCCGCACGAACATTTCCGGCGAGGCGCCGACCAGATATTCGCCTTCGCCCAGATTGATGAAGAAGGAATAGGGCGAGGGATTGATCTTCTTCAGCCGGCGGGAGATCTCCGACGGCGCGGTTTCGCAGCGCTCGTAGAACATCTGGCCGGGCACGACCTCGAACAGGTCGCCGCGCTGGAAGCTTTCCTTGGCCTTCTCGACGATCCTGGCATATTCGCCCGGCTCGTGGTCGCCGCGCGGCGGGATGCGGTCGGACGGGCGGAAGGGCTCGATGTCGCCATAGCGCGGCAGGCCCTCGGTGGAAAAACCTTCGCCGGCAAAGTCGTAGCGGTCGTGCCAGGCCTTGGCGGCATGATGGTCGACCACAAGGATCTCGTCGGGCAGGTAGAGCACCAGGTCGCGCTGGCTTTCCGCGCGCTTCAGCGTGTGCTCGATGGGATCGAACTGGAAGGCGAGGTCGTAGCCGAAGGCACCGTAAAGGCCGAGATTGCTGTCGTGCTCGCTGCGGAACAGCGCGGTGATGGCGCGAAGAACGGTGAAGACGGAGGGCGCCCGGGAGCGCTCTTCCTCGGTGAAGACCCGGCCGGGCTTGGCCACGTCGAGGGTCAGCACGCGCTTGTTCTCGCTGGTGACCTTGACCTCCGAGAGGGCCTTGACCGCCGGGGCAATCACGACAAGCAGTGCCTCGCCGCGTGCGTTCAGGGCCTCAATGCGCATGGCGCGGCCGCGCGCGCTGATGGCGAGCGGCGGATCGATGATTGCCGTGTCCCAGCGGGTGTAGCGGCCGGGATATTCGTAGTTGGAGGAGAAGACCGCGCCGCGGCGCGTGTTCAGCCCATCGACATAGGCGTCTATCGCATCGCCATAGACCGCGTCATGACGCTGGCGGGTAACGACGACGCCGCCCGCCGTCCTGTAACTTTCCGAACCGTCTTCAAGGGTTTCGATCGACATTTCCGTTTCCTTCCCATTTTTCGGCAGGGATCCGGAAAGCCCAAAAAAACAAAATGGCCGCCCGGATTACTCCTGCGGCCACCAAGTTTTCAACGCGCACGCGCTCTCGAGGCCGCTGTCAGCAGGCCCACCACCAGAGCGTCTTGTGCGAAATCGTCATCATGCGCTTTTACATAGCGGCGAACGGAGGGACCGGCAAGGGGGATTCCGCCGGGCTCGCAATCCCCTTGGAGCTGGCTCAGCCGTCCTGCTTGACGAAGCGCTTGAAGATATAGCCTTCCTTGCCGTCGAACGAGACCTTGCACCAGATCTTGCAGCTGATGACGTCGATGGAGCCGTTGCCCGGGACCACCTTCACCACCTCGGCATCGTTGTCCGGTCCGGCGCGCATCTTCACGGCCGTGGTGACCTGCGCGTTGCCGGGCGTGATGACCGAGGACGCCGTCTGCACCGGAGCGGTGGGCTCGGGCGCGGCGGCGGCGGGCTTGGCTTTCGCCGGCCTGGCGGCACGCGGCTTGCTCGGCGCGGGTTTCGCGGGGGCGGGGTCGGCCGGCACTATGCTGCCGGTGGTGCCGTTGTCGGACGGCGAGGCATCGGCCAGGCGCGGCTCGTCCATGCCGCTGTCGGACGCTGCCGTGTCGACTGGCTCTTCGAAGGAAGATTGGGCGGTGGCCGGGCCCCAGCGATCGTCGTTCAGGTCCGGCGTTCCGGCGGGCGAAACCTGTTGCGGGGTCGGCGCCTGCGGCTGGACGAGCGCGGCGCCGGCGCTCGAGGGAGCCGCCGGAGCGGGGTCAGCGGCTGGGGCCGGTGCAGTCGCCTCGGGCGCGGGGGCGGCGGTTGGGGCGGGCGCCGTGTCTTCGAAAGCGGTGTCCGGCGTCGGCTCTGTTGCGTCAGCAGCGGTTTCGGCCGCGGGAGGCTGCACGGCCGCGACCTGCACCGCATCATTGCCCTGCGGGTCGGAAAGCAGGGTCATGCCGGCGCCGATGCCGGCCAGCAAGGCGATGCCGGCAATGCCGAGCGCCATGCGGCGCGGCGGCATGGCCTGCAGCCAGGCCGCCTTTTCAGCGACCTGTCGGTAGGCCTGCGTGGTCCTGTCGAGGAAGCTCGGAGGAACCGGCACGGTCCTTTCCGAAATCTCGATGGGGGCATCCCAGTCGTAGCGGAGAAGCGATGCGCTGCCCTCGACCGGAGGCGTCTGCGCGGCTGCGGCCGGATTGGCCGTGTGAGGAGTGGGGGACGGCGCGGCTGCACGCCCGGTTGTCGTGGTCTGATCGACAGCTCCGTCGCTTCGCGAAGCCGCCGCCGGGCGCAGCGCCGCTGAAGCCTGCGCGCTGGAGGGCGCGGCCGGGCGCAAGGCCGGCTGCGAAGGTGCCGGGGCCGCAGGGTTTGCAAGCGGCGCGCGCGTGTGGGGCAGGGGCTGGCCGAGCGGCCGGGCAGCGCCAGCCGGTGCGGCCGGACGCAGCGTCGGCTGATGCTGTGTGGCAGCGGGCGTCGCCGGTTTCGAAACAGGCGCACGCGTAGCCGGCTGGGGCTGGCCAAGCGGGCGGGTAGCGGCGGCCGGGGCTGCAGGACGCAGGATTGGCTGGAAAGTCGCCGTGGCGGGCGCCGGCTCGCTCGCTAGCGGAGCGCGCGACGGAGCCTTGAGAGGCTGGCTCGGCGGCACGGCGCTGGCCAGAGGTCCGGCCGGGCGAGGCGACGGCTGCGGTACAGCGGGCGGCGTGCTCTGGTTGGCTGGCGAAGGAAGCGGCCGGGAAGCCGCCGCGGAAAGCGGCTCGGTGCTCGCCGGACCGGCGGCCGCCTGGCCGACCGGGTTCGTGACGCTGCGCAGCAGCTCGTATTCGAGCGGGTCCACGTCAAGGGGGGCATCGGCGAGTTTGAAAACTTTCAAGGACTTACTCCACGCATGATCTGCCCGGAAGATCCAACACACGCGGTCCGTCCCCGCCAGAATCCCTGCTGGCGAGCGGTGAATGCGCGTTGGATGATCCGGTAAGTCCCCCGTACCCAAGCGGCAGCACATTCATTGGTAAATATGGCGTTACTTGGCCCGGCATCCGGCAATTCGCGGGCATTCCGCCAGTTTTGCGCGGTTTTTGCCCCGAGCGCCGCCCAAACAGAAACGCCGCGCGGGGTGGCCCGCGCGGCGTCGTCCTGGGAAGATGACCGGCGGCGTGCGCCGGCCGGTTGCCTGGCCTAGAACAGGCCCTCGATCTGGCCGTGCTCGTTGAGGAAGATCCTTTCCGACGACGGCACCTTGGGCAGGCCGGGCATGGTCATGATCTCGCCGCAGATGACGACGACGAAGCCCGCGCCGGCCGACAGCCGCACCTCGCGCACCGGCACGGTGTGGCCGGTCGGCGCGCCGCGCAGGTTGGGGTCGGTCGAGAACGAGTACTGCGTCTTGGCCATGCACACCGGCAGGTGGCCGTAGCCCTGTTGCTCCCAGGCGTGCAGCTGGTCGCGCACGCTCTTGTCGGCGATCGCCTCGGCGCCGCGGTAGATGCGCTGGACGATGGTGTTGATCTTGTCGAACAGGCTCATCTCGTCGCCATAGAGCGGCGCGAACTGCGAGGCCCCGCTTTCGGCGAGCTGCACCACCTTGTGCGCCAGCTCCTCGATGCCGGCCGAGCCCTGGGCCCAGTGCCGGCACAGGATCGCGTCCTCGCCCATCGCGGCGACGAACTCCTTCACCGCCTGGATCTCGGCCTCGGTGTCGGCGTGGAAGTGGTTGATCGCCACCACCGCCGGCACGCCGAACTGCTTGACGTTCTCGATGTGGCGGCCGAGGTTGGCGCAGCCCTTCTTCACCGCCTCGACGTTTTCGGCGCCAAGGTCTTCCTTCTTCACACCGCCGTTCATCTTCAGCGCCCGCACCGTGGCGACGATGACCGCCGCGGCGGGCTTCAGCCCGGCCTTGCGGCACTTGATGTCGAAGAACTTCTCCGCGCCGAGATCGGCGCCGAAGCCGGCCTCGGTGACGACGTAGTCGGCGAGCTTCAGCGCGGTGGTGGTGGCCATCACCGAGTTGCAGCCATGGGCGATGTTGGCGAACGGGCCGCCATGCACGAAGGCCGGGTTGTTCTCCAGCGTCTGCACCAGGTTGGGCTGCATGGCGTCCTTCAAGAGCACCGTCATGGCGCCGTCGGCCTTGATGTCGCGGGCAAAGACCGGCGATTTGTCGCGGCGGTAGGCGATGATGATGTCGCCGAGGCGCTTCTCGAGATCCTTGAGGTCGGTGGCCAGGCACAGGATCGCCATCACCTCGGAGGCGACGGTGATGTCGAAGCCGGCCTCGCGCGGGAAGCCGTTGGCGACCCCGCCGAGCGAGCAGACGATGTCGCGCAGTGCGCGGTCGTTCATGTCCATGACCCGGCGCCAGGCGACGCGGCGGATGTCGATCTGCTGCTCGTTGCCCCAGTAGATGTGGTTGTCGATCAAGGCCGAGAGCAGGTTGTGGGCGGTGGTGATGGCGTGGAAGTCGCCGGTGAAGTGGAGGTTCATGTCCTCCATCGGCACCACCTGGGCATAGCCGCCGCCGGCCGCACCGCCCTTGACGCCGAAGTTGGGCCCGAGCGAGGCCTCGCGGATGCAGGTGATGGCCTTCTTGCCGATGCGGTTGAGGCCGTCGCCGAGGCCGACCGTGGTGGTGGTCTTGCCTTCGCCGGCCGGGGTCGGGTTGATGGCGGTGACCAGGATCAGCTTGCCGTCCTTGTTGCCCTTGACCGACTGGATGAAGTCGGCCGACACCTTGGCCTTGTCGTGGCCGTAGGGCAAAAGGTGCTCCGGCGCGATGCCGATCTTGGCGCCGATCTCCTGGATCGGACGCTTCGTGGCCGCGCGCGCTATTTGGATGTCAGTCTTGAATTCGG
>JAEWHN010000024.1 GCA_023387775.1 Pseudomonadota bacterium | reverse complement strand
TGCCAAGCTTGTGTTCCAGCCCGGAGCAGAACACGTCGTTGCGCGCGCCAAGCGACCCGTCCTCGTTGACCAAAAATTTCGGCACCAGGAACAGCGAGATGCCGCGCGTGCCGGCCGGCGCGTCGGGCAGGCGCGCCAGCACCAGATGCACGATGTTGTCAGTAAAATCGTGATCGCCATAGGTGATGAAAATCTTCTGGCCGAAGATGCGGTAGGTGCCGTCGCCGGCCCTTTCCGCGCGCGTGCGCAAGGCACCAAGATCCGAGCCGGCCTGCGGCTCGGTCAGGTTCATCGTGCCCATCCACTCGCCAGAGACGAGCTTTTCCATATAGGTGCGCTTGAGGTCATCGGAGGCGTGCTTGTCCAGCGCATCCACCGCACCCATGGTCAGCGTCGGCCCGATGCCGAAGGCCATGGAGGCGGAGTTCCACATCTCCTGAGCGGCCACGCCCAGCATCGCCGGCAGGCCCTGCCCGCCGAACTCCTCCGGCGCCTGCAGCGCGTTCCAGCCGCCCTCGGTCCAGCGCTTGTAAAGCTCCTTCCAGCCGGGCGGCGTAGTGACGGCCGCATCCTTCAGCATCGCACCGTGCCGGTCGCCGATCTCGCGCAGCGGCGCGACCTCCTCGGATGCGAAGCGCCCGGCCTCCTGCAAGATTGCATCGGCCAGATCCTCGCTCAGCTCGCCCAGCGCGCCTGCCTCGATCGCCGCCCTCAGTCCAGCCACATTCTTCAGCGTGAATGAGATTTCTTCTACGGGGGCGCGGTACATTTGGCCGATCCTTCTGATCAGATATGTCAGCCCGCAGATTATGCGGAAACGCGACCGCGGCGCTACTACTTTTGACGTAAACGTCAAATTTGATGGGAGAGTTGCACCGCCCAGCGGGCTCCCGTAACTTAGCTCCCAAGGGACATTTGGAAATGCTCGCCAGACCAGAAAGCCGCCGTTGCATGGAATGCCGCTTGGGGGCGCATCGTTAATAGGCCTGGATTGCAGTATTCGTTGACCTTGAGCGCGCAGGATTGGCGCTTCACCCGGGAATTCCTACTTTGAACTCGACCACACTACGCCATCTCCGCGGCATGCTTTCGGCGGCGCTCGTCGCGTTCCCGTTCGCGCCGGCGGCCGCCTCGGACTTTTCCGAACCGTGGAAGAATCCCGATCGCGCGCTGGTGGTCGATGCTTATGAATACAACGCCATCGACTGGGAAGAACTCGTCACCGACAAGCGCGTCGTCGGCTTCATCGGCAAGGCGTCTGATGGGCTGTCGCCGCCTTATTCCTGCACCGGCAACGAAACCGAGGTGAGGTTGTGCAAGGCGCTGTGGAAGCGCCACGCGGTCGCGCGCGAACTCTACCAGACCCGCCGCTCCGTGGCCCGCGCGCTCGGGCTGAAGTGGGGCGCCTATCACCTCGCCCGGCCCGGAAACCCGATCGACCAGGCCAACAATTTCATCGATTTCGCCGAGCCCGGCCCGGACGACCTGCTGGCCATCGACATTGAGGACAACGACCCGCAGAAGTGGATGTCGCTGGAAGATGCCGAGGAATTCGCGCGCCATGTCCAGCGCCGCGTCGGCCGCTTCCCTGTGCTCTACACAAATGGCAGCACAGCCCGGCATATCGCCGACAATCGCGACAAATATCCGTTGCTGTCGCGACTGCCGCTCTGGTACGCGCGCTACAAGCCGGAAATCGGCATCCATTTCCCGAAAGGCAACTGGCAGACCTACACGCTCTGGCAATTCGCCGCACAAGCCAATTGCAACTCGAAACGCTGCCCCTATCGCGTGCCCGGAACGCCGATCGACATCGATGTAAACGTCGCCTCGATGAGCACCGACGAGTTGCGCGAGGCCTGGCCATTCGGCGCCCTTGTCGACGTGCCGGTGGAAATGATCGCCAGCGTGCCGGTTCCGATCAGCCGCGAGAGCGCGCTCGCCGGCGAAGTCACGCTTGCCTATGCCTCCGTCGAGCTGGCGGCTCCGCTCGCGGCGCTGGAAAACGCGCTCCACGCTCAAGGCCAGCCTGAGCCTGAACAGGCGGAAGAACAGCCCGTGCCCGTAGCGGCAGTTGAACGGGTCACGGCCGAGCTGATCACGATCCCGGAGGAAAGCCTTTTCCGCCGCATCGGCACCTATTTCGCCTCGTTGAGGCAGACCGTGGTTGCCTGGGCATTCGGCCTGCAGCAACTTCCGGCCGGTATCGACCCGACGATGACGGGAGCCACCCCTTCGAAGGTGGACCGGCCATAGACCGCGCTCGCGGCATCAGCCCCTGCGCACCACCTCGCCGTCTTCCTTGGTGAAGGTGCCTATGTCCGGATTGGGCAGCACGTCCAGCACCTTTTCCGAAGGCCGCGCCAGCACCGCACCCTTTTCCGTAACGACAATGGGCCGCTCGATCAGGATCGGATGCGCGAGCATGAAGTCGATCAGCTCGTCGTCGCTCCATTTCGGATCGTCGAGGCCGAACTCCTCATAGGGCGTGCCCTTGCGGCGCAGCAGGTCGCGCGGCTTCATCCGCATCAAGCCGAGCAGTTCCACCAGCCGCTCCCGCGAAGGCGGGGTCTTCAGATATTCGATGATCTCCGGTTCCTCGCCGGAAGCGCGGATCATCGCCAGCGTGTTGCGCGAGGTGCCGCATTTCGGATTGTGATAGATCGTGACGGTCATTTCGCCTGCTCCCGCTCGACGGCGCGCCAGCCGATGTCGCGCCGGCAGAAACCTTCCGGCCAGTCTATGACGTCCACCGCCTCATAGGCCTTGCGCTGCGCCTCGGTCACGGTCCCGCCCGTTGCCGTGACGCTCAGCACGCGGCCACCTGCGGCGACGATCTCGCCATCCTCCTCGGCCGTACCGGCATGGAAGATTTCCACGCCTTCGGGCGCCTTGTCGAGGCCACGAATGATCGTCCCCTTCATCGGCGTGCCCGGATAGCCCCTGGCCGCCATCACCACTGTCAGCGCCGCCTCGTCGTACCAGCGCGCCGACATGTGCGAGAGCTGCCCGTCGGCCACCGCGCTCAAGAGCACCAGCAGGTCGTCCTTCAGCCGCGCCATCAGCACCTGGCATTCGGGGTCGCCGAAGCGGACATTGTATTCGATGAGCTGCGGGCCCTTGTCGTTGATCATCAGGCCGGCAAACAGCACGCCGGAAAACGGCATGCCCATCTCGGCCATGCCGCGCATGGTCGGCTCGATGATCTCGCGCATGGTGCGGTCGATCAGCTCCGGCGTCATCACGGGCGCCGGCGAATAGGCGCCCATGCCGCCGGTGTTGAGGCCGGTGTCGCCCTCGCCGACGCGCTTGTGGTCCTGCGCGGTGCCGAAGGGCAGCGCCGTCTTGCCGTCGCACAGGCAGAAGAAGCTCGCCTCCTCGCCGGTCAGGAATTCCTCGACCACCACTTCTGCCCCGGCGCTGCCAAAACCGCCGTCGAAGCAGGCGTCGATAGCCTCAAAAGCCTCGTCCTTGGTCATTGCCACGGTCACGCCCTTACCGGCGGCGAGCCCGTCGGCCTTGACCACGATCGGCGCGCCCATTTTCTCAACGTAGGCCTTGGCGTCGGCGGCGTTGCCGAAGCGCTCATAGGCCGCGGTGGGGATGTTGTATTTGCGGCAGAGGTCCTTGGTGAAGCCTTTGGAACCCTCGAGCTGCGCCGCCTTGGCCGAAGGGCCGAACACGCGGATGCCGGCGGCCCTCAGATCATCGCCGAGGCCCGCCACCAGCGGCGCCTCCGGTCCGACCACCACGAGGTCGATCGCCTTGTCCTTGCAGAAGGCGGCCACGGCCGCATGGTCGCCCACGTCCAGCGCCACGATCTCGGCCTCATTGGCGATGCCAGGATTGCCCGGCGCTGCATACAGCTTCGTCAGCATGGGAGAGGCCGCGATCTTCCAGGCCAGCGCGTGCTCGCGGCCGCCCGAACCAATCAGAAGGACATTCATGCCGTCGTTCTCCGTGCCTGTGTTCGTCCGTTGCGGCTTCCGGTATGGCGCGCGGGCGGCGTGGTCAACCGTCAACGTCCTTTATCGAGGATAAATCATCTTCTTGACGCCCGCTCCCGCGCCTGCCACGTGAAGCGCATGGAAAATATTCAGTCGAGAGGGGCGCAGGGCCGCGTTGCCGATGCGCCGAGCGGTCATTGGGTCTACCGGGTTCTGCCGCGCGGGGCATGGCCTTACGCGCAGCTTGCGCGCTGGGACCGGCCCATCGGCTGGATTCTTCTTCTGTGGCCGTGCTGGTGGTCCACGGCGATGGCGGCGGTTGCTTATGGGCGGCCGGAAGACCCGCTGCTGACCCTGCTTCCCAATCCCTGGTATCTGGTGCTGTTCCTGGTCGGGGCAATTGCCATGCGCGGCGCCGGCTGCACCTACAACGATCTCGTCGACGAGAAGATCGACGCCGAGGTCGAGCGCACCCGCTCGCGGCCGCTTCCGTCCGGCCAGGTCAGCCGCGGCAAAGCCTGGCGCTTCCTTTTCCTGCAGGCGCTGGTCGGTCTTCTGGTGCTGCTGCAGTTCAACGGCTTCGCGATCCTGCTCGGCTTTTGCTCGCTCGGCGTCGTGGCGATCTACCCGTTTATGAAGAGAATCACCGACTGGCCGCAATTCGTTCTCGGTCTCGCCTTTTCCTGGGGCGCGCTGATGGGCTGGGCCGCCGAGTTCTCCGATCTCGATGGCCCGGCGGTTCTGCTCTACATCGGCTCGATCATGTGGGTGATCGGCTACGACACCATCTACGCCCATCAGGACAAGGAAGACGACGCGCTGGTGGGCGTGCGCTCCACCGCGCGCCTGTTCGGCGAAAACACCAAGCTTTGGCTGGCCGGGCTCTACGGCGGCGCGCTGATCTGCTTTGCGCTGGCCTTTGCAGCGGCGGAAGTGCCGATGCCGGCTCTGGCCGGCCTGCTGGCCGCCGGCGCGCACATGGCGCGCCAGATCCGCGTGCTCGACATCGACGACCCCGACCAGTGCCTCAAGCTGTTCAAGTCGAACACGATGGTCGGCTGGCTGATCTTCCTCGGCCTGATCGGCGGCGGGCTGTGGATTTCGCTGAAGCCGCTGATTTAGCAACCTGGCTACCATTCGCTCCCCCGCCTAGAGGCAGGGCAATCGCGTATGGCACGGCCTACCCCCACTCCGCCTCGCTTCGCTCGGCACCTCTCCCCCTCAAAAGGGGAGAGG
>JAEWHN010000152.1 GCA_023387775.1 Pseudomonadota bacterium | reverse complement strand
TTGAGATAGAGCGTCAGCGCCCGCTCCACCGGCACCTTCACGTCGACGATTGCGCGTGTGTGGTCGATGCCGATGACGCGCTCGGTCAGGCGCGGGTCTTCCGGGTGGGGCAGGATCACGGCCGGGTCGGCCTTGGGTTTTGTCTGCTGCATGACGCTCTCGTCCCTGCTCGCATCGCTTGACCCCCAGTCTATAGCCTGTTCAAATCCAGGCCAATCTTGAAAGGGCGAGGGCCCTTCCGGGATAAGCTCAGGCCGGCCTTCCCGCCCGGCGAAGACCGGAGGGAACAAACCATGGCGCAACTTTCCGACGACTGCTTCGCCTTTGGCGGGCCGCTGATGCCGGTGGACGAGGCGGTGGCGCTGATCGCGTCGCGGCTGACGCCGGTTGCCGAGACAGAGACGGTGCCGCTGGCCGAAGCCGACGGGCGCGTGCTGGCGCATGATCTTGTCGCACCGCTGCCGCTGCCGCCCTTCACCAACTCGGCGGTTGACGGCTATGCCCTGCACGCCGCCGACCTGCCGGCGGAGGGGGAAGCCGTTTTTCCTGTTTCCGCCCGCGTGCAGGCCGGCATGTCGGCCGGCGCGGCCATCGAGCCGGGACAGGCCGTGCGCATCTTCACGGGCGCGCCCATGCCCGAGGGCGCCGACACCGTGTTCATGCAGGAGGATGTGCGGCTCGACGGAGCCGGTGGCGTGGTCCTGCCGGCAGGCCTGAAGCGCGGCGCCAATGTGCGGCCTGTCGGCGAGGATATTTCTGCCGGCAGCACGGTGCTGAACGCCGGGCAAATTCTGCGCCCGCAGGACGTGGCGCTGGTGGCAGCGCTCGGCCTCACCGAAGTTTCCGTTCGCCGGCGCGTGCGGGTGGCGGTGTTTTCCACCGGCGACGAGATCGTGGCGCCCGGCAGCGCGCGTGGCCCAGCGCAGCTCTTCGATTCCAACCGCTTCATGCTGCGGGCCATGCTGGCGCGGCTCGGCTGCGCCGTCACCGACCTCGGCATATTGCGCGACGAGGGCGACCTGATCGCCCGCGTGCTGGCCGAGGCCGCCGCCGCGCACGACCTGATCCTCACCTCCGGCGGCGTCTCCACCGGCGAGGCGGACCATGTGAAGGCGAGCGTCGAAAGCGTCGGCTCGCTGGTGTTCTGGCGCGTCGCGATAAAACCCGGCCGGCCGGTCGCCATGGGCGTCATCCGCGGCGCGGCCTTCATCGGCCTGCCCGGCAATCCGGTGGCGAGTTTCGTCACCTTCGCCCATGTCGCCCACCCGGCGATCCGGGCGCTCGCCGGCGCAAAGCCCGAGACACTGTTGGCCATGCCGCTGCGCGCTGCATTCTCCTATCGCAAGAAGCCAGGCCGGCGCGAATATGTGCGGGCAAGCCTGCGCAAGGGCGCGGACGGGACGTTTGAGGCGGAAAAATTCCCGCGCGAGGGTGCGGGGCTCCTGTCCTCGCTCGTCGACACTGACGGGCTGGTCGAGCTCGGCGAAGAGACCACGAGCGTCAAGCCCGGCGACATCGTGCGCTTCCTGCCCTATTCGAGCCTGCTCTAGGCCTGCGATTGACCATCCGCCGCCTGTGGCTCATCGTTAGCCGGACATGACGACGAAGCTCGATCTAAGCGGATTGAAATGTCCCTTGCCGGCGCTGAAGACCCGCAAGGCGCTTCGCGGTCTTGCCCCGGGCGAACAGATCGAGGTCGTCTGCACCGACCCGCTGGCGTCCATCGACATTCCCAACCTGCTCTCTGAGACCGGCGACCTGATGATTGCGACGGAACGCCAGGCCGGGCGCCTCGTTTTCGTAATCGAGAAGGCAAGCGGCGATCCGGTAGGGGGTTGATTTACCTGGCGTCACCTGATTGGCTTGCCCTATAGTGGTTGCAGGCTGGAATTGCTCCGACATCGACGCGAAATGCGGGAGGTGGCGCAGGTGAACATCCAGGACCAGAAGTTCAGGCGAGGCGGCGGCCGCGACCGTGGCCCCAAGGGCCGGGGCCTCGATGACAAGGCGCTGCACGAGGTGCGCGACCTGCTGATCGACAGGCCGCGCAGGCGCGACCTGCTGATCGAATTCCTGCACCTGATCCAGGACCACTATGGCTGCCTTTCGGCCGCGCATCTGCGCGCCCTGGCCGAGGAGCTGCGGCTGTCGCAGACCGAGGTCTACGAGGTCGCCTCGTTCTACGACCATTTCGACATCGTCAAGGAAGGCGAGACGCCGCCCGCGCCGCTCACCATCCGCGTCTGCGATTCCGTCAGCTGCATGGTGGCCGGTTGTGAGACGCTGCTGAAGAAACTCGCCGCGGGCGTCGACCCCAAGGCGGTACGCGTGGTCCGCGCCCCCTGCATGGGCCGCTGCGACACGGCCCCCGCCGCGCGCATCGGCAACCGCGAGGTCGATCATGCCACCAGCGACGGCCTGATGCGGATGGCCCGCGATGGCGAAACCAAGACGATTGTGCCCTCATATGTCGGGCTCGACGCCTATCGCGCCGCCGGCGGCTATCGCCTGCTGGCAAGAGTGCGCGCGGGCGAGAACGGCGCGGACGCCTTGATTGAAACCATGCAGGCGGCGGGCCTGCGCGGCCTTGGCGGGGCAGGGTTTCCGGCTGGCAAGAAATGGAGCATCGTGCGCTCCTTCAAGGGCCCGCGCCTCATGACCGTCAATGGCGATGAGGGCGAGCCCGGCACCTTCAAGGACCGTTTTTATCTCGAGAGCGATCCGCACCGCACACTGGAAGGCGCGCTGATCGCCGCCCATGCGGTCGAGGCCGAGCGCGTCTATTTCTACATGCGCGACGAATATCCGGCGGTGCTGGAAATCCTGCGCACTGAGATCGCGGCGCTGGCACAGGCCGGCATCATCGCCTCGGGCTTCATCGAACTTCGGCGCGGCGCCGGCGCCTATATCTGCGGCGAGGAAAGCGCGATGCTGGAAAGCATCGAGGGCAAGCGCGGCCTGCCGCGCAACCGCCCGCCCTACATCGCCGAGGTCGGGCTGTTCGGCCGACCCACCCTCAACCACAATGTCGAGACGCTGTGGTGGGTGCGCGACATCATCGAGAAGGGCGCGGAATGGTTCGCGGCCAAGGGGCTGCCCGGCCATCCCGGCATCAGGTCCTGGTCCGTCTCCGGCCGGGTAAAGCAGCCGGGCGTGAAGTTGGCGCCGGCGGGCGTCACCGCGCGCCAGCTGATCGAGGACTATTGCGGCGGCATGGCCGACGGCCACGAGTTCAAGGCCTATCTGCCGGGCGGCGCCTCGGGCGGCATTTTGCCCGCTTCGATGGGCGACATACCGCTGGATTTCGGCGGCGAGCTCGCCAAGTTGGACGCCTTCGTCGGCTCGCATGCCGTCGTGGTGTTTTCGCAGGCCGACAGCGCCAGGGACGTTACGCTGAACCTCCTGAAATTCTTCAAGCATGAAAGCTGCGGCCAGTGCACCCCATGCCGGGAAGGCACGGCCAAGATGGTGGCGCTGTTGAAGAAGCCGGCTCCGCTGGACGAGGCCGCGATCCGCGATCTGGAAAGTGTCATGCGCGACGCCTCGATCTGCGGGCTGGGCCAGGCCGCGCCCAACCCGGTCAACCACCTGCTGAAATACTTCCGGGACGAACTGTGATGGCTGGCACGATCAAATTCACGCTCGACGGAAGGCCGGTCGTCGCCGCCGAAGGCGAGACCATCTGGGATGTGGCCAAGCGCGAGGGCACGCTGATCCCGCATCTGTGCCATGTCGACATGCCGGGCTACCGGCCCGACGGCAATTGCCGCGCCTGCATGGTCGATGTCGAGGGCGAGCGCGTGCTCACCGCCTCCTGCATCCGCAAACCCTCCGAAGGCATCGTGGTCCGCACCGACACCGAGCGCGCGAAGAAGTCGCGCGAAATGGTGTTCGAACTCCTGGCCAGCAACATGCCCCCGGCGGAAGAGGGGCCGGACAACCAGTCGGTCTTCTGGCTGTGGGCCGCTTCCATGGGCATTTCGGGCAGCAGCCGGTTTCCTTCCAAGTTCCAGAGCGAGCCTGCCGAGTTCGACATCACCAACCCGGCCATTGCGGTCAATCTCGACGCCTGCATCTCCTGCAATGCCTGCGTGCGCGCCTGCCGCGAGGTGCAGGTCAACGACGTGATCGGCATGGCAAACCGCAGCGACCACGCCCTCCCCGTCTTCGACATGCACGACCCGATGGGACATTCGACCTGCGTGAGTTGCGGCGAATGCGTGCAGGCCTGCCCCACTGGTGCGCTTTATGAAAAAACGCTCATGGACGAGGAGCTCCGCACCCGCGCCGTGCAGTCCTTCGACCGGGTGGTGGACACGCTCTGCCCCTACTGCGGCGTGGGCTGCCAGACGCGGGTGGCGGTGAAAGACAATCGCATCGTCCAGGTTGATGGGCGCAACGGTTTTGCCAACCAGAACCGGCTATGCGTGAAGGGCCGCTTCGGCTTCGACTATGCGATGTCGCCCGAACGGCTGACAAAGCCGCTGATCCGCCGCGACGATGCGCCGAAGGACGCCGATGCCGACCTGCGCGACGTCGACCCGCTGACCATATTCCGCGAGGCCACGTGGGAGGAAGCCATGGCGCGCGCGGCAGCGGGACTGGTGGCGATCCGCAACGAGTATGGCGGCAAGGGGCTAGCCGGCTTCGGCTCGGCCAAGGGCTCCAATGAGGAGGCCTATCTGTTCCAGAAGCTGGTGCGCCAGGGGTTCGGCACCAACAATGTCGACCACTGCACGCGGCTGTGCCACGCTTCCTCGGTCGCGGCGCTGATGGAAGGCGTGGGCTCCGGCGCGGTGTCGGCGCCCTTCAACGATGCGATGAAGGCCGATTGCATCCTCGTCATCGGCGCGCGTCCCACCGTGAACCACCCGGTGGCGGCCACTTTCTTCAAGCAGGCAGCCAAGCAAGGCAAGAAGCTGATCGTCATCGACCCGCGCGGCCAGGACCTGATGCGCCACGCCACCTATGCGCTGCGCTTCACCGCCGGCAGCGACGTGGCGCTGCTCAACGCAATCCTCCACACCATCGTCGAGGAAAAGCTCTATGACGAGCAGTATATCCAGGCCAATGTATCCGGCTTCGAGGCGCTGAAGTCCAAGGTTAGGGACTTTTCGCCCGAGGCGATGGCGCCGGTGTGCGGCGTCGAGGCGGCGGTGATCCGCGATGTGGCGCGCACCTACGCCAAGTCGGAGCACTCGATCATCTTCTGGGGCATGGGCATTTCGCAGCATGTGCACGGCACCGACAATTCGCGCTGCCTGATCGCGCTGGCGCTGATCACCGGGCAGGTCGGCCGGCCGGGCACCGGGCTGCACCCGCTGCGCGGGCAGAACAATGTGCAGGGCGCCTCCGACGCCGGGCTTATCCCCATGTACTATCCCGACTACAAATCGGTCGACAATGTCGACGTCCGCAGCCAGTACGAGAATTTCTGGGGCCAGGCGCTGGACCCCAAGACCGGCCTGACGGTGGTCGAGATCGTCGATGCCATCCATGCCGGCGAGATCCGGGGCATGTATATCATGGGCGAGAACCCGGCTATGTCCGACCCCGACCAGACGCACGCCCGCAAGGCGCTGGCGATGCTGGAGCATCTCGTGGTGCAGGATATCTTCTTCACCGAGACGGCCTGGCATGCCGACGTCATCCTGCCGGCTTCGGCCCATGCGGAGAAGTGGGGCACCTACACCAATACCAACCGCCAGATACAGATGGGCCGGCCCGCGCTCGACATGCCGGGCGAGGCGCGGCAGGACCTGGAGATCATCATCGACCTCGCCGACCGCATCGGGCTCGACTGGCACTATGGCGACGTGTCGGAAGTCTACACCGAGATGGCGAGCGTGATGCCATCGCTGAACCATATTTCCTGGGAACGCATCGAGCGCGAGGATTCGGTGATCTATCCGGCCGATGCGGACGACAAGCCCGGCAACGAGGTGGTTTTTTCCTCGGGCTTTCCGACGGAGGACGGCAGGGGCCGTATTGTCCCGGCCGATCTTCTGCCGCCCGACGAAGTGCCGGACGAGGCATTTCCGCTGGTGCTGACCACCGGGCGCCTGCTGGAACACTGGCACACGGGCGCCATGACGCGCCGCGCCAGCGTGCTGGATGCCATCGAGCCCTATGGCATCGCTGCCATGAACCCCTACGAGATCGCCCGCAACAATCTGGCCCCTGGCGACATGATCACGGTGGAGACGCGGCGGGGCATCATCGAGGCGATATTGCGGGCTGACCGCGAGGTGGCCGACGGCACCATCTTCATGCCCTTCTGCTTCAACGAAAGCCCGGCCAACAGGCTGACCAACCCGATGCTGGACCCTTACGGCAAGATACCGGAGTTCAAATATTGCGCCGCGCGCATCGGCAAGGTGCGGCATGCGGAGGCGGCCGAGTAGCCGCCAGCGCGATGTTGCGCGGCGGTCCTACCCGCCGTGCTTTTCCAGGAACGCCTCGGCCGAAAGCTCGCGGAAATCGTCGAGTGCTGTGCGCAGGCGGGCGTGATCCCAGTCCCACCAGGCAAGCGCCTGGTAGCGCTCGGCAGTGCGGCGATCGAAGCGCTCGCGGATCGGCTTGGCCGACACGCCGGCGACGATTGTGTAGGGAGCGACATCCTTGGTCACCACCGCGCCCGAGCCCACCACCGCGCCGTCGCCAATGCTGACGCCGGGCAGCACCGTCACGCCATGGCCAAGCCAGGTGTCATGACCAATGCGCACGGCATTGGACCGCCGCCACTCGAAGAACTCTTCCTCGTGAGCGGCGTCTTCCCAATAATCCGCGGCGCGGTAGGTGAAGTGGTGCAGCGTCGGCCGCCAGGTCGGGTGGTTGGTGGCGTTGATGCGCACTGCCGCCGCGATGTTGGAGAACTTGCCGATCTCGGCGCACCAGACGCCGCAATCCTGCATGATGTAGGAATAGTCGCCGAGCGTGCTCTCGTGCACGCGGCTGCGATCGGCGATCTCGGTGTAGCGGCCGAGCGTCGATTTGCTGACCTCGGCGGTGGGGTGGACCAGCGGCCGTTCCGATAGCTTGGTCTTCATGCCGCGATCCTTTCCGGTGCGAATTCTGTCACGTCGATGATGCGGTCGGCGACCGCCTCGCGCACGTCCTGGTCGTGGAAGATGCCGAGCAGCGCCACGCCCTCCCGCTTCTTCTGCGCGATCATGCCGACGACGACCTCTCGGTTGACGGCGTCGAGCGAAGCGGTCGGCTCGTCGAGCAGCAGCACCGGATGGCTGGTGATGAAGCCGCGCGCGATGTTGACGCGCTGCTGTTCGCCGCCGGAGAAGGTGGCCGGCGGAAGCAGCCACAGCCTTTCGGGCAGGTTGAGGCGCGACAGCAGCTCGCGCGCCTTTTCGCGCGCCGGCTCCCTGCCCTCGCCCAGCGCCACCAGCGGCTCGGCGACCACGTCGAGCGCGGAGACGCGCGGCACGGTGCGCAGGAACTGGCTGACATAGCCGATGGTGTCGCGGCGGATGGCAAGCACGGTGCGCGGGCTGGCGGAAGCGAGATCGACCAGCTGGCCGCCGTGATTGACGATGATCTGGCCCTCGTCCACGGCATAGTTGCCATAGAGCATTTTCAGGATCGAGCTCTTGCCCGCGCCCGAGGGCCCGCCCAGCACGGCGCATTCGCCGGCCTCCAGCGCGAAGGACACACTGGCTACCACCGGCAGCTTGATGCCGTCGCGCAAATGCATGGTGAAGCTTTTGGCGACGTCGGAAACGACGAGAGGTGTGGGCATGGTTACACCTGCAGAATGGAGGAGACGAGAAGCTGGGTGTAGGGCGCGCGGGGATCGTCGAGCACGCGGTCGGTGAGGCCGGCTTCGACAACGTGGCCGTCCTTCATCACCATCATGCGCTGCGACAGCAGGCGCGCGACGGCAAGGTCGTGCGTGACGACGATGGCCGCAAGGCCGAGGTCGGTGACCAGTCCGCGCAGCAGGTCGAGCAGGCGCGCCTGCACCGACACGTCGAGGCCGCCCGTGGGCTCGTCCATGAAGACCAGGCGCGGTCCGGTGACCAGGTTGCGCGCGATCTGCAGGCGCTGGCGCATGCCGCCGGAGAATGAGCGCGGCTCGTCGTCGATGCGGTCCTCGCCGATCTCGACGCGGGAGAGCCAGTCGATGGCGGTCGAACGGATCCGGCCATAATGGCGGTCGCCCACCGCCAACAGCCGCTCGCCGACATTGGCGCCGGCCGAGACGGTCATGCGCAGGCCGTCGGCGGGGTTCTGGTGCACAAAGCCCCAGTCGGTGCGCATGAGGAAGCGACGCTCGGCCTCGCTCATGCGGTAGAGGTCACGCCAGCTGCCATCGCGCATGCGATAGCTGACGGTGCCGGAAGTGGGCAGCAGCCGGGTCGACAGGCTGTTGAGCAGCGTGGTCTTGCCCGAGCCGGATTCGCCGACCACGGCCAGAACCTCGCCCGGCCACAGGTCGAAGGAGACATCCTCGCAGCCCAGCCGCGCGCCGTAATATTTGGACAGCGCGTTGACGCGCAGAAGCGGTTCGTCGGTCATTCGGCAGGCTCCATGGCTTCGGGGGCGAGATGGCCGCGATGGCCTTCCGCCTGGCGCTTTTCGCAGTGGTCGGTGTCTGAGCAGACGAACATGTGCCCGCCGTGATCGTCGAGGATCACCTCGTCGAGGTAAACCTGCTCGGCCCCGCACAGCGCGCAGGGCTGGTCGAAGGTCTGGATCTCGAAGGGATGGTCCTCGAAATCCAGGCTGACCACTTCGGTGAAGGGCGGGATGGCGTAGATGCGCTTTTCGCGGCCCGCACCGAAGAGCTGCAGCGCCGCCGACATGTGCATCTTGGGATTGTCGAATTTCGGCGTCGGCGACGGGTCCATCACATAGCGGCCCTCGACCTTGACCGGATAGGCATAGGTGGTGGCGATGCGGCCGTGCTTGGCGATGTCCTCGTAGAGCTTCACGTGCATGAGGCCGTATTCCTCCAGCGCATGCATCTTGCGCGTCTCGGTCTCGCGCGGTTCGAGGAAGCGCAGCGGCTCGGGGATCGGCACCTGGTAGACCAGCGTCTGCCCCGCCTGCAGCGGATATTCCGGGATGCGGTGGCGGGTCTGGATGATGGTGGCCCTGGCCGTCTCGGTGGTGACGGCGACATCGGCGACCTTCTTGAAGAAGGCGCGGATGGAGACGGCATTGGTGGTGTCGTCGGCGCCCTGGTCGATGACCTTGAGCACATCGTCCGGCCCGATGATGGAGGCGGTGACCTGCACGCCGCCGGTGCCCCAGCCATAGGGCATGGGCATCTCGCGGCTGGCGAACGGCACCTGGTAGCCGGGAATGGCGATGCCCTTGAGGACGGCACGGCGGATCATCCGCTTGGTCTGCTCATCCAGATAGGCGAAGTTGTAGTCGGCTATGTTCATTGCGCTGGCTCCAGACCTTTCGCATACCGCGCCAGACGCTCGGTCAGCGTGCCGGTGTGCAGTTCGAACAAATGGTTGTCGTCGTCGTAGAAGTAGATCGACCGCCCTTCGCCCTCGACGCGCGGACGCGGTGGGCGCATGTCGAGGCCAAGCGCTTCGACGCGGGCGACGTAGCGGTCGAAATCGGCCTCGTCGATCTTGAAGGCAACGTGGTTGTAGCTGCGCGAAGGCAGCGGCTCGCCCTCCATGACCGCGATCCAGAGATCGCCGATCAGGAAGAACTTTTCGCGCGACAGCGAGAAGCGGTCGTCGCCGCTGGCATAGACCTCGCGCGCGTCGAAGACGCCGGTGAGGATCGCCGTCATGCGATCGAGATCGCGCACGACGAATGTGATGTGCGAAAGACCCTCGATCATTCCGCCGCCTCGCGCTGTTCTTCCACATCCTCGCGCGCTTCGTGCTCGGCGCGCATGCGGCGCACGAGGTCGAGCTCGGCCTGGAAGTCGACATAGTGCGGCAGCTTCAGGTGCTCGACGAAGCCGGTGGCCTGGACGTTGTCGGAATGCGAGATGACGAATTCCTCGTCCTGCGCGGGCGCAACGACATCCTCGCCGAATTCGCGGGCGCGGAGCGCGCGATCGCACAGCGACATCGACATGGCCTTGCGCTCGGACTGGCCGAAGACGAGCCCGTAGCCGCGCGTGAACTGCGGCGGCACCTTTGCCGAGCCCTTGAACTGGGTGACCATCTGGCACTCGGTGACGCGGATGCGGCCGAGCGGCACGGCGAAGGGCAGTTCCGGCACTTCCAGCTCCAGCTCGACCTCGCCGATGCGGATCTCGCCGACAAAGGGATGGTTGCGGCCATAGCCGCGCTGGGTGGAATAGCCGAGGGCAAGCAAAAAGCCTTCATCGCCGCGGGCCAGCGCCTGCAGGCGCAGGTCGCGCTCAATGGGGAAGTCCAGCGGCTCGCGCGTCAGGTCGCCGGTGACGTGGTCCTGCGGCAGGTCGCCGTCGCCTTCGATCAGCCCCTCATGCGCCAGGATTTCCGAGACGCGCGGCATGCGCCCAGCCTCGGCTTCGCGCTGCTCGGGCTCATCGACCGGAGAGCCGGCGGCGATCTCGGGATCGAGCAAACGATGCGTGTAGTCGAAGGTGGGACCGAGCAGCTGGCCGCCGGGCAGGTCCTTGTAGGTAGCAGAGACGCGGCGCTCGACCAGCATGGCGCCGGTGTCGATGGCGTTGGTGTAGCCGAAGCGCGGCAGCGTGGTGCGATAGGCGCGCACCAGGAAGATCGCCTCGATCAGGTCGCCGCGTGACTGGGCGATGGCAAGTGCCGCCAGCTCGCGATCGTAGAGCGAGCCCTCGGCCATGACGCGGTCGACGCCGAGCGCGAGCTGTTCCACGATCTGGTCGAGGCGCAGTGCCGGCACCGAACGGTTGCCGCGGCGGCGGTCGGCAAGCAGCTTGTGCGCGTTGGAAATGGCGGCATCGCCGCCTTTAACGGCCACATACATGGGTCAGGCCTCCGTGGTCTTAATGCGCGCGGTGCGCGGCAGGCAGGCGACCCCTTCGGGCGCGGCCAGGATGACGTCGACGCCGCGCGGGAAGCGGGCGCGGTTCTGCTTCCACTGCTCAACGAAATGGCGCGGCAGGGAAACGGGCGCGAAAGCGAGCGATGTTTCGATGCCGGGCCCTTCGAGCTGAAGCGTCTCGCCGCCGGACAGGCTCGGCACCTGCAGGATGAGCGTGGTGGAACGGTCGGGATATTCCTGCGACCCTTGCGCGAAATTCTCGAGCGAGATCAGCTCGGCCGGGTCCGACACGAGCGCGAAATGCGCATCGGCCGGGGTGTGGGCGAGCGGCGCGCCGGTGTGGAAGCCCAGCCAGTGGCGAGCGGCTGCGGAAGCCTGCAGGGCCGGATCGAGCCAGAGCGGCGTATCGGCATCGCAGAGCGCGAGAGCCACGGCAGCCGCCGCCGGCGCAAGAGGCGCGGGCGGAGCGGTGAGTTCGCCGCAGGGCTGAACGGTGCCGGGGCGGGCCATGGCGTCCATGACCGCGCGGAACACCAGTTGCGCGTCGAAGACCGGATTGGCGAAGCCGCCGTCTATTGCCTCAGTTTGCATCAGTCCTCTCCGCGTACCATGGTGAAGAAGTCGACCTTGGTCGCCGCCGTCTCGGCGCGGCGACGGTCGTCGGCCTGGCCTTGCGCCGCCTGCAGCGGCGCGATGATTTTCGTTTCGATGTCGTCGCGGCGCGATGCGTCCTGCCAAAGCGCGTCGGCTATGGCCGAAAGCAGCGCCTTCTCCTTGTCGCGGCCGAGCGCATAGGCATGGC
>JAEWHN010000013.1 GCA_023387775.1 Pseudomonadota bacterium | reverse complement strand
GAGCAGGAACTCGGCAAGCATCACATCGCCTCCGACATCGGCTGCCATCTCTTCTCGATCATGCCGCCCTTCGAACTCGGGGCCACGACGATGGGTTACGGTCTCGGCCCCGCCTCGGCATCGGCGTTCAATTCGCCGGACGCCAGGAAGCGCTCGATCTCCTTCGTCGGCGACGGCGGCTTCTGGCACAACGGCCTGACCTCTTCGATCGGCAATGCGGTGTTCAACAAGAACGACGGCGTGATCGTCATCGTCGACAACTACTATTCGGCTGCGACTGGAGGGCAGGACATCCTGTCATCTCGGGCGGACAACCGCACGAAGGCGACCAAGCACCCGATCACCGAGGCGGTGAAGGGCATGGGCGTGAAATGGGTGCGCCACCTCGAGCGCACCTATGACGTGGGCAAGATGCGCGACACGCTGCGCGAGGCGCTGACCACCGACGAAAGCGGACCAAAGGTCATCGTCGCCTCGTCGGAGTGCATGCTCAACCGCCAGCGGCGCGAAAAGCCGCTGGTGGCCAATGCCATCAAGGGCGGCGAGCGCGTGGTGAAGCCGAAATTCGGCGTCGACGAGGACATCTGCACCGGCGACCACGCCTGCATGCGGCTCTCGGGTTGCCCGTCGCTGTCGGTGAAATCGCTGGACGACCCGCTGCGCGACGACCCGGTGGCGCATATCGACCAGACTTGCGTGGGCTGCGGCAATTGCGGCGAGGTGGCGGACGCGGCGGTGCTGTGCCCCTCCTTCTACCGCGCCGACGTGGTGCACAACCCGGGCAAGTGGGATCGTTTCATGGAAACGATGCGCCGCAAGCTCATCGGTTTCATGCAGCGGCGCCGCGAAAGCCGCCGCCTGACTTTTGCGGATGCGTGACATGACAGTTCTGGCTCCGAAGACCCCAAAGCTTGCCGCCGATGGCGGCATCATCAAGCTGGCCGCGCTCGCCGTGGGCGGGCAGGGCGGTGGCGTGCTGACCGACTGGATCACCGACGTTGCCGAGCGCAACGGCTATCTGGCGCAGTCGACCTCGGTTGCCGGCGTTGCCCAACGCACCGGCGCGACGATCTACTATGTCGAAATGTGCCGCGACACCGGCCGCCGGCCGATCTTCGCGCTGTCGCCGGCGCAGGGCGACGTCGATATCCTGATCGCTGCCGAGCTGATGGAAGCCGGCCGTGCCGTCATGCGCGGCTTCGTGACGCCGGACCGCACCACGCTGATCGCCTCATCGCATCGCATCGCCGCGGTGTCGGAGAAGATCGAGCCGGGCGACGGCCGCGCCTCGTCGGAGAAGGTGCGCGCCGCGGCGGAGCAGGCGGCCAAGCGCCTCGTCGCCTTCGACATGGAGAAGGTGGCGGTCGAAGCCGGATCGATGATTTCGGCGAGCCTGTTCGGGGCGCTGGCCGGTTCCGGCGCGCTGCCATTCCCGCGCGAAAGCTACGAGGACACCATCCGCGCTTCCGGCCGCGGCGTGAAGGCGAGCCTTGCCGCCTTTGGCGTCGCCTTCGAGCGCACCCGCCGCCTTGTCGAGGATGGCATCCAGCCCGATGCGGCTCCCACCCAGGCGGTGAAGATGTCTTCGCGCGGCGTCAGCGGTCCGGATGCGCTGATAAATGGCTGGCAGGCGCTGCGCGCGCGTGTCGACGCCTATCCCGAGCAGCTGCGCGACATGGCGGGACGCGGATTGCAGAAGGTGGTCGACTACCAGGACCTCGCCTACGGCGCGGAATATCTCGGCCGCGTCGACCAGGCGCTGAAGCTGGACGATGCAGGCCGCGACTACGCCCTTTCGGTCGCGGCGGCAAAACATGTCGCCAACGCCATGTGCTACGACGACATGATCCGCGTGGCCGACCTGAAAACCCGCTCCAGTCGCGACCGGCGCGTGCGCAAGGAGGTTGGGGTCAAGGATGGCAACATCCTGCAGGTGACCGAATACTTTCATCCGCGCATCGAGGAATTCTGCGGCACCCTGCCGGCGGCGCTGGGCAGCTATATCGAGAACCGGCCGAAGCTCGCCGGCTGGCTCGACCGGCGCATCAACCATGGCCGCCGCGTCCGTACCGACAGCTTTGCCGGCTTCACGGCTCTCTGGTTCATCGGCGGCCTGCGGCGCTGGCGGCGCAAGCTCCTGCGCCACAGGATAGAGGCCGAGCATCTGGAGCGCTGGTACAGGCTGGCGCTGGACCGGGTGGCGAGCGACTATGCGCTGGCGGTGGAGATCCTCAACTGCCGCCGCCTGATCAAGGGCTACAGCGACACGCATGTGCGGGCGCAGTCGAAGTTCGACCGCGTGCTTTCCGGCCTGCCGCTGCTCGAAGGGCGGGCGGACGCCGCCGACTGGCTTCGCCGCCTGCGCGAGGCAGCGTTGAAGGATGAGAAGGGCACCATGCTGGACGGCGCGCTGAAGACGATCGCGACGCTGTAGGAGAGCGTCGCGGCCGTCATCTCGGTTGCTGCCTGAAAAAGGCCGAGACGAACACCAGCAGCCAGCCGATGATCAGCAACGTCCCGCCGATGGGCGCCGCGTAGGGGAACAGCCGGTCGCCCAGGAAATCGCGGGCCAGCAGGTCGCCGACGAACAGGATCACGCCGGCCAGCAGTACGTAGCCGGAAAGGCGCAGCAGGCTGGTCGCCGCCATAAGACCGATGGCCAGCAGTGCCGGAGCATGCGCCAGCAGGAAGGTGGAAGCGGTCTGCATATGCGCGCCGCCCGCATGCGCGGCCATGGCCGCTATCGCCACGCCGGCCGCGCCGGCCAATCCGCCTGCGCCGAGAAGAAAACGGTCGCTGTGCATGGCTTGCCTCCTTCGTTCGTTGAATGGTTGCTGCGAACTATAGAACCTTTCGCGTCCAGATTGAATCGCGTGCGCCAGCGACAATTCGGCCGGGATCCGGGGCGTCGATCTGGAAAGAGGGCGAGCGGCAGGAATTCGCGGCATCGTGCAGGCGGCGAAACTGTGGATTGCTTTCCTGTGGACCAGTTTTTGCCGCCATCTTCCGTGATTGGCATGATGGCGCGATCGGACCTATGGTCCCCGCCCTATCGTCGACAGTGGAAACGACATGGCCGCAGACATCAAACGCATTGCCGCGCTCATCGCGGCCGACATCAATTCCAGGCCCGAACAGGCCGCCGCCGCAATCGGGCTTCTCGATGAAGGCGCCACCGTTCCCTTCATCGCCCGCTACCGCAAGGAAGTGACCGGCGGTCTCGACGACACCCAGTTGCGCACGCTGGCCGAGCGGCTGATCTATGTGCGCGAGATGGATGCGCGCCGGGCCACCATCCTCGAATCGATCCGCAGCCAGGGCAAGCTGACCGACGAGCTGGAGGCGGCGATTGCCGGCGTCACCACCAAGGCCGAGCTGGAAGACCTTTATCTCCCCTACAAGCCCAAGCGCCGCACCCGCGCCGAGATCGCGCGCGAGCGGGGGCTGGGGCCGCTGGCCGAGGCGATCCTCGCCGACCGCGCCGCGGTGCCGGCGGAACTGGCGCAAGCCTACATCACCGACGACGTGCCGGACGTGAAGACGGCGCTGGAAGGCGCACGCGATATCATTTCCGAACAGTTCGCCGAAAACGCCGACCTCGTCGGCCGCCTGCGCAACTACATGAAGGAACGCGCCTTCCTGCGCTCGAAGGTGGTCGACGGCAAGCAGGAGGCCGGCGCGAAGTTCTCCGACTATTTCGACCATGTCGAACGCTGGGCCAACGTGCCGAGCCACCGCGCACTCGCCATGCTGCGTGGCCGCAACGAGGATGTGCTGTCGCTCGACATCGAGGTTGATGCCGACGACACCTCGCCGGTGAAGCCGGTGGAGCGCATGATCGCCGAAGCCTACGCCATTGGCCGGCAGGGCGCAGGCGACCAGTGGCTGGCCGACGTTGCGGGCTGGACCTGGCGCGTAAAGCTTTCGCTGTCGCTCTCCCTCGACCTGATGCGCGAGCTGCGCGAAAAATCCGAGGAAGAGGCGATTCGCGTCTTCGCGCGCAACCTCAAGGACCTGCTTTTGGCCGCGCCTGCCGGCTCGCGCGCCACGATGGGGCTCGATCCGGGCATCCGCACCGGCGTGAAGGTGGCCGTGGTCGACCAGACCGGCAAGCTGCTCGACACCACCACCGTCTATCCATTCCCGCCGAGGAACGACGTGCGCGGCACGCAGGCCGAGCTGGCGAGCCTTATCCGCAAGCACAAGGTCGAGCTGGTCGCCATCGGCAACGGCACCGGCAGCCGCGAAACCGAAAAGCTGGTGGCCGACATGCTGGCCTCCATGCCCGCGCCCAAGCCGCTGAAGGTCATCGTCAGCGAGGCGGGCGCCTCGGTCTATTCGGCGTCCGAGACGGCGGCGGCCGAGTTCCCCGGCCTCGACGTTTCGCTGCGCGGTGCGGTGTCGATTGCGCGACGCCTGCAGGACCCGCTGGCCGAACTGGTCAAGATCGAGCCCAAGTCGATCGGCGTCGGCCAGTACCAGCACGATGTCGACCAGTATCGTCTCGCTCGTTCCCTCGACGCGGTGGTGGAGGATGCGGTGAACGCTGTCGGCGTGGACCTCAACACGGCGTCCGCCGCGCTGCTGGCGCGCGTGTCTGGTCTCGGCGCGTCGCTCGCCGAAGCGGTGGTGGCGCATCGCAATGCGAACGGCCCGTTTGCCAGCCGCAAGGAGCTGCTCAACGTGGCGCGGCTCGGCCAGCGCACCTTCGAGCAATGCGCGGGCTTCCTGCGCATTCCGAACGGCGCCGAGCCGCTGGACGCCTCGGCCGTCCACCCCGAAGCCTATGGCGTGGCCAAGAAGATCGTTGCCGCCTGCGGCCGCGACCTGCGCACGCTGATGGGTGACAGCGGCACGCTAAAGGCGCTGGACCCGCGCGTCTTCGTGGACGAGCGCTTCGGCCTCCCCACCGTGCGCGACATCATCGCCGAGCTTGAAAAGCCCGGCCGCGACCCGCGCCCGGAATTCAAGACCGCGACCTTTGCCGACGGCATCGACGACATCAAGGACCTGAAGCCCGGCATGATGCTGGAAGGCACGGTGACCAACGTTGCCGCCTTCGGCGCCTTCGTCGACATCGGCGTGCATCAGGACGGGCTCGTGCACCTGTCACAGTTGGCCGACCGCTTCGTGAAGGACGCGCATGAGGTGGTGAAGGCGGGCGACGTGGTGAAGGTGCGCGTGGTCGAGGTCGACATCAAGCGCAAGCGCATCGGCCTGACTATGCGCAAGCACGACGACGGCGTGGGCGCACGCTCGGGTCCCGCCTCGCGCGACGACCGCCCGCAGCAGCGCGGCGGTGGCGGCAAGCCGTTCAACAAGTCTGCCCCGCAGCAGAAGGGCGGCGGCGCGCCGCAGGGCGCCTTCGGTGCCGCGCTCTTGGAGGCCATGAAGCGCAAATAGTCGGCTTTAAGGCCAAGGACAAAAAGTCGACGCCGGTGGGAGTGATCCCGCCGGCGTTTTTCGTCGTTCGAAGATTTGTCCTGCGCCGTGTCGGCGATTGCGTTACTCATTCGTCATTCAACTGGACGGAGGACACGGATGCTCTACGCAATCCTTTGCTACAATTCCGAAGACGTGGTCGGCTCCTGGACCAAGCAGGAGGACGATGAGGTGATGGCCCGGCTGGGCGCGGTGCAGGAAAAGATCGCCAAGGCCGGCAAGCTCGGGCCGGTCGTGCGGCTTCTGCCCACCACTGCCGCCACCACGTTGCGCAAGGGCCGCGACGGGCCGCTGGTGATCGACGGACCCTTTGCCGAAACCAAGGAGCAGTTCCTGGGCTTCTACGTCGTCGATTGCGAAACGCTCGACGAGGCGCTGGACATCGCCAAGGAATTGCAGGCCGCCAATCGCGGCCCGGGTGTCTATGAAGTCCGGCCGATCGGCATCTTCCAACCCGGAGCGTTGACCACATGACAGCCGATCCCTCCTGGATAGACGACGCCCTGACGGCCGCCCGGCCACAGGTGATCGGCGCGCTCCTCCGTTACTTCCGCGATCTCGACGCGGCGGAGGAAGCGTTCCAGGAGGCGTGCCTGCGCGCGCTGAAGAACTGGCCGGTTAACGGCCCGCCGCGCAATCCGGCGGCTTGGCTGATCTTCGTCGGCCGCAACTCCGGCATCGACGCGGTGCGGCGGCGGGCGAAGCAGGCGCCGATGCCGCCCGAGGAGACGGTGTCCGACCTCGACGATGTCGAGACGCCGATGGTGGAGCGGCTGGACGGCGCCGACTACCGCGACGACATTCTGCGGCTGATGTTCATCTGCTGCCATCCCGATCTGCCGGCCACGCAGCAGGTGGCCTTGGCGCTGCGCATCGTCTCTGGCTTGAGCGTCAGGCAGATCGCGCGTGCGTTCCTCGTCAGCGAGGCGGCGATGGAGCAGCGCATCACGCGGGCCAAGGGACGCATTGCGCGCGCCGACGTGCCTTATGAGGCACCGGGCGCGGTGGAGCGATCCGAACGCCTCGCGGCAATCGCGGCCATGATCTACCTGATCTTCAACGAGGGCTATTCGGCCGGGGTGGAGGAGGCGGAGCGCCGCGCGCCGCTGTGCGACGAGGCGATCCGGCTCGCGCGCCTGTTGCTCAGGCTTTTCCCGACCGAGCCGGAGATCATGGGCCTCACCGCGCTGCTTCTGCTGCAGCATTCGCGCACCGCGGCCCGGTTCGATGCCGAGGGTTCGATCATCCTGCTGGAAGACCAGGACCGGAGCCTATGGAACCGGGCGATGATCGCCGAGGGGCTGGCGCTGATCGACAAGGCGATGCGC
>JAEWHN010000102.1 GCA_023387775.1 Pseudomonadota bacterium | reverse complement strand
CTTGTGTCCCTGCGCGACCGCGCCCGCAAGTTCGCATTCGAGATGGAGTTCGGTTTCCTGCTGCGCGAGGACCGCAAGCTGCTTTCGATCGGCTACAGGGTCGACGAAGGCCAGCTCGACGAGGCGTGCTACGACCTGCTCGCGTCCGAAGCGCGGCTCACCAGCCTGTTCGGCATCGCCAAGGGCGACCTGCCGACCGACCACTGGTTCCGCCTCGGGCGGCCCGTCACGCAGATCGGCTTCGGCGGCGCGCTGGTTTCCTGGTCCGGCTCGATGTTCGAGTATCTGATGCCGCCGCTGGTGATGAAGGAGCCGCTCGGCGGCATTCTCAACCAGACCAACAACCTGATCATTGCCCGCCAGATCCGCTACGCGCGCTCGAAGGGCATTCCGTGGGGCATCTCCGAAAGCGCCTACAATGCGCGCGACCGCGAGATGACCTACCAGTACACCAATTTCGGCGTGCCTGGCCTGGGGCTGAAGCGCGGCCTTGGCCGCAACACGGTGATTGCGCCTTACGCCACCGTGCTTGCCGCCCAGTTCATGCCGCACGAGGCGGTCCAGAATCTCGAGCGCCTGAGGCGCATCGGCGCGCTCGGCCGCTACGGATATTACGATGCGGTCGACTTCACGCCGCAGCGCGTCCCCGATGGCTCGAACCACGCGGTGGTCTACAATTACATGGCCCATCACCAGGGCATGACGATTGCCGCCGTGGCCAATGCCATCTTCGAGGGCCGGCTGCGTGATCGGTTCCACAGCGACCCCGTCATCGAGGCTGCCGAACTGCTGCTGCAGGAAAAGGCTCCGCGCGATGTTACCGTTTCGGCGGTGCGCACCGAGGCCGACGAACGCGGCAAGGTCGAGACGCTCGAACAGAGCGCCGACACGCGCCTGGTCGTGGAGCCGGAGCGGGCGTTGCGCTCTACCAACCTGATGTCGAACGGCCGCTATTCCGTGATGGTCACGGCGACCGGCTCGGGCTACAGCCGCTGGAACGAGCTGTCCATCAACAGGTGGCAGCCCGATCCCGTCGAAGACCGGCTCGGCAGCTATTTGTTCCTGCGCGATATCGAAACCGGCGATTGGTGGTCGGCCACCAAGGAGCCGAAGCGCGCCGCCTCCGAACACTCGCAGACGTTGTTCTGCGACGACAAGGCAAGCTTCATCAAGACAGTCGGAACGCTGCGCTCCGAGGTCGAGTGCATCGTGGTTTCGGAAGGCAATGGCGAGGGCCGGCGCATCACCATCGCCAATGACGGCATTGCCGATCGCCATATCGAGGTGACTTCCTATGCCGAGCTCGTGCTGGCGCCGGAAGCCGCGGACAGCGCTCACCCTGCCTTCTCCAAGATGTTCGTGGAAACGGAAATCGCCGGCAACAACAGCGCGGTCTTCGCCACGCGTCGCAAGCGTTCGGACAGCGACCCCGATATCTTCCTGGCGCATTTCGTAACCGACGCCTCCGGCGTAACCCGCGATACCGAGGCCGAGACGGACCGCCGGGCCTTCCTTGGGCGCGGGCGAACCATCGCCGATGCGGCGGCCTTCGACGAAGGCGCCCGGCTCAGCGGCAGTTCCGGCTTCGTGCTGGACCCGATCATTTCGCTGCGCTGCCGGGTCAGGGTGCCTGCCAACAAGAAAGTGTCGCTGACCTTCTGGACAGTTGTTGGCGCCGACCGCGAGGAAGTCGAATCCGCCGTGACGCGGCTCGACCATCCCGAGAGCTTTCCACGCCAGGCCATGCTTGCCTGGACACGCTCGCAGGTTCAGACGCGCCACTTGGGCCTCAGCCTCTCCGATGCGGCCAATGTTCAGAAGCTGGCGCGCTATCTGATCTATCCGGATCCCTTCCTGCGGGCCCCGGCGGAAACCGTGGTGACCGGCCTTGGGCCCCAGTCGGCGCTGTGGCCGATGGGCATTTCGGGCGATTTCCCGATCTTCGCGCTGCGCATCGGCGATGTTGCCGATCTCGAGATCGTCGCCCAGGCGCTGCGCTTCCAGGAGTATATGCGTGCCCGCGGTTTGCTCGCAGACCTGGTCATCATCAACGAACAGGCCTCGTCCTACGTGCAGGATCTGCAGCAGGCCATCGAGACGCTGGCCGAAAACAGCCGCCTGCGCGGCAAGGAGCTCGGCCCGCGGCAGCACATCTTCGCTGTGCGCCGCGACCTCATGGAAGATACCTCCTACAAGACGCTGCTGGCGGTAGCGCGGGTCATCCTGCACACGCGCAACGGCACCATTTTCGATCAGATCGAGCGCGCGGAAGCGACAGCCTTGAAAACTCGCGATCTCGCCGCTGCCGACGAGGCAGCCATGGCGGGCTCGTTGGCGACGGAACTCGAACCGCGGCTGCCGGCCAGCTCCGCCGCGGTTGCGGACGGTTCGGGCCTGGAAGGCTGGAACGGCTTTGGCGGGTTCGACCGGGACGGCCGCGACTATGTCGTGCGCCTCGACCGGCGCCGCACCACGCCCCAGCCGTGGATCAACGTCATCTCCAACGCGTCGTTCGGCTTCCACACCTCAGCCGAAGGTGCTTCCTTCACCTGGAGCCGCAACAGCCGCGATTTCCAGCTGACCCCGTGGTCGAACGATCCGGTGAGCAACCGTCCCGGCGAGGCGATCTACATCTATGACCATGCCGACGGGCAGGCGTTTTCGCCCTTCGCGGCAGTGGTCCGGGACGAATCCATCGTCTATGAGGCGCGCCACGGACAAGGTGTCAGCACTTTCACCGCTTTCAGGGGACCCCTGACCGCCGAGGTGACCCAGCTCGTCGATCCGACAGACCCGGTGAAGGTCTCGCGCCTGCGGATCCGCAACTCGGGCGGCGCATCGGTGCGCCTGCGCGTCTATGCCTATGCCGAATGGGTATTGGGCAACAACCGAGCCAAGTCGGCTCCCACTATCGTGCCCACGCAGGACCGCCGGACCGGGGCGCTGCAGGCCAACAACGCCTTCAGCCTCGAATTCGGCGACAGGGTAGCATTCCTGGCCGGCGATGGTGCTTCGCATTCGGTCACCGCCGATCGCAGCGAGTTCATCGGCCATCTCGGAACCGCTGAGAGGCCGCATGTGGTGGTGCGGGGGCTGGAGCTGTCGGGCCGTGTCGAGGCTGGGCTGGACCCGTGTGCGGCCCTGGCGCGCGACGTCGAAGTGCCGGCAGGCGGCGAAGTGTCCATGCTCTTCCTCCTTGGCGATGCCGCTTCGCCGGAAGAGGCGAGCGAGCTCGTCACGCGTCATCGGCAGCGGGATTTTGACGATCGTCTTGCCGAGAACGATCGCAACTGGCGCGGCTTCCTCGAGACGCTGCAGGTGGAGACACCCGACACGTCCTTCAATGCGCTGGTCAATCACTGGCTGCCTTATCAAAGCCTGGCATGCCGCATCCGCGCTCGCTCTGCCTTCTACCAGGCAAGCGGCGCATTCGGCTTCCGCGACCAGTTGCAGGATACGCTTTCGCTGCTGATGCACGACCCGCAGCTTGCCCGCAACCAGATCATCAATGCCGCCCACCGGCAGTTCGAGGAGGGCGACGTGCAGCATTGGTGGCTGCCGCGCACCGGCGCCGGCGTGCGCACCATCATCTCGGACGATGTGGTCTGGCTGGCCTATGGCACTGCGCATTACGTGAACGTGACGGGCGACGTGTCGATCCTGCAGGAGGACATTCCCTTCCTGTTGGGAGAAAAGCTCGAGGAAGGCGAGCACGACCGCTTCTTCACCCCTGAGGTTTCCAAGAAGACCGCGCCGCTTTTCGAGCACTGCGCACGGGCGCTTGAACTCGCCATTCGCCGGTCCGGCCCCAATGGTCTCCCCCTCATCCTCGGCGGCGACTGGAACGACGGCATGAATCGCGTCGGCGAGGAGGGCAAAGGCGAGAGCGTGTGGCTGGGCTGGTTCCTGCTCAAGACGCTCGGCGACTTTGCGCCCATCGCGCGCGAGCAGGGCGATGCGAGGCGTGCCGACCGGTGGGAGAAGCACGCGCGGCGCTTGAAACAGGCTCTGGAGAAATCGGCTTGGGACGGCGAGTGGTACCGCAGGGGCTCCTATGACGACGGAACGCCGCTCGGCTCTTCCAAATCGCACGAGTGCCGGATTGATTCGATCGCCCAGTCCTGGAGCGTTCTGTCCCGGCAGGGCGACCCCGAGCGTTCGAAGATCGCGATCGATTCGGCGATGAAGATGCTGGTCGATAACGAGAACCAGATCGTCAAATTGTTCACGCCTCCATTCGTGAACACGGAAAAAGACCCCGGCTACATCAAAAGTTATCCGCCCGGTGTGCGTGAAAACGGCGGCCAATACACCCATGCCGCCACTTGGCTTGTCATAGCTTTGGCTGAAATGGGGCGTGCCGACGATGCCTATCATTGCTTCAGCTTGCTCAATCCGGTGAACCATTCGCTGGACGAAGCTGCCGCCAACAGGTACCGGGTCGAACCCTATGTGGTCGCCGCCGATATCTACTCGGTGGGCGATCAGGGAGGGCGCGGAGGCTGGACCTGGTATACCGGATCGGCAGGCTGGCTTTACCGTGCGGCAGCAGAGAGCATCCTGGGCATCCGTTGGCAGGGCGAAAGCCTTGTCATCGACCCGGTTCTGCCGACGCACTGGCAGGGTTACTCGGCCAGGTTGAAGCTGGGCGGCGCGGTGTATGACATCCGCGTGGAGCGCCAGAAAGGCATCCGCAAAGCTGCCGTGGAGCATGACGGAAAGCGCGTGGACGGGAACTCCATCGAGCTGAAACCTGGGGGTGAAAGCCAGGTGTTGGTGCGGGTTCCTTTTTAGCCGCAAAGAATATTTTCGCGGCCGGCCCTTGCCGGGGCCGGTCGCCATCATTTTGCCGTATGGCTGACATTTTTTCTTTAATCTCAAGCTGTTATGCGATCACGCCAAGTTACGGCACGTTGCTCGATGTTGTTTCGAAAAGGCGGAACCAAGTCTGTATGTGAGCATTGTCTTGCGGTGCGGCAGGCAATGCTGGGTGCAGCAATGGTGTGCGGCACGGCTTTAGCTTTCACGAGGTGAGTTTCGTGTCATTGCTGGAAGTCTATTTTCGAGCGCTTCGTTATCTGGCTACGGAAAAGCGGCGCGTTTTTTTAATTTGTTCAGCAAATATTGTGCTTGCTCTGGTGACCATTGCTGAGCCGATACTGTTCGGCAGGGTTATCGATGCCATCTCGCAGAAGCTGGAAGTCGTCCCGACATTGGCGATCTGGGCTAGCCTGGGCGCCTTCAACATCCTTGCCTATGTGCTCGTAGCCCGGGGCGCCGACCGGATGGCTCACGCCCGGCGCGCCGCGCTGCTGTGCGAATCGTTCGAACAGGTCGTCGCAATGCCGCTGTCGTGGCATCATGAGCGCGGAACGTCACAGGCGCTGCACACCCTGCTGCGTGCCGTGGAAAGCCTGTTCAGCCTCTGGCTGGAGTTCATGCGCCAGCACCTGACCACGGCCGTGGCCCTGGTGCTGCTGGTGCCGACCGCGCTTTCCCTCGATGTGCGCATGTCGCTGGTGCTGCTGGGGCTCGGCGTCTTCTACGTGGCCATCGGCCGGGTGGTGATGCACAAGACCAAGGACGGCCAGGCCAAGGTGGAGACGCACTATCACGAAGTGTTTTCGCACGTGACGGATTCGGTCAACAACGTCGCGGTGCTGCAGAGCTACAACCGCATCGGGGTGGAAACCCAGAAACTGCGCGGCCATATCCGCGACCTGCTTCAGGTCCAGTATCCGGTTCTGGACTGGTGGGCGCTTGCCAGCGCGCTGCACCGCCTGTCTTCGACGATCTCGATGATGATCGTTCTGATGATCGGCGCCCTGCTGGTATCGCGCGGCGAATTGCGCGTGGGCGACATCGTGGCCTTCACCGGCTTTGCGTCGCTGCTCATCAGCCGGCTCGACCAGATCTCGAACTTCGTCAATCAGATCTTCGACGCCCGCGCCAAGCTCGAGGCCTTCTACCAGCTTGAAGATTCGGTGGCGGAGCGCGAGGAGCCGGCCGGCCTGAGCGAACTGGAAAACGTCAAGGGCGATGTCTGCTTCGAGAATGTCAGCTTCGAGTTCCCGAATTCTGGCCACGGCGTGCAGGACATCTCCTTCGCGATCCGCGCCGGCCAGACCGTGGCTATCGTCGGCCCGACGGGGGCCGGCAAGACGACCCTCATCAACCTCCTCCAGGGCGTGCACACGCCGCAGAGCGGCCGCATCCTGGTCGACGGCGTGGATACGCGCTCGGTGACCCGCAAGTCGCTGCGGCAGGCCATGGCCACCGTGTTCCAGGATGCCGGCCTCTTCAACCGCTCGATCGAGGACAACATTCGCATCGGACGCGAGAACGCCAGCTACGCCGACGTGCACGCTGCGGCCCAGGCGGCCGCCGCGCAGGACTTCATTCTCGCCAAGAGCGAGGGCTATGACACCAATGTCGGCGAACGCGGCGGCCAGCTTTCCGGCGGCGAGCGCCAGCGTGTCGCCATTGCTAGGGCCATCCTGAAGGACGCGCCCATCCTGGTTCTGGACGAGGCCACCAGCGCGCTCGACGTCGAAACCGAAAGCCGGGTCAAGGATGCGATCGACCGCGTTCGCCAGGGCCGTACAACCTTCATCATCGCCCATCGCCTGACCACCGTTCGCGATGCCGATCTGGTCGTCTTCATGGATCACGGCCGCATCGTGGAAATGGGCGGGTTCGCCGAGCTCTCGGCGACCAATGGGCGCTTCGCAGCACTTCTGCGTGCCGGCGGCCTGCTGACCGACGAAGACGTGCGCGCCCTCAGCCACGTCTCGGTGCAGCCGGAAGCGGCGTGATACAAGGGGGAGGCGCCTGCGGCGACCTCCCGCATTGCAGGGGCCGGCTGCTCGCGGTAGATAAGCCGGCATGACTGAAACAAGCGCGCGGCCCGGCCGCTGGATCGACCTTGCCAATCCCACACGCTTCCTGGCGCTGGCCGACAGGGTGGTGCCCTGGCTTGGCGCTCTCTCGGCGGCTCTGCTGGCGTTCGGGCTCTACCTGGGTTTCGCCGCGCCCGAGGATTACCAGCAGGGCATCACGGTCCGCATCATGTATATCCACGTGCCTTTCGCGTGGATCGCCATGATGTGCTACTCGCTGATGGCGGCGTCGTCGCTCGGCACGCTGGTCTGGCGTCACCCGCTGGCCGACGTCTCGCTCAAGGCCGCGGCGCCCATCGGCGCAACTTTCACCGCGCTCGCGCTGGTTACCGGCTCCATCTGGGGCAAGCCGATGTGGGGCACCTGGTGGGTTTGGGACGCGCGGCTGACCTCGGTCTTCGTGCTTTTCCTGATGTATCTGGGCATCATCGCACTGACGCGGGCGCTGGACGATCCCGCACGCTCTGCCCGCGCGGCCGCGGTCATCACGCTGGTGGGCTTCATCAACATCCCGATCATCAAGTTCTCGGTCGAGTGGTGGAATACGCTTCACCAGCCGGCATCGGTGTTCCGGATGGGAGGCCCGACTATCGATTCCAGCATGCTGTGGCCGCTGATGGTGATGGCCGCCGGCTTCACAGTCTTGTTCTTCACCTTGCATCTGATGGCGATGCGCACCGAGATCCTGCGCCGCCGCGTGATGGCGATGCGCTATATCGCGGCACGCCGCGCCGACCGGAAAGCCGACTGAAAACAAGGGATTGGATTGCGGCCTTGAATCAAGGCCGCAATGATCTTTGTGCTTCTCAGAACGCCTTGAAGGTGAGGGTGGTCAGCGAGCGCACGATGCCCGGCACATTGGCGACGTTCTCGTTGATGAACTTGCCGACGTCGACATCGTCGTCGATGTAGATCTTCATCAACAGGTCGTAGTCGCCGCTGGTCGAATAGAGCTCGGAGGCAACCTCCCGCTCATAGAGCTGGTCGGCGACGCCATAGGTCTGGCCGGGCACGCATTGCAGTTGGACGAATACGGTTTTCATGGCTCTCTCCTGACGCGGGATTCGACCGGCGCATGAGCCGTCCGGTCCAACATCATGCGTTGATTCGACAATCCGGCCATTCGCTGCAAAGCCCGCGCTTGCTCGGGGGCTCGAAGGAGACCGGTCCGGCTCTTGTCTTACACGCCGAGCAAAGTGCGCACCAGCCTGTGATCGGGGTCGGCGAGGCCTTCCACCACGTCGAAGTGGTGACGGTCGGCTTCCTCCACGCTTGAGACCTCGGCGTTGAAGCTGCTCCACAGATTCTCCAGCAGGCCGTTCTGGCGCAGGAATTCGGGGCGTTCGTTCGCGCCCACCCAGCAGGTGATGTCCATGCCGTCGAGCGGCTCGAGCAGTGCCGCGCTCTCCGTGCGTGCCTCGGCAAGGTCGAGCCGCAGCGTCTCGTTCATCCTGGTGTTGAGCAGCGGGCGCAGGTCGTGCAGGCCCGAGATCGAAACGGTCTTGCGCAGCCGTGCCGCGACGTCGCGCTCGAGCGGGGAGGTGGTGGTGTTCATGCGGCTGACCAGGTGGCCGCCGGCGGAATGGCCGGTGATGTGCAGCGGGCCGTCAATTTCGCGAGCGGCCGCATTGATCGCTGCGCCGATCTGCCTGGTGATGTCGGAGATGCGTGCCTCCGACGCCAGCACATAGGAAGGCATCGCAACCGCATAGCCATGCGCGAGCGGCCCTGCTGCCAGATGCGACCATGCAGACTTGTCGAAGGCCATCCAGTAGCCGCCATGCACGAAGACTACGAGGCCCTTGGCGTCCGTCTGCGGCAGGAAAAGGTCGTAGCGGTTGCGGATGTGGGGGCCATAGGCGATGTCCTCGCGCAGGCGTCCGGCGCCGCGCATTTCATCACGGAAGGCCGCCGCTGCCGCGTGCCACTTTGCCGGGTAGGCGTCTCCCCCTGGAATATGGGCCGAGTTCGAATAGGCGTCGTCCCAGTCCGTGATCTTGTTTCCCGACATTTCCTGCCTCCCTTGATTGCCGTCGCCGGCCGGTCCCGCGCTTTATCGATCACGCTCAGGCCGTTGCGCAAGTGCCTGCTGGCCGTTCGCGAATATGCAAGTCGGGGCAGATTTCATGGTCGCCTAAAAATTTCAAGCTTGAAACTTCATGCTTGAAATTACCGGGGCGCGGTGCCATCCTTTCCCCATCAGAGAGGAGTTGCCGATGAAGATCGCCTGTCTCGGAGGAGGGCCGGCCGGCCTGTACTTCGCCATCAGCATGAAGCTGCGCGACCCGTCGGCGGCGATCGTCGTGATCGAGCGCAACAAGCCGGACGACACGTTCGGCTGGGGTGTGGTGCTCTCCGACGAGACGCTGACCAACCTTGCCGCCAACGATCCGGTGAGCGCCGAAGCCATCCGCGCGCATTTCGCCTACTGGGACGACATTGCCGTCCACTTCAAGGGCACCAAGACTGTGTCGAGCGGCCACGGCTTCTGCGGCATCGGCCGCAAGCAGCTCCTGCTCTTGCTGCAGGCGCGGGCGAAAGAGCTTGGCATCGAAATTCGCTTCGAGACCAATGTCGACAGCGTCGCCGCTTTGGCTGAGGAATATGATCTCGTTGTCGCCGCCGACGGGCTGAACTCGCGGGCCCGCACCGAATTTGCCGCCCAGTTCGAGCCCGACATCGACGTCCGCACCTGCAAGTTCGTCTGGCTCGGCACCCACCAGAAATTCGACGACGCCTTCACCTTCATCTTCGAGGAGACCGAGCACGGCTGGGTCTGGGCGCACGCCTACCAGTTCGACAACGATACCGCGACCTTCATCGTCGAATGCAGCACCGAGACCTGGGAAAAGTTCGGTTTTGGCGAGATGAGCCAGCAGGAGAGCATCGCGGTCTGCGAGCGCATCTTCGCCAAGCACCTCGGCGGCCATCCGCTGATGACCAATGCCAACCACATTCGCGGTTCGGCCTGGCTGAATTTCCCGCGCGTGCTGTGCAAGCGCTGGTCCTACAAGAACATCGCGCTTCTGGGCGATGCGGCGGCAACCGCGCATTTCTCCATCGGTTCGGGCACCAAGCTGGCGCTTGAGAGCGCGGTGGCGCTCGCCGAATATGTCCACACCGAAAAGTCGCTCGAAACCGCCTTCGCCCGCTACGAAGACGAGCGCCGCGTGCAGGTGTTGCGCCTGCAGTCGGCCGCGCGAAACTCGCTGGAATGGTTCGAGGAGGTCGAGCGCTATTTCCATCTCGACCCGGTGCAGTTCAATTATTCACTGCTGACCCGTTCGCAGCGTATCAGCCACGAGAACCTGCGCCTGCGCGACAAGGATTGGCTGGAGAGCGCCGAAGGCTGGTTCCAGCAAAAGGCCGGCGCGCCGCAGGGCACGCAGCGTGCGCCGATGTTCGCGCCGTTCAAGCTGCGCGGCATGGAGCTCAAGAACCGCGTCGTGGTTTCCCCCATGGCGCAGTACAAGGCCGTCGACGGCACGCCGACCGACTGGCACCTCGTGCACTATGGCGAGCGCGCCAAGGGCGGGGCAGGGCTTCTCTATGTCGAGATGACCTGCGTCAGCGCCGAAGGCCGCATCACGCCCGGTTGCCCCGGCTTCTATGCGCCTGAACATGAGGTCGCCTGGAAGCGCATCGTCGATTTCGTCCACTCAGAGACCGAAGCCAAGATCTGCGCGCAGATCGGCCATGCCGGTCGCAAGGCTTCGACCCGCGTCGGCTGGGAAGGTTCCGACGTGCCGCTGGAGGAGGGGAACTGGCCGCTGCTGTCGGTTTCCGACCTGCCGTGGTCGGAAGAGAACCAGACGCCGAAGGCGATGACCCGCGCCGACATGGATCTGGTGCGGGACCAGTTCGTATCGGCTACGCAGATGGCGGATCGCTGCGGCTTCGACATGCTCGAACTCCACGCCGCGCACGGCTATCTGCTGTCGTCCTTCATCACGCCGGTCACCAACAACCGCACCGACGAATATGGCGGCTCGCTGGAAAACCGCATGCGCTACCCGCTGGAAATCTTCCATGCGATCCGCGCCGTATGGCCGGAGGAGAAGCCGATCTCGGTTCGCATCTCGGCCAATGACTGGGTCGGTCCCGAGGGCGTGACGCCGCAGGAGGCGGTGGAGATCGCGCGCATGTTCCGCGAAGCCGGCGTCGACATCTGCGACGTCTCGGCAGGCCAGACCACCACGGCCGCGCGCCCTGTCTATGGCCGCATGTTCCAGACGCCCTTCTCCGACCGCATCCGCAACGAAGCGGGCATGGCGACCATGGCTGTCGGCAACATCTACGAGCCGGATCACGTCAACTCGATCCTGCTCGCCGGCCGCGCCGACCTCGTCTGCCTTGCCCGTCCGCACCTGACCGATCCTTACTGGACCCTGCGGGCCGCAGCGACCTTGGGTGATACCTCTGAGGCATGGCCCGACCCATATCTGTCGGGCCGCGACCAGCTTCGTCGCCTCGCCGAGCGCGCCGCAGAGATGGCGGCACAGGATCGCGCGGTATGAGAGAGCTGACCGGCAAGTGCGCACTGGTCACCGGCGGCGGCTCGGGCATGGGCGCGGCAATCGCCCGCGCGCTGGCCGATGCCGGCGCGACCGTCGTCGTCTCCGGGCGGCGAATGGAAGCTCTGCTGGAGGTGGCGGCAAGCTCGAAGGACATCGTCGCCATGACCGCCGATGTCACCGACGAGGCGTCGCTCAAGGCGCTGTTCGACAAGATCGCGGCAGAAGTCGGCGATCTTGACATCGTCGTTGCCAATGCGGGCGCTGCCGAAAGCGCGCCCTTCCGGCGCACCGGCCTCGACCTCTGGCGCCGGATGATGGACGTCAACCTCACCAGCGTGTTCCTGACCTTCCAGCAGGCGCTGGCCGGCGGCATGGCGAAGCGGGGCGAGGGCAGGCTGGTCGCGGTTGCGTCCACCGCGGGGCTCAAGGGCTACCCCTATGTCTCCGCCTATGCGGCCGCCAAGCATGGGGTTATCGGGCTGACGCGCTCACTGGCGCTTGAACTCGCCGAGACCGGGATTACGGTGAACGCCGTCTGTCCCGGATTCACGTTGACGCCCATGCTGGAACGCTCGATCGAAAACATCATGCAGAAGACCGGCAAGAGCCGGGAGGAAGCCGCCGCCGCGCTGACGGAAGGCAACCCGCAGCGCCGCTTCGTGCTGCCGGAGGAGGTGGCGCAGAGCGTGCTCTATCTCTGCGGGCCGAACTCCGGCTCCATGACCGGCCAGGCCCTTTCGGTATCGGGAGGCGAGATATGAGCGTGCAACTGCCCGACGAGTTGAGTGCTTCCAGTCCGGTCAGGCCGCGAGTGCGCGTCTGGCTGAAGCTGTTGAAGGTCACGAAGATCGTCGAGCAGGTGGTGCGCGAAAACCTTCGCGCCGAATTCGACACCACCTTGCCGCGCTTCGACGTGCTCGCCGCGCTGGACCGCTTCGAAGACGGCCTCAAGATGAGCGAACTGTCGGCCGCGTTGCGCGTTTCCAACGGCAATGTCACCGGCATCATCGAACGCCTCGTCATCGACGGGCTGGTGCTGCGCGTGCCGGTCGAAGGCGACAAGCGCGCCACCCTGGTGCGCCTGACCCAGAAGGGGCAGGAGGAGTTCGCCAAGATGGCGGCTGCGCATGCGCGCTGGGTCAACGCCGTGCTCGAGGACCTGCCGCCGGCTGCGTGCGAGCAGGTCATCGGTATCTTGGACACCATCGGCAGGGCGCCGAAACAGACAGTGAAGGTTGATGATAATGACTGATATGGCGGGTTACGTCGCAAAGCATTTCCACTGGCGCGTGGAGGACGGCATCGCCGTCGTCACGCTCGACCGGCCCGAGCGCAAGAACCCGCTGACCTTCGACAGCTATGCCGAACTGCGCGACGTATTCCGCGCGCTGGTCTATGCCGACGATATCAAGGCGGTGGTGTTCGGCTCCAACGGCGGCAATTTCTGCTCCGGCGGCGATGTGCACGACATCATCGGCCCGCTGCTCGACCTGGACATGAAGGGCCTGCTGCGCTTCACGCGGATGACCGGCGATCTGGTGAAGGCCATGATCAATTGCGGCAAGCCGGTGATCGCGGCGGTCGATGGTGTCTGCGTCGGCGCCGGCGCCATCGTCGCCATGGCATCCGACATTCGTCTCGCCACGCCCGAGGCCAAGACCGCGTTCCTGTTCACCCGCGTCGGCCTTGCCGGTTGCGACATGGGCGCCTGCGCGATCCTGCCGCGCATCATCGGCCAGGGCAGGGCATCCGAACTGCTCTACACCGGCCGCACCATGAGCGCCGACGAGGGCGAGCGCTGGGGTTTCTACAACCGCATCGTCGATGCCGCCTCGCTGGACGCCGAGGCGATCGCGCTGGCCCGCCGCCTCGCCGACGGCCCGAACTTCGGCCATATGATGACCAAGACCATGCTGAACCAGGAATGGTCGATGTCCATCGAGCAGGCCATCGAGGCCGAAGCGCAGGCGCAGGCCATCTGCATGCAGACCCAGGATTTCAAGCGCGCCTACGACGCTTTCGTCGCGCGCGAAAGGCCGGTTTTCAAGGGCGACTGACATGGCGGACCGCAGCTTTCTCAACTGGCCCTTCTTCGAAGAGCGCCACGCATCCTCGCCGACGCGCTCGACCGCTGGGCCGTCGCCAATCTTGCCGACATCGATCACTCGGACGTCGACGCCGCCTGCCGCGAACTGGTGGCGAAGCTGGGCGAGGGCGGCTGGCTCGAATATTCGGCCGTCGATCCCGACGTGGCGGTAAGCACGCTCGATGTGCGCAGCCTTTGCATCATCCGCGAGACACTGGCGCGCCATGACGGCCTCGCCGACTTCGCCTTTGCCATGCAGGGCCTGGGCACTGGCGCGATCTCGCTGTTCGGCCGAGTCGACCAGAAGCGCGAATGGCTGAGCCGCACGCGGGAGGGCACCGCGCTTTCCGCGTTCGCGCTGAGCGAGCCGAAGTCCGGCTCGGATGTCGCCAATCTCGACCTCGCTGCGCGCGAGGACGGCGATTTTTATGTCCTCGACGGCGAGAAGACCTGGATTTCCAACGGCGGCATCGCCGACATGTACACGGTCTTTGCCCGCACCGGCGAGGCGCCGGGCGCCAAGGGCATCTCGGCCTTCATCGTGCCGGCCGACACGCCGGGCCTTTCGATCGCCGAACGGCTGGAGGTGATCGCGCCGCACCCGCTGGCACGGCTGTCGTTCGAAAACTGCCGCATCCCGAAATCGGCCATGCTCGGCAAGCCGGGCGAAGGTTTCAAGATCGCCATGTCGGTGCTGGACGTGTTCCGTTCCACGGTTGCCGCCGCCGCACTCGGCTTTGCCCGTCGCGCGCTGGACGAGGCCGTTGCGCGTTCGACGTCGCGAGAACTGTTCGGCGCGCCCATGTCGGACCTGCAGATGGTGCAGGGCCACATCGCCGACATGGCGCTGGACATCGATGCGTCAGCCCTTCTCGTCTATCGCGCCGCCTGGCTGAAGGATTCCGGCGCCCCACGCGTCAGCCGCGAAGCTGCCATGGCCAAGCTCTACGCCACCGATCGCGCCCAGAGCGTGATCGACAAGGCGGTGCAGATCCATGGCGGCGACGGCGTGCGCAAGGGGAGCGTCGTCGAAAGCCTCTATCGGGAGATACGGGCGCTGCGCATCTACGAGGGCGCGTCCGACGTACAGAAAGTCATAATAGCCAGGCAGACACTGGCGGGAGGATAATGAATGCTGGGGCCATCGGCGCACATCGACACATTTGCTCGTGACAACCTGCCGCCGGTTGAGGAGTGGCCCGACCTGTTGCTCGACGGTTTCGACTATCCCGAAACCCTCAATGCCGGCGTCGAGTTCACCGACGCCATGGTCGCCAAGGGTTTTGGCGACAACATCGCGCTGATCGGCAATGGTCGCCGCCGCACCTACAAGGAACTGACCGACTGGTCGAACCGCATCGCGCATGCGCTGGTCGACAATTACGGCGTCAAGCCGGGCAACCGGGTGCTGATCCGCTCGGCCAACAACCCCGCCATGGTCGCCTGCTGGCTGGCCGCCACCAAGGCGGGAGCCGTGGTGGTCAACACAATGCCGATGCTGCGCGCCGGCGAGCTTGGACAAATCGTCGACAAGGCGGAGATCGAGTTCGCGCTCTGCGACTCCCGCATTCTCGACGAGCTCGTTGCCTGCGCCAAGACCTCAAATTTTCTCAAGAAGGTGATCGGCTTCGACGGCACCGCCAACCATGACGCCGAGCTCGACCGCATCGCGCTCGACAAGCCGGTGAAGTTCAACGCCGTGCCTACCAGCCGCGACGATGTCGCGCTTCTCGGCTTCACCTCCGGCACCACGGGCGAGCCCAAGGCGACGATGCATTTCCATCGCGACCTGCTCATCATCGCCGATGCCTATGGCAAGGAAGTGCTGGGCGTGCGGCCGGACGACATTTTTGTCGGCTCGCCGCCGCTCGCCTTCACCTTCGGCCTCGGCGGCCTCGCCATCTTCCCGCTGCGCTTTGGCGCGGCCGCGACGCTGCTGGAGCAGGCGACCCCGCCGAAGATGATCGAGATCATCGAGAACTACAAGGCGACGATCAGCTTCACCGCGCCCACGGCCTACCGCGTCATGCTGGCGGCGATGGACAAGGGCGCGGACCTCAGCTCGCTGCGCGTCGCAGTTTCGGCCGGCGAGACGCTGCCCGCGCCGATCTACAATGCCTGGATGGAGAAGACCGGCAAGCCGATGCTGGACGGCATCGGCTCCACCGAGATGCTGCATATCTTCATCACCAACCGCCTGGGCGATTCCGCGCCGGGGTCCACCGGGAAGCCGGTCGGCGGATACGAGGCGAAGATCGTCGACGAGGACATGAACGAGAAGCCGCGCGGCGAGGTGGGGCGGCTCGCGGTGCGCGGACCCACCGGCTGCCGCTATCTGGCCGACAGGCGGCAACGAACCTATGTGCGCGGCGGCTGGAATCTCACCGGCGACGCCTTCTACCAGGACAAGGACGGCTATTTCCATTTCGCCGCCCGTTCCGACGACATGATCATCTCGGCCGGGTACAACATTGCGGGGCCGGAGGTGGAGGCGGCGTTGCTCAGCCACACTTTCGTCTCCGAATGCGCTGTGATCGGTGCAGCCGACGAAGAGCGTGGCCAGATCGTGCAGGCGCATGTGGTGCTGGCAAAGGACGTGCCGGCGGACGCCATGACGATCAAGACGCTGCAGGATCACGTCAAGCAGGTGATCGCGCCCTACAAATATCCGCGTTCGATCAAGTTCATCGAGGCTCTGCCGAAGACGGCCACGGGCAAGATCCAGCGCTTCGTGCTGAAGCAGGCGCAGCAATAGCTGCTGCGCCGAGCGCGATTTCGCAAGGGCGTTGATGGTGGAACGCGCGAGCGCGCTGCCCTCGCGTGCGTTTACCAGGCGTGGCTATCTGGTCGGAGTGATGTCCTGGTCGAGATAGGTAAGGTCGAACCCGGTCAGTTCGGCCAGTGACTCCCGGTTGAGGAAAGTCACGACGCCATCGCGGAAGACGAGCAGGTTCGCTTCGCGCAATTGCCGCAGAACGCGGTTGAGGTGGATAGCGGTCAGGCCGAGTGAATCGGCAAGTACGGTCTGCGAGAGGGGGCAAGGGAAGCTGTCGGAGTTCCCGTGGCCGATAAGTCTCATCCGCATTGCCAGTTCGAGCAGGAAATGGGCGGTGCGGGACAGCGCATCGCGCCTGCCGACATTGACAAGGTGCTCCACCACCATGGCGTTGTCGCGCGATGCCGCCCACAGCAGGGCAACCGCCAGACGCGGCGACTCGCGGAAGGCTTCCCAGATCCGATCGGTGTTCACCTTCCTGATCTCGATATCCGTCAGCGCCACGTAGCTCTGGTCCGAGGTCCGCAGCAACAAGCTGCGCAGACCGAGGAAATCGCCCGGGATCTGAATGTCGATGATTTGTCGCCCGCCGTCGTGAAGCCGCTTGTAGGAACAGGCCCATCCTTCGCGAACGACATAGGCGGCGTGATGGTGCTGCCCTTCATAGACGATATCGCGGCCGGCACCTATCAGGATGCGCTGCCCCTGCAGCCTTTCGAGTATTACTGA
>JAEWHN010000099.1 GCA_023387775.1 Pseudomonadota bacterium | reverse complement strand
GCTGTGGATGCGGCAGGCCGGCGTGCTGACGCGCATCCTGCCGGAAAGCGAGAAATGGGGCATCGACGCGATCCACGCGCTGGCCCGGACCGAAGCCGATCTGGGCTGGCCGGCCGACTCGATGCTGCGGCTGGAGGCGATCGTGCCGCCGGACGCGGCCCGCATGGAGGCGATGGCGGAACGGCTGCGGCTTTCGAAAGCGGAAGCCGAGCGGCTGGCACAGTGGGCCGGCGCTTCCACGCCGGCGCCTTCGATGAGCGAGGGCGCTTTTGCGAAAATGCTCTACCGCGGCGAGCCGGGTGGCATTGTCGATCGGCTGAAGCTGGCGCTCGCTTCGGCGCGCGGCCGCGCGGCCGAGGACGACAAGGCGATGATGGAGGCCGGCGGCTATTCCCGCCTGCTGGGCTTTGCGGCGAAATGGGAACGGCCGGTGTTTCCGGTCAATGGCGCAGACTTGGCAGCACTTGGCGTGGCCAAGGGGCCGAAGATGGGCAACATGCTGCGGGCGCTGGAAGGCGCCTGGGTCGATTCTGGTTTTGCGCTGGAACGCGGCGCACTCCTCGAACGCGCCGCAGAGAGCCTGAAGGCAGCAACCTGACCGTTCGGGGTCAGGCCGCGTCGCGAACCTTCTCGATGCGGGAGCGGATCGCCTCGATCATCGTCTCGCGGATGATGGTTTCGCCATGGGTTTCGCGCATGTGCTCGACCGCGCGGCGCATGACTTCAGCTTCTTCTTCGTGACGGGTATGCCATTGGCAGCCGGGGACGAGCGAGCCGCACTGAAATTCCTTCATCGGGTTCTCCTTTTCTCGCGTCGTTGTTCGGAACGCGATGATAGCACGCAAAGCGCCGCCGGGCTGCCCTTATAGGCCGCAAGTCAAATCATTCTGATGAGCCAGCCTTGCACCGGGGCCGGCTCGAACATTCCTTCCCAAGCCTTTGATGGGGAAGCTAGTTCAGCGAGACCGCGTTGGAGCGGCCCAGCCACTCGCTGACGATCCTGACGTCCTCGTCGCCGAGGCCGTGGCTGGCCTTGATGGTGCGGGCGTCGAGATGGGCGCCATGGCGTTTCAGGGTTGCCTCCAGGGCCGGCGCGAAGGGAGCGTAGGTGGCGTCGGAAGCCCCGGCCACCACCAGAAAGCGCGTGCCGGAGAGGCTGACGTCGGGCACCTTGTCGAGCACCGGCATCGGCCGCAGCAGCACCGCCCGCTCGATCAGGCCCGGATGCAGCAGCGACAGCGCCGCCAGCAGATTCGCGCCATTGGAATAGCCGAGGAAGACGGTGTGATCGAGGTTCAGCACCTTCTTCTTCACCGCATCGGTGAGAAAGCCGGCGAAAGCTGCTGCTTCCGAGCGGATGTCGCGCTGGTCGAAGCTGGTCGGGGTGAGCCGCCGATACCAGCGCTTCTTGCCGTCCTGCACGACGCGGCCGCGCACGCCCACCAACACGGCGCGCGGCGCGATGCGCGAGGCGAGCGACATCAGCGTGGTCTCGTCGCCGCCGGAACCGTGCAGCAGCACCAGCGTCTCGGCGGACGCGTTTTCCGGCCGCTTCACCAGAACGGTGAAGTTCTCGGCGTGGATGATGGAGGATGCGTTGGCGTCGGCGGGCAGGGCTGGCGCAGCCTTCGTGGCTGCACCCGAATCTGCTGGCTGCGGGAAGTTCTTGGCATCGGCCGAGAGGTCCGGGCAGCCCCGCGGCGAGGGGGCCGACGAGAGCAGGCGTTCCTGTGTGCTCGAAGCCGCCATCTTCGCCTGCGATCCGTTGCGCTCGCATTCAGATAGGTCGCGTGCCCCGGCGGCGCCAGCCGCGCCGAGGGCGAGGATCAGGGTGAGGGTGCCGATAAAGGATTTCCTGGTCATGCGCGGAAGACTGTCAGCCAAAAGTTAACCAACATTCTAGGCGCCGACCGAGGCACGGCCAGTGCGATCGTCAGGCCGCGCTTCTTTTTTCCAGACGGTTGCGCCTCACGGCCACTTCACCGCCGGGGGCATGCTCGACAGGATGGAATTGACATTGCCGCCGGTCTTCAGGCCGAAGATGGTGCCGCGGTCGTAGAGCAGGTTGAACTCAACATAGCGGCCGCGGCGGACCAGCTGTTCCTCGCGGTCGGCCTCGGACCATTCGGTGCTGAAATTCTTGCGCACCAGGTGCGGATAGACCACCAGGAAGGAGCGGCCGACATCCTGCGTGAAGCGGAAATCGGCGTCCCAGCCGCCCTTCTCCTCGGGCGAATGCAGCCAGTCGTAGAAGATGCCGCCGATGCCGCGCGCCTCGTTGCGGTGCGGGAGGTAAAAGTACTCGTCGCACCAGGTCTTGAACTTGGCGTAGTCGGCGACTTCGGGGTGCTTGCCGCAGGTGAAGGCGAAGGTCTTGTGGAAGGCCTGGGTATCCGGGTCTTCCTGCGTGCGGCGCCGGTCGAGCACGGGAGTGAGGTCGGCGCCGCCGCCGAACCACTGGCGCGAGGTGACTACCATGCGCGTGTTCATGTGCACGGCCGGCACGTTGGGGTTCCACGGATGGGCGATGAGCGAGATGCCGCTGGCCCAGAAGCTCGGGTCTTCCTCGGCGCCGGGCATCTGCTTGCGGAACTCGGGCGAGAATTCGCCGTAAACGGTCGAGGTGTGGACGCCGACCTTCTCGAAGACGCGGCCCTGCATCATCGACATGACGCCGCCGCCGCCCTTGCCTTCCTCGCGCTGCCATGGCGTGCGCGCGAAGCGGCCGGGGGCCCATGAGGCCGCCTGGGTGGCGGAAAGATCGTCTTCCAATTTCTCGAAGGCGGCGCAGATGCGGTCGCGCAGTTCCTCGAACCAGATGCGGGCCGTTTCCTTCTTGGCTTCGATGTCGGCGGGCAGGCCGGCCGGGATCTCTGGGCGCTCCATGCGGTCTCCACTGGTTCTGGCGATGCCGGCCATCGGGCGGCACGCTACACAAATGACTCGTTTTTTCTCGACGTGATCCCTAATCTGTAAATGATCTGGGTCAAGGAGTTCCTCGTGAGTACCCCGACGAGACCGCCGCTGGATGGCCTGAAGAAGAGGCTGGAACAGAGCCGTGCCGAGCGCGCGCGCACGCCGCGCGACGGCTTCCTGCGCGAGACATTCGTGCTTCCGCGCGGCGCGGCGCGCGCCAAGGCCAAGGAATGGTTCGAGCGCTGGCCGAAGCAGGCCTACTGGACGACAATCGAAAGCTGGTACGAGCGCCCCGGCGACGTGATCGAATTCACGATCCGGCGCCTGCCTTCGTCTGACTAGCCGCCTTTCGCGCCGCGCCCACCAGGAGCCGCCGCGGGCCAGGCCCCTCGCTGCCCAGCCGGTCGCCGGCATTGTGCAGCGGGCAGCGGTCGAGCGACATGCAGCCGCAACCGATGCAGCCGGTGAGCCCATCGCGCAGTTTCTGCAGTTGCAGGATGCGCCGGTCCAGATCAGCGGCCCAACCTTCCGAAAGCACGCGCCAGTCCTCGCGCATGGGCGTGCGGCCGTCCGGCAACGTGGCCAGCGCCTCGGCGATATCGGCCAGCGAGATGCCTACCTCCTGCGCCACGCGGATTATGGCGACGCGGCGCAGCACGTCGCCGCTGTAGCGGCGCTGGTTGCCCGCCGTGCGATGGCTGCGGATGAGGCCCTTGGTTTCGTAGAAATGCAGCGCCGAAACCGCGACGCCGCTGCGATGCGCCACCTCGCCGACCGAAAGCTCCTTGACCATCTTCGAATTCCCGCTTGACCTAAAGTTTGGTTGAGGTTGTAGCAAGGCATCCTTCGCCACGCAAACCGAAGGATGCCGGCATGTTCGCAAGGGTGGAAATTGCAGGATGGGTGAGGCTGCGCGGGCGGCGCATCGCGCGCCTGGCGGTGGTAGCGGGCGTGGAGGACGCGTCAGCCGAGCTGCCGCATCGCCTCGCCGGCGGCCATGGCGGCGCTGAGCGCCAGGTTCAGGCTGCGGCCCCCGCCGCGCATGGGGATGGTGAGCCGCGCATCGGCGCGTTCGTGCACATGGTCGGGTACGCCCGCCGACTCGCGGCCAAACAATATTATGTCGCCATCGGCATAGCGGAATTCGGTGTAGGGCAGGGCGGCTTTGGTAGTGAACAGCACCAGTCTGCGCCCTTCCGCCATGCGCCAGGCGTCGAAGGCCGCGAAATCGACATGGCGCGTCAGGGCGGCCATTTCGAGATAGTCCATCCCGGCCCGGCGCAGGTTTCGGTCGGAGAGATCGAAGCCGGCCGGCTCGATGATGTCGACGGCGAGGCCAAAACACGCGGCCATGCGCAGTATGGTGCCTGTATTGCCGGCGATGTCGGGCTGGTAGAG
>JAEWHN010000010.1 GCA_023387775.1 Pseudomonadota bacterium | reverse complement strand
AACTCCTCGCGGTGGCGCCGAAGGTGCGCACCAGGGGCGCGGCCGCCGTCATCGCAAAACTGCTCGACGAGGACGCCTTGCCGGCCGCCGCGCCGGGCATGAACCTGTCGCGCTGGGCCGCGACGCGGCTGTTCGAGCGGCTGGAAGGGTTTGGCGCGGTGCGCGAGTTGTCCGGCCGCTCCTCGTTCCGGATTTACGGGTTGTGACCATGGCCGGATCGAGCGCGGCACAGACGCAGTCGGACGAAGATCCGCAACACGACGTTCTCTTCGATCGCGAGCTGGAAGACCTGCCGCCGGAGCTGCGCTGGCGCGAATGGATGCTGCGCGCCGAGGCGGTGATCTTCGCCGCGGCCGAGCCGGTCACGCGCGAGACATTGGCGCGCGTGGTCGGCAGAAACTGCAGCATCGACCTCCTGATCGACGATCTCAGGCAAGAGCTGCGCGACCGGCCCTATGAGCTGGTTTCGGTCGCCGGCGGCTGGCAGCATCGGACCCGCCCCCGCTTCGCCGACGCCATCCGCGCATCATCGGCGCCCACCCGCTCGGCCGCCGCCGCGCTCTCGGAGTTCGAGGCGATGGTGCTGATGGCTATTGGCTATTTCCAGCCCGTCACCCGCGGCGAGCTGTCGACGATCTTCGGCAAGGAGGTCTCCCGCGACACGATCGGCGCGCTGCGCGGCGCCGGCTTCATCGCCTCGGGCCCGCGCAGCCCGACGCCCGGCGCGCCCTACAGCTACGTGACGACGAAACAGTTCCTTGCCGCCTTCGGCCTGGAGACGCTGGGCGATTTGCCGGATATCGAAGGGCTGGAGGATGCGGGGTTGCTCAGGCGGAAGGAAAGAGCGGCTCAACCCTTTGCGGGCACGGTGGAGCTATTGGAAGGAGAGGGCTCCGAATAGCCTCGTCGACGAGGTTCGCGTACGCTCGTTTGTGTCGGGAGCATCATCCGTCGTGGGTAGCCTAGATTAGCCCGTGAGGCGCTTTGGCGGCTAGTCTTCTGGCTTGCCACGCCATGCCGAAGCCCATGAGGTCGCCGGTATCGCTTCGGACTGATCATCACTACGCCATGCTCTCGCGCGTGCAATCGTCGACCACGGACAGAATGCGGAAGGCCGAAAAAATGGCGTGGTCGCGCGGGAGAGGATCGCCGTGGTCCGGCGACCAACATCAAGCTGAACGGCGCAGATCACCTGCCGCCTCACGCTGTCGTGAGGGGAACGGCCACATTGCCGACAGATTGGGCGGCTGCCCTACTGGCGTGGCCGCGTGCACCTCTCCTGACAGGATCTCGTCGGGAGGCATTGTAATCGTGCTGACCCGAAGCGCTCAATCGATTGGAGGCGCTGATGCCTGCCGCCCCGTCTGGCGTAACAAAGCGATCCGATCCGCCGAGCACATCGGAGCCGATCCGGCAGCGATCAGCGTCCGGGTCGCGCGCAGGCTGGCTCGCAGCCTATGAGGCCGTTCGGGCCGAGACCGAGCGGCGCACCGCGCCGCTTTCCGCCGAGGACCAAGTCGTCCAGTCCATGCCCGATGCAAGCCCGATCAAATGGCATCGCGCCCATGTCACCTGGTTCTTCGAGCAGTTTCTGCTAGTGCCATACGCGGCAAACTACCGCGTTTTCGACGAGCGCTTCCCCTTCCTGTTCAATTCCTATTACGTCAGCGCCGGGCCGCGCCACGAGCGACCGAGGCGGGGACTGATCACCCGTCCGGATGTCGAGACAGTCACCGCTTACCGGCAGCATGTCGACGCGGCCGTCAGCGCCCTCATCACCGCGGCCGACGATGAGCTGTTTGCAACGGTCTGTCCGATTCTGGAGATCGGGCTTCATCATGAGCAGCAGCACCAGGAACTCATGCTGACCGACATACTGCATGCCTTCGCACAGAATCCGGTGCTGCCGACATATGATGCCGGCTGGCGTTGGCCGGAGACTGCGGGCAAGGCCGGCGCGTTCGCCGAACTCGCGGAAGGAATCCACACCATCGGACATGATGGCGACGGCTTTTCCTATGACAATGAAGGCCCTGCGCATCGGGTGCTGGTCGGTCCGATACGGATCGCCCGTTGGCTTGTCACGAATGGTGAGTGGATGCACTTCATGGCCGATGGCGGCTATGAGACGCCGACGCTCTGGCTCTCGGACGGCTGGACGGCGGTCCAGGCGGAAGGGTGGAAAGCGCCTGGCTACTGGCGCGCGGTCGACGGCGCCTGGTCCAGATTGACGTTCGCCGGTCTCGAGCCCGTCGATCCCGACCTGCCAGTCTGCCACATCAGCTATTATGAAGCGGACGCGTTTGCCCGCTGGGCCGGCAAGCACCTCCCGAGCGAAGCGGAATGGGAAGTGGCGGCGCGCAGCGGTATGCTCGACGATGCCTTCGGCCACGTGTGGCAGTGGACGCGCAGCGCCTATCTGCCCTATCCCGGCTATTGCGCGGCGCCCGGTGCACTTGGTGAATACAACGGCAAGTTCATGGTCAATCAGATGGTGCTGCGCGGCAGTTCGCTTGCCACGCCGGAAGGTCACGCCCGCTATAGCTATCGCAATTTCTTCGTCCCCCAGGCGCGCTGGCAATTCACCGGACTGCGCCTCGTCGATCATCCCGACAAGGCGGCAATGACAGTTGCTCCCGCACGAAAAGCCCGCCCTGCCGAAACGGAGGGCGGGACGACCTTCGATTTCGCGGCCGATGTCGTGGCGGGTCTCCGGGCAAGGCCGAAGCGCATCCCCTCGAAATATTTCTATGACATGGCCGGCTCGCGTCTTTTCGAGGAGATCACGCAGCTCCCGGAGTATTACCCGACCCGAGTGGAGCGCGGCATCCTCGCCGAGAACGCCGAGGCAATCGCCAAGCTGTTGCCGGCAGGCAGGGCGCTCGTTGAATTCGGCAATGGTTCGAGTGCCAAGACGCGCATTGTCCTGCGTGCGGCAAGAGAGCTCTCCGCCTATGTGCCCGTCGATATCGCCGCCGAGTTTCTGGAGGAACAGGCCGAAGCCTTGCGGCGCGAATTTCCGTCCCTGAATGTGCTGCCGGTCGCCGCCGACTTCACGAGAGCCTTCGACCTGCCGGCGAGCCTTCGGACGATGCCGCGGGTCGGCTTCTTTCCAGGCTCCACGATCGGCAATCTCGATCCGCCGGACGCGACTGCATTCCTTCATCATGCCGGCCTGAGCCTCGGCGCGGACGCGGTGATGGTCGTGGGGGTTGACCTCGTAAAGGACGAGGCCGTCCTCCACGCCGCCTATAACGACGCTGCCGGCGTGACCACCCGTTTCAACCTCAACCTGCTTGCCCGTATCAACCGGGAGCTCGGCGCCGATTTCGATCTCGGCTCATTCGAGCATCGGGCGTTTTTCGACCGCGCGCACTCGCGCATCGAGATGCATCTCGTAAGCCGCGCAGCCCAGCGCGTCTCCGTCGACGGCTGTTCGTTTGATTTCGCGGAAGGCGAGACGATCCACACGGAGAACAGCTATAAGTACACAGTGGCGGCCTTCCAGGCGCTCGCCCGTGAGGCCGGTTGGCGGCCGATCAGAGTCTGGACAGACAGCGATGGCTGGTTCTCGATCCATGTGCTCGCGAACGAGACCGATGCCGCCAACCATCCAGAACAGCGGCGCCTGTAAAGGCCAGCATCGCTATTGCGCCCTTCGGTTGGCTGTTTCCGGATGGGTGGCAAGGACACTGCTTGCTGGAAGTGCTGGAAAGGGCACTTGGGAGCATTGATCGGAATGTGCGTGAAGGTGGGCTGCCCGGGCGCTTGAGGTGGGTGTTGGAGAAGTCGACGCCTGGGCAACGTTCTGGGCCGTGAACGCCGCCTGCTCGGTATCCGCAAAGAAGATCCGGCATGATCTTGGTCGGGTCGTCCTGCTCACGGTGCGTCCGCAGAGCTCATCCCGCGGCGCGGTTGGCGCCAGCCGGTCTGACGGCCGCCTCAACCATTGTCGCCACCGCCTCGATATAGGCGTCGATCGACGTGCCGCGCTTCCGGTACTTGGCGCGCTTGACGTACCAGTCCTGCAACAGGGGCTTGATCAGCGATGCGGTGAGTTCGACGTTTGCAACGGCGAAGTCGCCGCCAGCCACGCCCTGCCTCAGCACCCGGGCGAATATTTCTTCGGTCGCCGCCTCGCTGTCGACCGCCATGCGGCGCTCGGCCAGTGGAAACGACTTCGCTTCCATATAGGCGAAGACGAACCAGGGCTGCATCGCCTCGGTCAGGCGGATATGGGTTTCTATCAGCCATTTGAGGTGGGCGGGCGGATCTGCGGCAATCTCCTCGGGCGCCGCACCGAGCACCTCGTTCACCGTGGTCGAGACCTCGCCCAGGATCATCGACAGCAGCGTCGTCTTGTTGTCGAAGTAGGAATAGAGCCCGCCCATGCTGAGGCCCGAGGCCTGTGCGAGATCGCGCAGGCTGGTGGCGTGGAACCCCTGCTTGTTCGACAGTTTCAGCGTCGCTTCGATGATGCGGGCGAGATTGGCGACGGCGATATGCGGCTTCTGCACGCGCACCGCATCGCGGTGCCGCGCGAGAATGCGTTCGCACAGCGCCTCGGTTGAAAACGCACTGGCCCACTGCCGTTGTCTTGCCAGGTTCACTTCGCCTCCGATCTCTGCGCGGCCGACGGTGTCGAGATAGCAGCAATTGCGGTGTTGCAAAAGGGGAGTGGGGCGAATAAACAAAACGAGCGCTCGCTCGTTTTTTGATTGAGGTGAAGGCCATGCTGTTCGACGATCTCAAAGGGAAATCGGCTCTCGTCACCGGGGCGTCCGGCGGGCTTGGCCTGCACTTTTCCGAACTTCTGGCCCGCTACGGCGCGTCCGTCACGCTCGCCGCCCGCCGGCGGGAGGTACTTCAAGACGCTTGCGCAAGGATAAAGGCCGCCGGCGGCAGCGCGCGGGCTCTCCAGATGGACGTGACCGACAGCGCCTCGGTGGCCGCGGCACTCGCGGAAGCCGGCGCGAGCTTCGACATTCTCGTCAACAATGCCGGCATCAGCGGCGCTGCCCGCGCGCTCGACCTCGACGAGGCGGAATGGGACAAGGTGCTGGACACAAATCTGAAAGGCGTGTTCGTGGTCGCCCAGGCGGTGGCGCGCGGCATGAGGCAGGCCGGCCATGGCGGAGCAATCGTCAACATCGCCTCGATCCTCGGCCACCGCGTCGCCGGCAATCTGAGCGCCTATGCGACTTCCAAGGCTGGTGTCATCCAGCTCACCAAGGCGCTGGCGCTTGAATGGGCGCGCGACGGCATCCGCGTCAACGCGCTTTGCCCCGGCTATATCGAGACCGACATCAACCGCGAGTTCTTCTCCTCCGAGGCCGGGCAGCAGCTCATCAGGCGCATCCCGCAGCGCCGTCTCGGCAAGCCGGAAGAACTCGACGGCGCGCTGCTTCTGCTTGCCTCCGCCGCCGGCAGCTTCATGACCGGCTCCACCATCGAAGTCGATGGCGGCCACCTCGTTTCATCCTTGTGAGCGCTCCCATGAATTTCGAGATTCCTGCCCGCACCGAAGACTATCGCGCACGCATCGCCGACTTCGTCGAGCGCGAGATCATGCCGCTGGAGGC
>JAEWHN010000395.1 GCA_023387775.1 Pseudomonadota bacterium | reverse complement strand
GCTCAACACCACGCCGATGGCGGTTCCGACCAGTGCGCAACCTACCAGACAGATGGCGAACTGCAGCGTATTCATGTCGTTACCTCACGCCTTTGTCCGGGCTGGGTGTGCGGGGCATTCCGGCGGCAGGTTTCCGAGGCGAGTTTTCTTCGATGATACGCATGGTCACATAGGCCGCCAGCGCCAGCAACAGTATCCGCATCGCCAGGCACCTCCTCTTTGCTGGCCAAGACCAATGGCGGCCGCCGGGCGGCTCGCGGTGAAAGAATTTCGGAACTGTGTCGCGCCGAAATAACTGGCGCGACCGATGCTGGTTAAGATTCCAGCCGCCAGATGGTTCCCGCTTTTGTGATCCCGTTTCCCGCAGATCCCGAAAACCCGCGGGCGTGCAGAACCTTCGACCTATGCAGCGCTACGCAACCACCGTGATTTCGGTTAATGTGGCGGCTCTGGCGAGGATGCGGCGTCGATGCCGCAGTCACGAAACCGGCAGGCTCCGACGGAGGGAAGACCCGTGCTGGAAAAATACTTCGACCTGAGCGCGCAGGGCACGTCGGTCCGAACCGAGGTCATAGCCGGCCTCACCACCTTCCTCACCATGGCCTACATCATGTTCGTCAATCCGGCGATCCTGTCTACCACCGGCATGGACCGCGACGCGGTTTTCGTGGCCACCTGCCTTGCGGCAGCGCTCGGCTCGCTCATCATGGCGCTGGTTGCGAAATGGCCGATCGGCATGGCGCCGGGCATGGGGCTCAATGCATTCTTCGCCTTCACCGTTGTCGGCGCGCTCGGCTTTTCCTGGCAGCAGGCGCTCGGCGCCGTCTTCATCTCGGGTGTCATCTTCCTCATACTGACGCTGACCGGCATCCGCAGCTGGCTGATTGCGGGGATCCCGCATTCAATGCGAAGCGCGGTGGCCGCCGGTATCGGGCTGTTCCTGGGCATCGTGGCGCTGAAAAGCTCGGGCATCGTCGTGGCCAACGAAGCTACCTTCGTGGCGATGGGCGACGTGACCGAGACCGGCCCGCTGCTCGCCATTCTGGGCTTCTTCATCATCGCCGCGCTCGACGGGCTCGGTGTGCGCGGCGCAATCCTCATCGGCATCCTGGTGATCACCGCCTTGTCGATGGCGCTCGGCATCAGCCAGTTCCACGGCGTGGTTTCCGCACCGCCCAGCATCGCGCCGACCTTCCTGAGGCTGGACATCGCCGGGGCGCTGCACACCGGCTTGGTGCATGTCATCCTGGTCTTCGTCCTGGTGGAAGTGTTCGACGCCACCGGCACGCTGATCGGCGTGGCCAAGCGCGCCGGCCTGATCGAGGAGGGCAAGCCGAACCGGCTGGGCAAGGCCCTTCTGGCCGACAGCACGGCCATCGTGGCCGGCTCGCTTCTGGGCACCAGCAGCACCACCGCCTATGTGGAAAGCGCCGCCGGCGTCCAGGCCGGCGGGCGCACCGGCCTGACGGCGCTGGTGATCGCGGTGCTGTTCCTGGCGTCGCTGTTCTTCTCGCCCCTGGCGGCCGACGTGCCGGTCTATGCGACCGCACCGGCACTGCTCTACGTGGCTTGCCTCATGACGCGAGAACTGGTCGACGTGGAGTGGGGCGACATAACAGAGGCCACGCCTGCGGCCCTCACGGCCATGATGATGCCCTTCACCTATTCGATCGCCAACGGCCTCGCCTTCGGCTTCATCAGCTACGCCGCGCTGAAAACCCTCACCGGCCGGCCGGGCCAGGTGCACGCGGCAACCTGGCTCGTCGCGGTGCTGTTCGTCGTGCGTTTCGCATTCTTTTCGTCATAGCCGAGGCGCAGGCTCGCGACACAGCAAGGCACGCCAGCAAGGCACCGGACCGAAAACTTGGACTTGTCGGGAAAATCCTGATCAGCCGAAATGCCTCGGCATCCATTTGAACAGCGCCCCCACCCTGCGGATGTTCGTCGTTCTGAATTTGGATGACAGTCCCGCCGACAAATGCACACCATTGATAATTGATAGGCGCCTTCGGTCAAATGCTCCAAGTTCGCTTCTGAACTATAGTTTCGGTTTAATTATTAACTAAAACTGACCGGGGGCGGTGTGGAAAAAGCCAATAAAGAAATATACGGCATCCAGATGTTGCGTGGCATCGCCGCGTTGTCGGTTGTATTTCATCACTCGCTGGAAGAGTCCAGTAATTCCGATGCGGGCATGGATTGGATTACTACATTTGGCGCTTCTGGAGTGGACATCTTCTTTGTGATCAGTGGGTTCATTGTTATTTATACGAGCTTTCCAGAAAGTGGAGGCAAGACATCGCCATTAGCCTTTTTATTGCGCCGCGCAACACGTATCTATCCGCTATATTGGTTATGCTGCCTAGCGATGCTTGGCATAATGTTAATGGGCTTCCTAAGAAACAATCGCCTGGAGTTGCATGAGATCGCTCTATCACTTGCGCTGCTACCTAGCCCCAAACTCATCATTGGGGTTTCCTGGACGCTGGCTTACGAGATGTACTTCTACTTGGTCTTTGCGATCACTCTGCCGTTTCGCAGTCCATTGATCTCGGCGATCGCCTCAACGGCGGTCATTGCCGGCTTTGCGCTGGCGGGGAATGCGCTCGGTATACACGAGCTTCGGACCTTCCTTACTAATCCTATCGTCTACGAGTTCGTATTTGGGCTTTGGCTCGCAATCGCTTTCGCGCCAAAAGCAGGAATTGGAAGGCGCTGGTCGATATCGCCTGCGTGGGCAGTTCTCGGGTTCATCATGCTCGCGATAGCGCCAGCCTACGTGTCACATGCGAGTACCGCCGGACTGCCTGGCTGGCCGCGCGTACTTGCCTGGGGACTGCCAGCAGTGCTGATAGTCGCTTCGTTTCTCTCCATCGAGAAGCCAAATCGCGCTTTGCAACTCCAAATGGTTTTTCTGGGCGATGCCTCGTACGCGCTTTACCTCACCCACATTTTCGTAATGATCGGCTATGGGTTTCTCGTGAAAAAAACATTCGTTGCCTTGGCTCCGCAGATCACGATTGTTCCCCTGCTCATGCTGCTCGCGCTGATAGTTGGTATTTTCGTTCACCTTGCTGTCGAGAAGCCGCTGCTCCGAATGACTAGACAATGGATGGGTCGCAAGCGGCTAAGTCTGCAAGAACGCGCAGGTCGCAATGGTTTAGCCAGCGATCAGCTTCAGTGAACCAAACATTGCAAGCGCTCCTTCATCCCGGTGTCCAATCTCGGTCCAGCGACTGAGGGTCGGCGGTCGCCATGAATTGGCATTGCGAACAGTCTCGATTGCCTCGCGGTAGTTTGCAGCATCGAAATAGACCCTGCGCGATGATGCGCACTCTGACCAGGCGACGGCTCGTTGCCGATAACGCTGACCGGCCGCCCTCATTGGGATGGCAGGAGGTCACCTGCGGCTTACGCGTCCGCAGCCGTCGCTGGGGTCCCGGTCCGCTCTGGCCGCGGTTGACGGTAGTTGCGGTAGTCCGCCATCCATCGCACCGTCCTTTTGCCGATGCCTAGGATACGCCGTTCGATCAGGAGGTGTACAAGGATCGCTGCGATCGCAGCCGCGCCCAGCGCTAGGATTGCTCCCACGATCACTCCGAGGATACCGGTAACAGGAAGCGTCTTGGCAACGATCTTGACTGTTCCCTGCATGACGAGCGGATGGAAAAGATAGAGCATATAGCTCGCCGCTCCCAGAAGCAGCGTCGGCCGGTTCCGGATCACTATACCGCAGCGTTCGAGTACAACGAATCCGCCGACGATCAACAGCGCTGGCGGTCCCCACACGAACGCGCGCACTTCGCCGCGCGGCACATCCCCACCAGCGGACTCCATAGCGAGCACGAGGGCGCAACCGGCGAAGATCGCTGCGGCTGATGCGGCAGATGCCCAGGATGGAAGCTCGGCATTTCGCGCCTCCCAACGGATTACGACCAGCGCCAGAGCGCCGCCCAGAAGAAATTCAAGAGTGATGGGCCTCAGGAAATAGGCGATCCGGACCGGAATTTCTGGAAACGCTGCGCCGATCAGCGCCAGCACGACAAACACCACGCTCACCAGTGCGAGCGAGCGTCCCGGCGTTCGCGTCGGGAAACTCAACGCGAATACAAAATAGAAGAACAACTCGTAGATCAGCGTCCAACCGAGCGACAGGATGAGATCGTAACGGCCGTCAGGGAAGTGTGTAGTCACGAAGACCATCGACTGGAGAAGCATATAAGGCTCGACATGCATCAGCCCATTGGGGTGGAAGCCAGCATAAAAAAAGGCCACCATCGCCAGCGTTGCCATCCAGTAGAGCGGAACGATGCGGAAGAATCTTCCGACCAGGAACGGCGCAATTGGCCGGTCCATCTTCTGGTTCGAGAGGTACATCACGAACCCGGAAATGACGAAGAAGATATCGACGCCGAAGGCCCCGAAATGCGAATTGACGGGAACGCCATAGGCGGTCGCTAGCATGGGCTGGAGATGATAAAACGCCACTATCCCAGCGGCGACGGCGCGAAGGACCTGCACATTCAGTAGCGCTCGGCTCGACATCCATCCTCCTACCGTTGTGCTCCGGTTCTGCTTCTCCGTCGATCGCGCGTTCGAGTATAGTTCACAGGCATGGCTGTTCTGCCTCTGGCGCAATCATCGGCGCTCTGCTGCCCCTCGGCAGAAATTCCGGCCAGTTTGGCTATGTTGAAAATAGCCTGCAAGGTCGCGTCTTTCTCTTTCATGTTTAGCAAGGGCCCACCCTGCCTTATCTTTAAGTCGTAATGCTCCTGAACGCTTGAGCGACGACGCTAGGGGCATCGGTAAGGCGCTGCAGGTGAGCCGGTCGATCGTCGGGTATTCAGATCGCGCTCGTCAGCCGTAGCGGCGAAGTAAGTGGCCTCTCTCTGGTCTAGGGTCAGAGGCCGTTTGCAAGCCAACCCACGTAGAGCGTTACGGTCACCAGCGACGAGGCGAAGGCTGCTGGCATTGCAGCCGCTCAAGCGTCTTCAGCATCCCGAGCACGTAAACGCATCAACGCGTCTGCCCGCCCCCACATTTTTCGTCGTCGTGGGTACGCAGATTGGGTACTTGGCTGGGTACGCAGGAAACTTGGCGCTCGCCCTGCGCCGTTGATTTTATTGGAAAAACTAACAAGATTGATCCGCTGGTGGAGCTGAGGGGGATCGAACCCCTGACCTCGTCATTGCGAACGACGCGCTCTCCCAGCTGAGCTACAGCCCCATTCAGCAGATGGCGCGCATTTACGGTTGGCCGCGGGTTTCTGTCAAGCAGGTAGTTGGCGCGCAAGCCTGTCCGGCCGCCAGGCCTTGTCGCCCGGGCGCGCAGCCGCTACATCTCGCCAATTCAACGGAGAACGGCATGATCGCCCTCATTCAGACCCTGGTTCTGGCGCTGGACATCTATTGGTGGATTCTCATCGGCGCGGCCATCTTCTCTTGGCTCTACGCCTTCAACGTCGTCAACTCGCGCAACCAGTTCGTCGGCGCGATCGGGAACTTCCTGTTCCGGGCCACCGAGCCGGTGCTGGCGCCAATCCGGCGTCTGCTGCCCGATCTCGGCGGCATCGACATCTCGCCGATCATCGTCCTTCTCATCATCTTCTTCCTGCGCCAGTTTCTGCTGACCACGGTGCTGCAGCTGGTCGTCTGACGGGCGCTGGTTTGGCCGGCTTCTTTCGGATCCACGACAAGGGCGTCGATGTTCATGTGCGGCTGACGCCGCGCTCGTCGAAAGACGCCCTCGAGGGCGTCGAGACGGCGGCGGATGGCCGGGCGCATCTCGCCGCCCGCGTGCGCGCAGTGCCTGAGAAGGGCGCGGCCAATACGGCGCTCGAGAAGCTTCTGGCTTCATCTCTGGGGATCGCGCGCAGCGATGTCTCGGTCGTCGCGGGCGGCACGTCGCGGCTGAAGACGGTGCGCCTGAGCGGCGATGCCGGCGCCCTGGCGGCGAAGCTGGAAGAACTGGCCGGCCGCGGCGCGCGCTGACAGGCCCAAGAAAAAGGCCGCTTCGTGGGAAGCGGCCCTTTTTTCGAGTGAGTGCACGAAAGGGAGATCAGCCCTTCTGTGCGTTGTAGCGCTCGATCGCTTCCACGATCATCTTCTTGGCGTGGGCCGCGTCCTTCCAGCCGCCGATCTTGACCCACTTGCCGGGTTCCAGATCCTTGTAGTGCTCGAAGAAGTGCTGCACCTGCTGCAGGGTGATCTCCGGCAGCTGGTTGTATTCGAACACATTCTCATAGCGGCGGGTGATGTGCGGCGACGGTACGGCAATGATCTTCTCGTCCTCGCCGGCATTGTCTTCCATCACCAGCACGCCGATGGGGCGCACGCTGATGACGCAGCCCGGAATCAGCGCGCGCGTGTTGCAGACCAGTACGTCGATCGGATCGCCGTCGCCCGACAGGGTATGCGGCACGAAGCCGTAATTGCCCGGGTAGCGCATCGGCGTATAGAGG
>JAEWHN010000377.1 GCA_023387775.1 Pseudomonadota bacterium | reverse complement strand
TCGCAGCGGTCGGTGACCGAGACGCGCAGATAGGTGATCGTGCGGCCGAATGGATCGATCATGTTCATGCGACTGCGTTTCCTCCAACGGTGCCGGGCCGGCGATTTGAATGTCGTATAGTCGGCTTCGTCATTCAAGATAGGCTATAACGCCTGCCAGTAACAATCCCGATGCCGTTGGCGCAATGCAGAGCTTTGGCGCAACGGCGATTTGCCGCTTTGCGGATCGCCGCAAGGCGCGTAGGGAAGAAGCAGGCATTCAGGAAGGGTGGGACCATGACGGCGCCGAAGGAACTCAGGGTATCGAAGGATCGCAGGACGCTGACGGTCACATTCCCCAATCACGCTCCCTTCGAGCTCTCGGCCGAGCTGCTGCGGGTGCTGTCGCCTTCGGCCGAGGTTCAGGGCCATTCGCCCGATCAGCGGACGACCGTGCCCGGCAAGCGCGACGTGACCATCCTGAAGATGGAGCCGATCGGCAACTACGCGGTGCGCATCACCTTCGACGACAGGCACGACACCGGCATCTTCACGTGGGATTACCTGCACACGCTGGGCCACGAGAAGGAACAGCGGTGGAACGGCTATCTGGCCGAGTTGGAGGCCAAGGGGCTGTCGCGCGGTTGACGGGCTGGCGTCACCGGGGTGTCATGGAGATGAAATAGGCGCGGGAGAGCAAACGGGAGGTTCGGGACATGTCCATCATCACCACCGTCGAGGAGCTCGAAGCACTTTATGGCGTTCCCGGCGAGACGTCGCTGGTCAAGGAGCTCGACCGCATCATTCCCGAATATGCCGCCTTCATCGAGGCTTCCCCCTTCGTGGCGCTCGCCACCTGCGGGCCGGAGGGGCTGGACTGCTCGCCGCGCGGCGATCTCGCCGGCTTCGTGCGCATCCGTGACGAGCGCACGCTGATGATGCCCGACCGGCGCGGCAACAATCGCGCCGATTCGCTGAAGAACATCATCCGTGACGGGCGGGTGGGGCTCTTGTTCCTCGTGCCCGGCTCCGGCACGACGCTGCGGGTCAACGGCCGCGCGCACATCACCACCGATGCCGAGCTCTGCGCCTCCTTCACCGTCGAGGGCAAGCCGGCGCGGTCCGTGACGGTGGTTGCGGTGGATGCCGTCTATTTCCAGTGCGCGCGGGCAATCCACCGTTCCGAGCTGTGGAACCCGGAAAAGCATGTCGACCCGAACACGCTGCCGACGCCGGGCCAGATCCTGGCGGTGACCAGCAAGGCGCGCATCGACGGCGAGGCCTACGACCGCGAATGGCCCGAACGGGCCAAGACCAGCATGTGGTGAGGCCGGCTATTCCGGCTTGAGGGTTTCGATCACTCGGCGCATGTGGTCGCCCAGCAATTCGCATTCGTCAGGGGTGGATTGGTCCATGACCTTGTCGACCAGCGACATGTAGATCTTCAGCGCCTCCATCAGCAGCGCCGCACCGGTGGGTGTCAGTGAAAGCCGCAGAATGCGCTTGTCCTTGCCGTCGCCTTCGCGGCGCAGCAGGTCCCGTTTCTCGAGCTGCGGCAACAGCATGGTGATGTTGGAGCGCCCCACCAGCAGCTTGCGGGCAAGCTCGTGCTGCGAAAGCCCGGGGTGGCGATAAAGGTTCATCAGAACGTCGAGTTGCGCGGGCTTGAGGTCTAGCGGCGCCAGCGCAGAGCCGAGGGCGCGTTCCACCGAATGGCAGGCGCGCGCCACCGCCACCCAGTTGCGGAATCGCGGGTTGTCCCAGGGTAGTTCTTGCTTATTGTTCATGATTGAACTATTGTGTTCATGTTTGAACCTTTCGATGGATTGATAATATGGCACCAATCGCGCTGAAGGTCATCCGGGGCGTTTTCGGCGCCGCGGAGCTTGTTGCGCCGCGCCTTGGCGGGCATGTCGGTTTCGAGCTTTTCTGCCGCACGCCCAATCCCAAGGCGCTGAGCGAGGGCGAGCGGAAGGCGGTTGAACGCGCTGCCGACCTGATGGCCGAGGCGCGTCACCACCGGCTGAAAGTGGGCCGGGACTGCGTTGCGGTGCACGAGTTCCGCCCGGAGGAAGGGCGTTCGGCGGCCGGTACGGTGCTGGTTATTCATGGCTGGCGCTCGCGCACCGAATATATGCGCGCACTGATCGAAAGTTGCCGCGCCGCCGGTTTCCGCGTCATCTCGCTCGACCTGCCCGGCCATGGCGCTTCGCCCGGCCGGCGATTGAACCTGGTTAGCGCAGTGGCTGCCGCGCGCGCCGCGGGCGACTGGTTCGGCCCCTTCGACGCGGTCATTGGTCACTCCTTCGGCGGAGCGGTTGCGGCGAATGCCACGGCAGGCGCGGTGGATGGCATCGCGCCGCTCGACACGCGGCGGCTGGTCATGATCGCGACGCCGAACTCGCTTTCGCAAGTGTTCGAAAGCTTTCGCCGGCAGGTGAACCTTGGCGGCCGCTCGGCCTCTGCGGTGGACGGTCGCGTCAGGAGCCTTTCGGGCCACGGGCTTGCGCATTTCACAGGCGCAAAGCAGCTTGCCCGGCTAAATACCCCGACGCTGGTCGTGCACGCGCCGGACGATGCCGAAGTTCCGGCCGACGATGCGCGAGCGCTGGCGGCAGCGGGCGACCATGTTCGGCTGCTCTGGGCCGATGGCCTTGGTCACCGGCGCATCCTGTCCGACCCCGCCGTCGTCGATCAGGTGGTCGACTTCGTCACACAGGTATCGCAGCCGGCGCCATCGCACTGAAGCGATCGGCTCAGCCTTTCCTATCCGGCATAACCACGGGCAGCCCCGCCTGCTTCCATGCCGCGAAGCCGCCAAGGATATGCTTGACCGGTTCGAGCCCCATGTCCTGCGCGGTCTTGGTGGCAAGCGCGGAGCGCCAGCCGCCGGCGCAGAAGAAGACGAAGCTCTTGCCGGATGAGAAGATCGGCTTGTGGTAGGGGCTTTCGGGATCGATCCAGAATTCGAGCATGCCGCGAGGGCAATGCTCGGCACCGGGAATTTGCCCCTCTCGCTGCAGTTCGCGCGGATCGCGCAGGTCGACGAAGACGGTGTTGGGATCGTTTAGGAGGGGCGCTGCCTGTTCCGGCGAGACCGCCTCGATCTGGGCATTCGCTTCGTCCAGGAGGTCCTTGTAGCCCTTCTTCATTGCTATCTCCCACTTTGCACTGCGTGTGTTTCATCCTCGCATATTCATGGCACGGCAACCGTTCTGCCGCCACTGGCGGCTCAAAACTCGTTGCATCCGGCATGCTGAAACCGCGCCGCAACACTCGGCCTGAAATACACGAAGCTTTAACCAAATCGGTGTGAATCGGGAGGGTGGCGCCTTATACCCGCCACGGGCGAACCGGTTCCTTGCGCGCGAAGTTCGGCGGGAATCCTGCCGACTTCCGATTGGAACGGGTGAAATGAAGTTCTTCAGTAAGAGACATGCAATCCTTCCGGTGGCAACGCTTGCCGGAGCGCTGGCAGCGGGCGTGCCGCAAGCCGAGGCGCAGGCCTTGTTCGACGTGCTGTTCGGTGGTGGGCGTGTTCAACGCGCGCCCAAGGGAGAGTTTCCTCCCACCCCCAGGGCCGCACCGGAAACGCTGGCATCACGGCCAGTCGAAGCCAAGCCGATCAAGAAAATCACTGGTCCCACCTACTACACCTACAAGGCCGATCCCCTGGTGCGGGTAGAGTTTGGAAACATCGCCGCTGCACCGCAGCGCGTTGCCTACGATCCCTCGCTGCGCGGCAGCACCTTCAGGGATGCGCTGCAGGCACTCGAAGGCTTCGACCTCTATGCCGAGAGGGATGTGGCCAGGGCGCTTGCCGCCTATTACGCCGCCAATCCGGATTTCATCTGGGTCTCGGGCGTGAACGCCAACAGCCGCGCCAAGGAAGCGGTGAGTGTACTGGACGAGGCGGGCGACTATGGACTGCGCGCGGCGGATTATGCCGTCAATCTGCCGCCGGCTCTCTTTGACCTGGACGACGTCGCGGCACGCCAGCGAGAGCTGGTCCGTTTCGAGATGACGCTTTCGGCGCGCGTCCTGCGCTATGTGCGCGATGCGCGGGGCGGCCGCGTCGACCCGAACCGAATTTCCGGTTACCACGATTTTCCCGCCAAGCCGCTCGACATGGTCAATATGCTTTCCAGGCTGGCCCGCACGGAGGAAGCGCGGACGTTCCTCGAGTCGCGCCATCCCCAGAATGCCGAATTCCAGGCTTTGCAGGCCGAGCTCAAGGCTCTGGAAGCCGGTGTCGAGAATGAGATCATCGTCGACCGCAAGCTCCTGCTGAAGCCGGGGCAGACCAGCGCCGAACTGCCCAAGCTGCTGCGACTGATCGCTCGCGACCATGGCGCCGAGCTTGAGCGCCATCGCGAGGTGCTGGACCGCCTCGGTGCGAGCGAGATTTATGTCGAAGAGCTCGTGCCGGTCATCGAGGCCGTGCAGAAGAAGCTTGGCCTCAAGCCGGACGGCGTCGTCGGCCCGCAGACGGTGATGAAGCTGGCCGGCGCGCCCAAGGCGGAGCGCCTGGAAAAGGTGGTTCTGGCGATGGAGCAACTGCGGTGGCTGCCTTCCGATCTCGGCAGTCCGCGCGTTTTCATCAACCAGCCGGCCTTCACCGCCAGCTATATCGAGGGCGACGCGGAAAAGCTGAAGATGCGGGTGGTGATCGGCCGTCCGAACAACCAGACCAGCTTCTTCTACGACCAGATCCAGCAGGTTGACTACAACCCCTACTGGGGCGTTCCGCAGTCGATCATCGTCAACGAGATGCTGCCGCGCCTGCGCAGCGATCCCGGCTACCTGGACCGCTCTGGCTATGAGGTAACCGACGCCAAGGGGCAGCGCATTCCGTCTTCGTCGATCGACTGGAATCAGTACGGCGGAAATGTTCCCTTCAGCGTGCGACAGACGCCCAGCGAGGCCAATGCGCTTGGCGAACTCAAGATCCTGTTCCCCAACAAGCACGCCATCTACATGCACGACACGCCGCAGAAGGGCCTGTTCAGCCGTGATTCGCGCGCCTTCAGCCATGGCTGCATCCGCCTGGCCGATCCACGCGGAATGGCCGCTGCCTTGCTGGGAACCGACGTCGACTATGTGGCCAAGAAGCTGAAGCAGGGCCATTCTTCGGAAAAGGTCGCGCGCAAGATTCCGGTCTACGTCGCCTATTTCACCGCCTGGCCGCAGATGGACGGCACGGTCGAGTATTTCAACGACGTCTACGAGCGCGATTCGCACCTGAAGCTTGCGCTGGAAAAGGTCGAGGCATCCCGCATGCGCAGCATGTGACATCAAGCCGGCTGCGGGCAGGGCGCATCAGTCGCTTGCCCGCAGCCGCTTCTCGACCGCGCGATAACGAGGAAATTCCGGAAGTCCTGGCTCTTGGGCAAGACTGCCCGCTGCGCCGCTGCGACGCCTGACGAGCCGGAAAGTATAATAAATTCAAAGGGAAATGGTGGGCGATGTAGGGATTGAACCTACGACCCCACCCGTGTGAAGGGTGTGCTCTCCCGCTGAGCTAATCGCCCGCTGCTGCCCGGAGGCGAAGCGTGCCGCGATATAGGAGACGAGCACGCCCGAAGTCAAGCCACTGATTACGCTCTTGTTGCCGCGATGAGGCCTTCGGCGAGGTCAACCGTCAATTCGTCATAGTGGGAAATGATCCGCGAGGGGTCGAATTCGCGCACATGCCGGTCCGTATAGCCGAAATCGACCGCCACGACCGGGATTCCGGCAGCCTTGGCGGTGTCGATGTCGGTCCGCGAATCGCCAACCATCACGGCCCGGTCCGGATTGCCGCCGGCCTGGGCGATGGTTTCGGTAAGGTGGCGCGGGTCGGGCTTGCGGAAGGCAAAGGTGTCCTGGCCGGTGATAGCCGCGAAACGACGGCTGACGTCGAGTGCATCCAGCAGTCGGCGTGCGAATTTCTCGGTCTTGTTCGTGCACACTGCCAGCAGGAAGCCCGCGTCTGCGAAACGGTCGAGGGCATCGAGCACGCCTGGATAAGGTTGGGACCGCCCCGGAATGTTTTCGCCATAGTGGTCGAGGAAGAGAGCAAAGAGCCGGTCATGCTCTTCCACAGGCAGCAGCTTTTGTTGGGCCGCATAAGCGCGTTCGATCATCACGCGGCCGCCGTGACCGAGGAAGCTGCGGAACCCGGTCGCATCGGTTTGCGGTACTCCGCCCGCCGCAAGGCTGTGATTGAGGCTGTCGAGCAGATCAGGCGCCGTGTCGATCAAGGTTCCATCAAGGTCGAATACGATGATCGGGCGGCTCATTGGCTGTCCTGCTCCTTGCGCTACACTGATGATGGGTTGGGCATAGCCCGCGAGCCACTGCGGGGCAACCCTGGGGCATTGGGCCTGCAAGGCAGAAAACCTTTGCCGCAAGCCCTAAAAATGATAGGAGCGCCAACCAGACAGGAGGGCGGCAATTCCCATGGATGCACGTGCGTTGAAGATTGAGGCCGCCCGGGTGGCGCTTGGCCATGTTCCGGACGGAGCCCGGCTCGGCATCGGTACCGGCTCCACGGCCGAAGAGTTTGTGCGACTGCTGGCCGAAAAGGTGGCCGCCGGCATGAAGATCATCGGCGTGCCGACTTCCGAGCGCACCGCCGCATTGTGCGTGGAACTCGGCGTGCCGCTTTCTACGCTGGACGAGACCCCGGAACTGGACCTTACAGTCGACGGTGCTGACGAGATCGATCCGCAGCTTTCGCTGATCAAGGGCGGCGGCGGGGCGCTGCTGCGCGAAAAGATCGTCGCTGCGGCCTCGAAGAAGATGATCGTCATCGCCGACGAAACGAAGATGGTCGAGACACTGGGCAAGTTTCCGCTGCCGATCGAGGTCAACAAGTTCGGCCTCAGGGCGACCGAGCGCGCCATAGCTTCCGTCGCGGAAAGTCTCGGACTCTCCGGCCCGCTTACATTGCGGATGACGAACGGCGCGCCGTTTGTTACAGACGGTGGACATTTCATTCTTGATGCATCTTTTGGCCGCATTCCCGATCCAAGAGCGCTGTCAAATGGTCTTTTCGCCGTTCCGGGGGTTGTCGAACACGGTCTGTTCCTTGGTTTGGCGCAAGCGGCCATCATCGCCGGCGCCGACGGTGTCAGAACGGTACATGCGACCCGATAAACAGGAGTTTTATCCCATCATGATCTTGGCCCACCGTGTTCGTCGCTTTTCCACCGTTCTGGCAGCGTCAGTCGTTCTTGCAGCCGCTGTGCCGGCGTTCGCGCAGGACGTGTCGGAAGCGCATCTGAAGGCCGCCCGCGACGCGGTCGCGGCGATCAAGGCCACTGACCTCTACGATGGTATCCTGCCGCAGGCCGCATCCGCGCTGAAGTCCGAGATGATCCAGAAGAACCCGGATCTTCAGGAGGTCATCACCAGCACCGTGGACGATACGGCGCTGAAGCTGGCCACCCGGCGCGCCGATCTGGAGAAGGAAGCCGCACTCGCCTACGCGCGGGTGTTTTCTGCCGACGAACTCAACGCGATTGCTGGGTTCTACACATCCCCAGCCGGCAAGAAGCTGCTTCAGGACGGTGTGATCGTCACGCGCGAGGTTGGCAAGGCCGCTGACATCTGGCAGCGCGGCATCGCCCGCGACCTGGCCGAGCAGTCGGCGACCGCGCTCGAAGAGATCATCAAGGCCAAGGGGCTGGTACCGCCCCCGGCGCCCGAAGCAGCCACTGACGGCGACGCTTCGACCGCCAACTAACCAACGGGCCGCATGGTCTGAGACGAAAAGCCCGGCTGCGCCGGGCTTTTATTTTGGCTATTTGCCTCCTAACTGTGGCCAGCGCTGCCAACGGAGATGGAATCATGACTGCATACGACTACGACCTTTTCGTCATCGGTGGCGGCTCGGGCGGCGTGCGCGCGGCGCGTGTGGCGGCCTCCCTGGGCAAGCGCGTGGCAATAGCGGAAGAGTTCCGGTTCGGCGGCACCTGCGTGATCCGCGGTTGCGTGCCCAAGAAGCTCTATGTCTATGCGTCGCAGTTTCCGGAGCACTTCGAGGATGCGGCCGGCTATGGCTGGACGGTGCCACAGCCGAGCTTCGACTGGCGCAAGCTGGTGGAGAACAAGGAGCGCGAGATTTCGCGGCTCGAAGGCCTCTATCAGAAGGGCGTTGCAGGCGCCGGCGGCGAGATTTTTCACACGCGCGCCACACTGGTGGACAGGCACACGATTCGCCTGGAGAACGAAAACCGCACTGTGACCGCCGACCAGATCCTGATCGCGACCGGCGGGCGGCCCAATCCGCACGCCGCGCTTCCCGGCCACGAGCTTTGCATCTTCTCCGACGAGGCATTCGACCTGCCGGAACTGCCGAAGTCGATCGTGATCTCCGGCGGCGGCTATATCGCCGTGGAATTCGCCAACATCTTCCACGGCCTCGGTGTCGAGACGACGCTGATCTATCGCGGCAAGGAAATCCTCGGCCGCTTCGACATGGACCTGCGGCAGATGCTGCATGAGGACATGGAGAAGAAAGGCATCCGGATCATGCTGCACACGGTCTTCGAAAAGATCGAGAAGCGTGCGGATGGTCGCCTCGTTGCGCATGTCACCGGCGGAGAGGTGCTGACGGTGGACCAGGTGATGCTGGCGATCGGCCGTATTCCCAATACGGAAAATCTCGGCCTGGAAAACGTGGGCGTCGAGATGGGCAAGATGGGCGAGATTGTCGTTGACGATTACTCCCGCACCAGCATCGACAACATCTGGGCGGTGGGCGACGTCACCAACCGCGTCCAGCTGACCCCCGTGGCCATCCACGAGGCGATGTGCTTCATCGAGACCGCGTTCAAGAATAACCCGACCAGGCCGGACCACGATTGCATTGCCACGGCTGTGTTCTCGCAGCCGGAAATCGGCACCGTCGGCCTCTCCGAGGATGAGGCGTCCAAACGTTTTGCCAATCTCGAGATCTATCGCGCAACCTTCCGCCCGATGCGCCACACCTTGTCGGGCCGACAGGAAAAGATGCTGATGAAGCTGGTGGTCGATGCCGACACACGGCGCGTGGTTGGCGCGCATGTGCTGGGCCCCGATGCCGGCGAAATGGCGCAGTTGCTGGGCATTCCGCTGAAGGCTGGCCTGACGAAGGACGATTTCGACCGGACCATGGCGCTGCATCCGAGCGCGGCGGAAGAGCTTGTGACGATGTACAAGCCTACCTATCTGGTGAGGAACGGCCAGCGCGTGGAGTAGGGCGGCTAAACTCGTTCGCTCCAGCCGGAATCCGGGGTAGAATACACACCTTGCTTCCGGTATAGGGGCATGTCCCGAAAATGCGGACGTTTCCGGGCGCTTCTCTGTCGCGAAGACAAGTATTGGGTGCAACAATGACTAAGTGGTCTCCGAATTCCTGGCGCAACAAGCCGATCCAGCAGGTCCCGGCCTATCCGGATCAGGCTGCGCTGTTTGAAACCGAGGCCCGTCTTGCCACCTTTCCGCCGCTCGTCTTTGCAGGCGAGGCGCGCAAGCTGAAGAAGCAGCTCGCCCAGGTTGCTGCCGGCGAGGCCTTCCTGCTCCAGGGCGGCGATTGCGCCGAGAGCTTCGCCGAGCACGGCGCGGACAACATCCGCGACTTCTTCCGCGTGTTCCTGCAGATGTCCGTGGTTCTGACCTATGCCGGCGCCCAGCCGGTGGTGAAGGTCGGCCGCATCGCAGGGCAGTTCGCAAAGCCGCGTTCGGCCGACACCGAGACGCGGGATGGCGTGACGCTGCCCAGCTACCGCGGCGACATCATCAACGGCATCGACTTCGACGAGAAGTCGCGCGTCCCGGATCCGGCGCGCCAGGAAATGGCCTACCGGCAGTCGGCGGCTACTCTCAACCTGCTGCGCGCTTTCGCGCAGGGCGGCTACGCCAGCCTGGAGAACGTCCACCGCTGGATGCTCGGCTTCGTCTCCGACAGCCCGCAGGGCGAGCGCTACGAGGCGCTTGCCAACCGCATCACCGAAACCATGAATTTCATGAGTGCGGTCGGCATCACCTCGGAGAACAATTTCGCGCTGCGTGAAACCGATTTCTACACCAGCCACGAGGCGTTGCTGCTCGGCTATGAGCAGGCGCTGACCCGCGTGGACTCCACTTCGGGCGATTGGTACGCCACCTCCGGCCACATGATCTGGATCGGCGACCGTACGCGCCAGGCCGACCATGCGCATATCGAGTACTGCCGCGGCATCAAGAACCCGCTCGGCCTGAAATGCGGTCCGTCGCTGACCCCCGATGGCTTGCTGGAGCTGATCGACCTCCTGAACCCCGAGAACGAGGCGGGCCGCCTGACGCTTATCGCTCGCTTCGGCGCCGACAAGGTGGGCGACCACCTGCCCAAGCTGGTGCGTGCCGTGCAGAAGGAAGGCCGCAACGTCGTCTGGTCCTGCGACCCGATGCACGGCAACACGATCACCGCGGCCGGCTACAAGACGCGCCCGTTCGACCGCATCCTGGGCGAAGTGCAGGCCTTCTTCGACGTCCACGCGGCTGAGGGCACGCATGCCGGCGGCATTCACGTCGAGATGACCGGCAAGAACGTGACCGAATGCACGGGCGGCGCACGCGCCATCCGCGACGAGGAGCTGCAGGACCGCTATCACACGCATTGCGACCCGCGCCTCAACGCCGACCAGGCAATCGAGCTGGCTTTCCTGGTGTCGGAGCTTCTGAAAAAGGGCGCGCACCGCAGCGAGAAGAAGGTGGCCAGCGCCTGAGCGTGCTCGCAGTCTTGAACGGGAAAAGCGCCAGCTTTGCCGGCGCTTTTTTGTTGGGCTCTCGAGGAGAGTGGCGGAGACGATCGCGGGCTGAGGCCAATGCCATACCGGCGGCGGCTGTTACGGCAGGTCGGCCGCGCTCAGTCCTTGCGGTACAGCTTCCAGTTTTTCCCTGTCCGCGCCGAAATATCCGAATATCGGGTGACGCGATTGCGGCCGTCGACTTTCGACCGATAGAGGGCGCTGTCTGCCTTCGCATATAGGTCGTCGGCGCTGTCGGCATCCGAAGCCATGCAAACGCCCATGGAGAGGGTGATGGGCCCGCAGTCCTGCTGCGGATCCCCCCATCTGAACGGCGTCTGTTCGATCAGCACCCGCAGATGGTCGGCGATTTCGAATGTCAACTGCTCGCTGGTTCCGTCGACGATGAGCGCGAACTCCTCTCCTCCGGTTCTCGCCACGAAGACACCTTCATGGGTGCTGCTTTGGAGAATGTCGGCAATCACCTTGAGGATCCTGTCGCCGACGGGATGGCCGTACTGGTCATTGACCTCCTTGAAGCTGTCGATATCTGCAAGGATCAGAGCCTTGAACAGGATGCCCCTATTGCTGTCGTAGATCGCGGCAAGCTCCTTGTCGAAGGCGCGCCGGTTCCAGATATCGGTGAGGGGGTCTGTGGCGGCCAGCCGCTTGTACTCCTCCAGCTTTGACTTGACGCTTTCCAGCTCGGCGGACTTTTCGCTCAGCGTGTCTGCCACCTGCCTGCCGTGGTCGATCGTCGAATTGGTGGCAGTCGTCATGGCGCGAGCGATCTTCTGCAGCAGTTCCTTGCTGATCAGATCTCGGTTGTTCAGCCCACTGGAGGTCTGGTCGAGGATCTGGCCGTATTTTTCCAGGTGCTGGTGTTCGGAGCGCAAAATGCGGGCAATGTCCTCAAGCTCCTGGGCGACCACCTCGCGGGCTTGCTCCACGATCGTCTGGTTGTGATTCTGGGCGAAATACTTGCGGCCGATCTGGTCGAGGCGCTCCTGCGTCGGATTGTTGCCCAACTCGATCACTTCCAGGCTGAGCCGGGGATTCGAGCCGGAAAGGGCCTCGTAGAAAATCTCATAGTTGCGCGGCAGGCTTGCCACTCGCATTTGCCGCATCGTCGCAACCACGTTGGCCGCGAGGTCATGGCTTGGTTCGTTGTGGGCGACAGCAGGCTGCATCCTTGCTCCACTCTCCATTGGGGCCTAAGGCGGCTCCCGCGTCCGATGTCAGGCAATTCGACAATCAGAAATTGGTCAGGGGCTTGGATTTTCAAAACAGCACAAGAATGCCCCCCGCAATCTGCGATGTCTGTCTCCCAGGGAAATACAACGCGTTCGTATAAAAATTCTCTTAACTTTTTACAATAGAGATTTCAGTAATAGGTGTTGAAATACTGGGTCGCCGCTTCTGCCGTAAGTTGTCAGGCTAGATGTCGCAAATGCAGCAGCTTGGCGGTCCCTTCCTGTGATGACTTTACGTCATGCGAGCGGCGGTGCGAGTGTGTAGGAGCAGAAGGCGATGAAGACGGGATCTTGCGGCTGCGGCGCTGTCAAATTCACGGCAGAGGGAGCATTTCGGGGCGTTGTCTATTGTCACTGCACGCAGTGCCGCAAGCAAAGCGGACACTTCTTTGCGGCAACCAACGTCTCGGATGCCGACCTGGAAATTAGCGGCTCGGAAAACATCACCTGGTATCGAAGCTCCAGGGTCGCCCGGCGCGGATTTTGCCGCCTGTGTGGGTCGATCCTGTTCTGGAAGCACGATGAACTCGACACCACCTCGGTGATGGCGGGCGCTTTCGACACGCCCTCCGGTCTCGTGGGCGAGAGCCATATCTTCGTCGTCGACAAGGGCGACTATTACGCCATCGATGACGGGCTGCCGCAATTTCCGAAATCCACACCGACGGTCAAGGTCGCGTAGGACTGAGCGCCATGGGCGCAAGCGTCGTCGTTTCCTGAACGGTTCGTCTCGCGGTCGCGATCTGCCTAAGCCAGACATTCCGCTCTATTATGCAGGCCAAGGAGAAAGCCATGGCCACCATGCCCACCTTGTTCGTTTCACACGGCGGTCCGGATATCGTCATCAACGACACGCCGGCGCGCCGCTATCTCGAGACGGTTTCGACCTTGGTTCCTCGGCCCAAGGCGATTGTGATCATGTCGGCGCACTTCGAGACGCATGGGGTCACGGTGGTGACAGACCCCAAGCCGGAGATGATCTACGATTTTAGGGGCTTTGCTCCGGAACTGTACGAAATGCTCTATGCTGCGCCCGGTGCGCCGGTGCTGGCGGAAAAGATCATGGCATTGCTGGAAGACGCAGGCCTGTTGCCGGCGCGGCTCGGCAGACGCGGCTACGACCATGGCACCTGGACACCAATGAAACTGGCCTTTCCCGAGGCAGACATACCCATCGTGCAGGTGTCGATCGACCCCAACGCAGATGCCGCCTGGCACTACGCGATCGGCAAGGCGCTTGCGCCACTGCGCGAGGAGGGTGTGTTGCTCGTCGGTTCCGGCCACATCACGCATAATCTGCGCGCCTATTTTTCAACCATGCGGCAAGGGGCGGCTGTCGACCCCGAACTGGCAGGAAAGGTCGAGGCATTTACGCAGTGGTTTGCGCAGAAGCTCGCGGCGAACGACACCGAGGCCTTGCTTGACTGGAAAAGAGCGGCGCCGTTTCCCGCCGACAATCACCCGACCGACGAACACCTGATGCCGATCTTCTTTGCCTATGGTGCGGCGGGCGCCGGCGCCAAGGCAGAGCGCGTGCACAATTCCGTCGACCACGGCTTTTTCGCCAACGACTCATACCTGTTCCACTAGGGGTGGATTGGGATACATGATCCTTTTGCGACGATTCGTAAGGGGGTCTGAATGGAGCGACTGGTCAATGCCTTCCGCAATTCAGTCAGGGCATTCGGCCGCCTGATCCGGAGCGAGACCGCATTTCAGCAGGAGGTCATCCTGCTTGCCCTGGCCATTCCGGCGGCGTGGTTTTTGTCCACCAGCTGGAAAGGCTACGCGGTGCTCATCGGAGCGGTGCTGTTCCTTATTCTGATTGAGGTGCTGAACACCGGCATCGAGGCGGCTTGCGACGCTGTCTCGCGGGATTTTCACGGTGATATCCAGCTTGCCAAGGACTGCGGGTCGCTTGCGGTTCTGATCGCGATCGTCATCGTGGCGGGCATCTGGGGCGCCGCCCTGATAGAACGGATAACCGCCCTTCTGCTGTAGGGAAGCAACAGGATTGCCAGGGAGGGTTCACATGCTCGATTTCGGGAGGATCCGCGCCCGCGCGGCCAGCCGCAAGGGCGGTGAAGACGTTCTTGCCTCCCTGCTGGGACCGATGCCGGACAATGCGGCGCTGGCGAATGTTTCGGACGACCGCATCCTGTCGACCATGGCCGAGCGGGTGTTCGCGGCGGGTTTCGTCTGGCGCGTGATCGAGCAGAAGTGGCCGGGTTTCGAGGAGGCATTCCTCGGCTTCGAGCCGAAGCGCCTGCTGTTCCAGCCGGACGACTTCTGGCACGACCTGGCTTCCGACAAGCGCATCGTGCGCAACCCGCAGAAGATCAGGTCCGTGCGCGACAATGCGGCTTTCGTCGAGCGTGTTTCGAAGGAGCATGGCAGCTTTGGCAAGTTCCTGGCCGCATGGCCCGCAAACGACCAGATCGGACTGATGGCCTATCTGGGCAAGCACGGCAGCCGACTTGGCGGCAACACAGGGCAGTATTTCCTGCGCTGGCTTGGCTGGGACACTTTCGTCATGTCGCAGGACATGGTCGCAGCACTGCGCGACGCTGGCCTCGAGATCGGCGACAATCCGACTACGAAGCGCGACCTTGCGCGCATCCAGGAGCAGATCAACGCCTGGGCCGGGCAGACCGGGCAGACCGGGCTGCCGCGCTGCCATATCTCCCGTATTCTCGCCATGTCGATCGGCGAAAATCACGCCGCGCAGACGATACGAGAACAAGTCGGCGAATAGCTGCGTGAAGTTGCGGCATTGCCCGAGAAAGACGGCCGCGCTACACCGCTTCGCATGAACACCAAGCCCGTACTTCGCGATATTCTCCGCATCGCCGTTGCCCAGCTCAATCCGATCGTCGGCGACGTAGCCGGCAATCTCGCCAAGGCCCGTGAAGCGAGGGCGGATGCCGCGCGACAGGGCGCCGACCTCGTCCTCTTCACCGAACTGTTCATCGCCGGCTATCCGCCCGAGGACCTGGTGTTGAAGCCCGCCTTTCTTGCAGCCTGCGAGCGCGCGGTCGAAGAATTTGCCGCCGAAACCGGCGACGGGGGGCCGGGCGTCATCATCGGCACGCCGCTGAAGCGCAAGAGCGGCGTCCACAACTCCATTGTCGTGGCCGACGGCGGCAAGATCCTTGCCGAGCGCTACAAGATCGACCTGCCGAACTACGGCGAGTTCGACGAGAAGCGCGTGTTCCAGGCCGGGCCGGACCTGCCGGGGCCGGTCAACTTTCGCGGCGTCAGGCTGGGCATTCCGATCTGCGAAGACGTTTGGGGTGATCTCGGCGTGTGCGAGACGCTTGCCGAGTCGGGAGCCGAGATCATTCTCGTGCCCAACGGCTCGCCGTACCATCGCGGGAAAGCCGACATCCGCCAGCAGGTTGTCATCAGGCAGGTGATAGAAACCGGCCTGCCGATCATCTACGCCAACCAGCTCGGAGGCCAGGACGAATTGGTCTTTGACGGTGCCTCCTTCGCAATTTCTGCCCGGAAGGCGCTCGCTTTCCAGATGAGCCAGTTCGAAGAGGCCCTGTCCGTCACCGTATGGAAGCGCAACGAAGACGGCTGGGAATGCGTCGACGGCCCCATGTCGAAGCTCCCGGAGCGGGAAGAGGCCGACTACCGCGCCTGCATGCTGGGGCTGCGCGATTACGTCAACAAGAACGGCTTCAAGGATGTCGTGCTCGGCATGTCGGGCGGCATCGATTCGGCCATCTGCGCAGCCCTTGCCGTGGATGCGCTGGGCGAGGAGCGGCTTCGCGCGGTGATGATGCCCTATCGCTACACCTCCAAGGAGTCGCTGAAGGACGCCGAAGATTGCGCCCGCGCGCTTGGCTGCCGCTACGACATCGTGCCGATCTTCGAGCCGGTCGAAGGCTTTTCGCACGCGTTGACGCAGATTTTCGAAGGCACGCGCGAAGGTATCACCGAGGAGAACCTGCAGAGCCGCGCGCGCGGAACGATCTTGATGGCGATCTCCAACAAGTTCGGCTCCATGGTGGTGACGACAGGCAACAAGTCGGAAATGTCGGTCGGCTACGCCACGCTCTATGGCGACATGAACGGCGGCTTCAACCCGATCAAGGACCTCTACAAGATGCAGGTCTATGCACTGGCGCGCTGGCGAAACGGCATGGTGCCGCCGGGTGGCCTTGGACCCTCGGGCGAGGTGATACCCGCACACATCATAGACAAGGCACCGTCGGCGGAACTGCGCGAGAACCAGACTGATCAGGATTCGCTGCCGCCGTACCCGGTGCTCGACGACATCCTGGAATGCCTGGTCGAGAACGAGATGGGCGTGGATGAGATCGTCGCGCGCGGGCATGATCGCGAACTGGTGCACCGCATCGAGCATCTGCTCTATGTCGCGGAGTACAAGCGGCGGCAGGCGGCCCCGGGCGTCAAGATCACCCGGAAGAACTTCGGCCGCGACCGCCGTTACCCGATCACCAACCGGTTCAGGGATCGCGGCTAGGCGGCAAATTGCGTTCTGCGTCGGGAGCGAACATGGCGGCCTACGAGATCAGCTTCGACCCGGCGCGGATCGATTTTCACGCGACCTGCGAACTACTCAAGTCCAGCTACTGGGGCCGCGGGCGCAGCGATGCCGGCTATGAACGCGCCTTTGCCAATTCCATGTGCGCCGGTGCCTATCTCGACGGAAGGCAGGTGGCGTTTGCGCGAGCGATCACCGACAGAACCTATTTCGGTTATCTCTGCGACATAATCGTGTGGCCCGAACATCGCGGGCAGGGGTTGGGGCAGAGGCTGGTCCGCGCCTTCATCGACCACCCGGAGCTCGGCGGCGTCGTGCACTGGAGCCTTTCCACCTCGGACGCGCATGGAGTTTACGAAAAGCTCGGCTTCGTAAAGGCGACAGACGGGCAATATATGCGGCTGTCTCGCACAGCTACAACGGCACTCTGAAGTGGTCGTGGTCGATATTGCATCGGCTGAGCGCGTTTGACTTTCCGTGTTAAAGCCTCGTTACCGCCCGGATTGTGCCCGGCCGGTGCCAAATTCGTTTCGTATCCCGCAACCGCCCCGGCGGTTTTCCGGCTCGTCGCGGTTTCCAACATCTGAACTCTCTGGGATCGGGCCGCCTGTCGCGTCCGAATGAAACATGGCTCGTATTCACATGGATTGGCGCGGCGGCGCTTTCCGCAGCGTTCTCTGTTTCGCCTTTCGGCATTGGCAGCGTCAGCCGGTCCGGCTGGCGGTTATCGCGGTAGCCTTCCTCGTTTCAACAATGGCGGACGTTCTGATACCGCTTTATTCGGGCAAGCTGGTTGCTGCCGTTGCGGAAGGCGCCGCCAGCGACGCGGTGGCGTGGAATGCGGCGCTCGTCGCATTCCTGATGCTACTGGGTCTGGGTTTCGGCGCCATAGTTACGCGCCACGTGGCCTTCATGGGCATGGTGAACCTGGGGCTCAACATGATGTCCGACATTGCGGTGGACGCGTTCCACCGCATCCAGCGCTTCTCCACCAACTGGCACGCAAATGCCTTTGCCGGCTCGACCGTGCGCAAGGTGACGCGCGGCATGTGGGCGCTCGACCTTCTGAACGACACGTTGCTGATCGCGCTGCTGCCCTCGCTCATCATGCTGGTGGGCTCTACGCTGCTGCTCGGATGGTACTGGCCGATAATGGGCGCGATCGTGGCGCTTGGGTCCATCATCTACGTCGCGATGACCGTGCTGCTGTCGCTGGCATACGTGGCCCCGGCGGCGAGCCTTGCCAACAGCTGGGACACGCGGCTCGGAGGGGTCCTTGCCGATGCGGTAACCTGCAATCCGGTGGTGAAGGCGTTCGGGGCCGAAACGCGCGAGGAAGCCCGCCTCTCCAAGGTGATTGGCAAGTGGCATCACAGGACGGCGCGCACCTGGGCGCGCGGAGCGATCAATGGCACCGCGCAGGGCATGACGCTTCTCGTTCTTCGGGGGGCGGTGATCGGTTTTGCATTGCTGCTGTGGTCGCAGGGCAGGGCAAGCGCCGGCGACATCGCCTTCGTGCTGACCTCGTTCTTCGTGCTGCAGGGCTATCTGCGCGACGTAGGCGTGCATGTGCGCAACCTGCAGCGTTCGGTGAACGACATGGAGGAACTGGTCGCAATGTTCGACGAGCCGCTGGGCATCGAGGACAAGCCTTACGCAAGGCCGATCATCATCGGAGAGGGCCGTATCGATTTCGAGCAGGTGACCTTCCACTACGGCACCCATCACACGCCGCTCTATCGCGACTTTTCCGTCTCCATCGCACCGGGCGAGCGGGTGGGGCTGGTGGGGCATTCCGGCTCTGGCAAGACCACCTTCGTGAAGCTCGTGCAGCGGCTCTACGACGTCAACAGCGGGCGTATCTCGATCGACGGGCAGGATATTTCGCAGGTCCAGCAGGATTCGCTTCGCGGGCAGATTGCCATCGTGCAGCAGGAGCCTGTGCTGTTCCATCGCTCGCTGGCCGAGAACATCGCCTATGCGCGGCCTGGCGCGACGCAGGCGCAGATCGAGAATGCCGCGAGGCTGGCCAATGCGCACGACTTCATCACCCGCCTGCCGAAGGGCTACGGCACGATGGTGGGCGAGCGCGGCATGAAGCTGTCGGGCGGAGAGCGCCAGCGCGTGGCCATCGCCCGCGCCTTCCTGGCAGACGCGCCGATCCTGATCCTGGACGAGGCGACGTCGAGCCTCGATTCGGAATCCGAGGTGCTGATCCAGCAGGCCATGGAGCGGCTGATGGAGGGGCGAACCACGCTTGTCATCGCTCACAGGCTCTCGACAGTGCGCTCGCTGGACCGGCTGCTGGTGTTCGATCGCGGCCGCATCGTCGAGGAGGGCGACCACGACGCGCTGATCCGCCTGAAGGGCGGCATCTACCGCCGCCTGTTCGAGCGCCAGGCGCTGGAACTGACCAAAGGACTGGTCTGACCCGTTCCGGGGCTGCGCATCGGCGCTGTCCCGAGCCTGCCAGCGCTTTGCCAGCCTTGCCAAGGCCATATGCATCCGTTAACCGGTGCAAATGACCGTAACCGTTCGCTTCGCCCCGTCGCCGACGGGCCTCATCCATATCGGCAACGCGCGCACCGCGCTGTTCAACTGGCTGTTCGCCATGAAGAATGGCGGCCGCTTCATCCAGCGTTTCGACGATACCGACATCGTGCGTTCGAAGCAGGAATATGCCGACGCCATCCTGTACGACCTGCATTGGCTCGGCATCTTCCCGGACGCCACCGAATACCAGTCGCGGCGGTTTGATCGCTATGACGCGGCGGTGGAGAAGCTGAAGACTGCGGGCCTGCTCTATCCCTGCTACGAAACCCAGGAAGAGCTGGAGCTGCGTCGCAAGATCCGCCTGTCGCGCAAGCAGCCGCCCGTCTATGGCCGCGAGGCGCTGAAGCTGACGGCGGAAGAGCGCGAAGCGCTGGAGGCCGAAGGCCGCAAGCCGCACTGGCGCTTCCTGCTGCCGAATTTTTCCACCGATCCCTTCGAGCCCGAACGCACGGAAGTCCAGTGGAATGACCTCGTGCGCGGCGACGAAACCGTCGATCTCGCTTCTCTGTCGGATCCGGTCCTGGTACGCGAGGACGGCACCTATCTCTACACGCTGCCCTCCGTGGTGGACGACATCGAGATGGGTGTCACTCACATCATCCGCGGCAACGACCATGTCACCAACACCGGCGTGCAGATCGCGCTCTTCAAGGCGCTGGGAGCGGAGCCGCCCGTGTTCGGCCATCACAACATCCTGACCACCAGCGACGGCGAGGGGCTTTCAAAGCGCACCGGGGCGCTGTCCATCTCGGGCCTGCGCGAATCGGGCATCGAGCCTATGGCCGTGGCTTCGCTGGCGGTGCTGATCGGCACTTCCGAAAACGTTGCCGCCATGCCGACCATGGCGGAACTGGCCAGCCGCTTCGACCTCGCAACCACGTCGAAATCCGCCTCCAAATTCGACCCCGAGGAGCTGATCGTGCTCAACCGCGCGCTGCTCCACAACATGCCGTACTCGCAGGCGCGGGACCGGCTGTCGGCGCTCGGCATTTCAGGCGAACAGGCGGAGCCTTTCTGGCTTGCCGTACGCGGCAACCTCGACAAGCTGGCCGATGCCGCCGGCTGGTGGCGCATCCTGCGGCAAGGGCCCGACCAGCCGGTCGAACTGGCCGGCGAAGACGCCGACTTCGTGTCGCAGGCGCTCGATCTCCTGCCGGAAGAGCCGTGGGATCGCTCGACCTGGAAGGACTGGACCGGGGCCGTGAAGGAGGCGACCGGCCGCAAGGGCAAGTCGCTGTTCATGCCGCTGCGGCTGGCGCTTACCGGCCGTGCCTCCGGGCCGGAACTCGCAGATTTATTGCCTCTTCTGGGTCGGGAAGGAACGTTGGCCCGACGACCCTGACCTTTCGGTTGGGGTCCAGGTCACGAGTGGCCGCAGGGTCGTCGTCGGTGGCAACCGCTGCCATCGCTGCAGGGTTTTCGACGACTTCCGCGCTTGCGGCAGGCGTTGGCGGCTCCGGCTTGACGATTGACGACGAGAATTCCGGATCGGCCTCGGTCGCGGCTATGGCCGCAGCCGGCTGAGCCTTGGCCGCTTCCTGCTGCGGCGGGTTTCCGGCGATGATCTCGAAATTCCTGGGCGCGTTGCAGCTGCAGCCTTCAGGCGCGGCGGAGCTTCGATAGCGAAAAGCCGCCGGCAGCCTGGAATAGGGCATGCTTGACTGTGCCGAGATCATTTCGGTCGCCGTGTCGCCGTAGGCTTCCTGGTAGAAGAGCTGCATCTCGGCATTGGGGCACGCCGCCTGGCAGTTCTTCTGGTCGCGCACAAACTGGCCGCGCGAAGAGGCCGGCGACATCGGGAAGTAGTAACCGTCGCAGGTGCGTACGCAAAAGGTGCGATAAGCGCCGGCAAGGCGGCCGATGCTTTCGCCCGGGTTCAGCACTCTTCGAACAATCCGTTCGCCGTCGGCATCGGCGGCCGCCTGCTCCGTCGCTCGTGTCCGGCTCAGAATCCGTTCGATGGCGCGAGCATTTTCGTTCGTGGCCTCCATGCGCTGCGGCGCCTGCCGGCAGCCATTAGCGTCGAGCGCGGCAATTACCTGGGCCTGTGACTTGCCCGGACGGATGCGGGCACGCTTGCGCTCCAGCGCGTCCAGGTTGCTTTCCATCCGGGCGAGATTGTCATTGAGCTTGGCGCAATCTTCGACCGCGCGGCCGAACATGGAAAAGCCGCATCCGGCGGCGCGGGTCCGGTTGCGCACCCGAACGATCTGTTCGCGCTGCTTGGCGATTGCAGCGTCATATTTTTCGGTGCGAGGGGACTTTGCGCCGCCTGCGAGTTCGGCCTCGAGCTGGCGGCACAGGCGAGCATCGGCAAGCGCCAGCGGGGTACTGGCGAGGAGCCCTGCAAATATGGCGGAAAAAACGGCGATTGCGCGCACGAACCCGTCCGATCCGGCCGTCATCATGTACCCCAAGAAACTCGATCTGGCCGGCTGCCGGGCAGCCGGCTGAAATCCGCCGCACTAGCACGAGCAGGTTTAACTGCCTGTCTGCAGTTTGGTCCTGCCCGTGCGCGACTGACGCTGTCAGCCCACGTCCGCCATGGTTGCCTGCGCCTTGTGCGAGGCCTCGACCACGGCCAGCGCCGTCATGTTGACGACGCCGCGCGACGTGACCGAAGGCGTGAGGATATGCGCCGGCTGCGCCGCGCCCAGAAGGATCGGCCCGACATGCAGGGCATCCATCATCTGCTTCACGGCGGTGAGCGTGATGTTGGCCGAATCGAGATTCGGGAACACCAGCAGATTGGCCTCGCCCTTCAGCGTGGAATGCGGGTAGACCCTCTGCCGCAGATGCTCGGCAAGAGCCGAATCCGCATGCATTTCGCCGTCGCTCTCAAGGTCCGGCGCGACCTTTTTCAGGATGGCCGCGGCCTCCCGCATCTTCAGGGCGCTGGGGCTGTCCCGCGAACCAAAATTCGAGTGCGACAGCAGCGCCGCCTTGGGCTCGATGCCGAAGCGCCTGATCTGCTCGGCTGCCAGGACGGTTATTTCGGCGATTTCTTCCGCGCTCGGGTCGACGGTGACATAGGTGTCGGTGAGGAAGATCACGCCGCGGCTCGAAATCAGCATCGACAGCGTCGACAGGTCGCGATGGCGCACACCCTCGCGCGCGCCGATGATCAGGGTGACATTGCGCAGGTGCCGCGCGAAGCGGCCTTCGAGGCCGCAGATCATCGCATCGGCATCGCCGCGGCGCGTCGCCAGCGCGGCGATTGCGGTGGTATCGGTGCGCACCATGGTGCGGGCGGCTTCCTGGGTGATGCCGCGCCGCCCGCCAAGCTGGATCATGAGATCCACATAATCGCGGTAACGCGGATCGTCCTCGGGGTTGATCAGCTCGAAGTCGGTGCCGGCGCGAATACGCAGGCCGTAGCGCCGCAAGCGCGTGTCCACCACGCTGGGGCGGCCGATCAGGATGGGCTGCGCTATGCCTTCCTCCAGCACCACCTGCGCGGCGCGCAGCACGCGCTCGTCCTCGCCGTCGGCATAGATGACGCGCTTGGCCGACGAGGTCTTCGCCGCTGCGAACACCGGCTTCATGATGAGGCCGGAGCGGAACACGAAGCGGTTCAGCCGGTCGATATAGGCCGGGACGTCGGTGATCGGGCGCGTTGCCACGCCGCTGTCGCAGGCAGCCTTTGCCACGGCCGGGGCGATCCGCAGGATAAGGCGCGGATCGAAGGGCGAGGGGATCAGGAAATCAGGGCCGAAGGTCGGCGTCTCGCCCGAATAGGCGCGGGCCGCGACGTCGGAAGGCTCCTCGCGGGCCAGCCCGGCAATGGCACGCACGGCCGCCAGCTTCATCTCCTCGTTGATCGCGCTGGCGCCGCAATCCAGCGCACCGCGGAAGATGTAGGGGAAGCACAGGACGTTGTTGACCTGGTTCGGGAAGTCGGAACGGCCGGTGCAGATCATCGCGTCGGGCCGCGCCGCACGCGCCAGCTCGGGCATGATCTCCGGGGTCGGGTTGGCCAGCGCCAGGATCAGCGGCTTTTCCGCCATGTGCTGGAGCAGTTCGGGGCGCAGCACCCCCGCGGCCGACAGCCCAAGGAAAACGTCGGTGCCGCCGATGACATCGTCCAGCGTGCGCGCGTTGGTGTCCTTGACGTAGGGTGCCTTCCAGCGGTCCATCTCTTCGACGCGCCCCTTGTAGGCGACGCCGTAGCGGTCGGTGACCCAGATGTTCTCGATCTTTGCGCCGAGCGAGACCAGCAAGTTGAGGCAGGCGAGCGCCGCGGCGCCCGCGCCGGAGGTGACGATCTTGACGTCCTCGATCCTCTTGCCGGCGAGCTCCAGCCCGTTGAGGACTGCGGCTGCGACGATGATGGCGGTTCCGTGCTGGTCGTCATGGAAGACGGGGATGCGCATCCGCTCCTTGAGGCGCTCTTCCACCTCGAAGCATTCGGGCGCCTTGATGTCTTCAAGGTTGATGCCGCCGAAGGTGGGTTCCAGCGCCGAGATGGTCTCCACCATGCGCTCGATTTCAAGCGCGTCGATCTCGATGTCGAAGACGTCGATGCCGGCGAATTTCTTGAACAGGACGGCCTTGCCCTCCATCACGGGCTTGGAGGCCAGTGGGCCGATATTGCCTAGGCCCAGAACCGCGGTGCCGTTGGAAATCACGCCCACAAGGTTCGCGCGCGCCGTATAGTCGGCCGCCGTGGCCGGCTCGTCGCGGATCGCAAGGCAGGGGGCTGCCACGCCGGGCGAATAGGCGAGCGCCAGGTCGCGCTGGTTGCCGAGAGGCTTGGTTGCCTGGATCTCCAGCTTTCCCGCTACCGGATATTTGTGGAAGAACAGCGCCGCCTCATCGAGGTCGGAGCGTTTGGTGTTGTCTGTTTCCATTTCCATTTCCGCCGCTTACCCCGCGCACGGTCGCATTCGACCGCCTTTTGCCCTAGCAATCCGTCTTTCAGACATCGTCGTGTGGTCGGAAAGGCGTGGGATCGATAATTGCAGTGATTCCAATTGCTTGGAACCACTATTTCGCCAATTGAGTCAGATGTGTGTCGTCGCGTCAAAACGCGCTGACATACAGGCCGCCATCCACCGGAATGTTCTGCCCGGTAATATAGCCCGCATGCGCCGAGCATAGGAAGGCGCATATCTGGCCGAATTCTTCCGGCGTGCCGAGGCGCTTGGCCGGTATGTCCGCGCTCAGCCGCAGCTTGCGCTCGCGCGCGGCTTCCGGGGTTTCCTCCACGCCCGTTCCATGCGTGGTGCGCAGGCGATCCGTGTCGAGCTTGCCCGGCAGCAGGTTGTTGATGGTGACGTTCCGGCTCGCGACCGTGCGTGCCACGCCTGCCAGGAACGAGGTGAGCCCGGCGCGCGCGCCAGACGACAGGTCCAGCCCCGGTATCGGGACATAGACCGACAGGGACGTGATGTTGACGATGCGCCCGAAGCCGCGCTCCGCCATTCCGTCAATCACTGCCTGCACGAGTTCGATCGGCGTGACCATGTTGTTGGTGACGCCTTCGAGAATCGTCTGGCGGTCGAGTTCACGCAGCGGGCGCGGCGGCGGCCCGCCATTGTTGTTGACAAGGATGTCCGGCGCGGGCGCGGCGGCGAGCAGGTCCTTCTGGACGGCAGGGTCCGCGACGTTGCCCGCGATCTCGACGACGTCGACGCCGAAACGGTCCCGAAGCTCGCGTGCGGTGGCGGCAAGGGCCGTCGGGTCGCGACCGTTGACCACGAGGTTGCAGCCCGCCTCAGCCAGCGCCGTTGCACAGCCGCGGCCCAGCCCGCGACTCGATGCGCAGACGATGGCCGTCTTTCCTCGAATGCCGAGATCCATGATTTACTTCTCCTCTCTGCAGGGTTGCGAACCTAGCTTGCGTGGCGGAATCCGCAACCGTCATACGCCTGTTGCATGGGGGCTTCATAGGCTTGCGCGACAGCAACGGAACAGAAGCCCATGCCCGGCGAAGCGCCACGCAAATTCCGCACCCTGTTCATTTCCGATGTCCATCTCGGCTCCAAAGCGGCCAAGGCGGTGTTTCTGATCGACTTCCTGCGTCATCACGAAGCGGAAACGATCTACCTTGTTGGCGACATTGTCGATGGCTGGCGGCTGCGGCGGTCCTGGCACTGGCCGCAAAGCCACAATGATGTCGTGCAGAAGCTGCTGCGCCACGCGCGCAAGGGCACCAAGATCATCTACATAGCGGGCAATCACGACGAATTCCTGCGGATGTTCCAGGGTGTTCATTTCGGCGGCATCGTCGTTGCCGACCGGGCGATCCACAAAGCCGCCGATGGCAAGAGCTATCTGGTCATCCACGGCGACCAGTTCGACATGGTCGTGCACAATGCGCGCTGGCTCGCCTATCTGGGCGACAAGGCCTACGACATGGCCATCATGGTCAACCGGATGGTGACGCGGCTGCGTCAGTGGCTCGGCATGCCCTATTGGTCGTTCTCTTCCTGGGCGAAGGTGAAGGTCAAGAAAGCGGTCAATTTTATTGGCTCGTTCCAGGACGTCCTGGCCGAGGAGGCACGACGTTCGGATGTCGATGGGGTGATCTGCGGGCATATCCATCACGCCGCGATCGAGGATTTCGGCGACGTGCGCTATGTCAACACCGGCGACTGGGTGGAGAGCTGCACCGCGGTGGTCGAGCATTTCGACGGGTCGATGGAGATCGTCCACTGGCCGCACGCGGTCGCTCGGCCCGCACGCGGCGAGCCGGTTCGCGTGCCGACGGAGATGGAAGAAGCCATCGGCAAGGCAGCCTGACGGCGGTCATCATGGACGAAGATCCGGCACGACGACGCTGCTTCCACCGCGCCGGCGCGAACTCATGTGCTTCGGAACCGGCCAAGGATGCGCAGCCAGCCCTGCGGCGCGCGCATCGCCTGGGCGTTCTGGGAATGCATGTGGGGCCTGGTCCGACGCCCGTTTTCCCTGATGGCAGTCGACACTCGCGCCCGATGGCCGTTGGATACGACGGCCGCAGGGCCTCTCAGGGTGGCGCTGTTTGCCTGGTGGCATCCCCATGCTATGGGGCGGCAGCGTGACCGATCCCCATTTCGCATGAGTCGCGCTTTCTGGATCGCGCCCCTCCATGTCGTCGTTGCAAACGCTCACTGCGGCCCAGCTCGTGAAGCCGCGCTATTTCGAACTGCGAATATCGCTCATCTACCTGATGGTCTTCGTACCGATGGGCGTGCACCTCCCGTATTTTCCGCTATGGCTCGAAACCAAGGGGTTCGATGCCGGCCACATCGCGATCATTCTGTCGGCGCCGATGTTCCTGCGCGTCGTTACCACGCCGTTCATCACCAGCCTGGCAGACAAGGCGAACGACCGGGCCAATGTCCTGATCCTGACCGTTGCTGCGGCACTGATGCTGTCTTCGGGCTACTTTCTGGAGCCCGACTATCTGACCGTGCTGCTGGTGTCCCTGGTTCTGGCCGTGTTCTGGACCCCGCACACGCCATTGACCGATTCGCTTGCGCTTTCGGGCGTTCGGCGCTTCGGTTCGAACTATGCCGGGATGCGGATCTGGGGCTCCATCGCCTTCCTGGCCGCCAACCTCGCCGGCGGTGCCGTGCTATCGGTCTATGGAGCGGACGCGGTTCCCGCGATGATCACCGGCGGCCTTGCCGCGATACTGGCCGTCGTGTGCTTTGCTCCGCGCCTCGGGCGTCCGCGACGCGCTTCGCCCCTTTCCGCGGCTGAGCTCCAGGAGGCCGCGCCGAAGCTCCTCAATGCTTATTTCCTGTTCTTCGTTGTCGGAGCGGGCATCATCGTTTCCAGCCACGGCTTTCTCTATGGCTTCGTGTCGATTTACTGGAAGTCGATCGGCATCAGCGAAACGCTGGTGGGCCTGCTATGGGCCTGGGGCGTGGTGGCCGAGGTTGCCATGTTCATGGTTTTTACGAGGGTCTTCGGCCATATGCGACCCGTCGTATTGCTGATGATGGCCGGTGTGGCTGCAATGCTGCGTTGGGCTTCGTTTCCGCTGATCTGGCCTCTGGGCGCGGGCGTTGCAGGGTTCTTCGCGTCGCAGACGCTGCATTCCTTCTCCACCGGCCTGATCTTGATCGGGGTGCAAAAGATGATCGCCGAGAACGTGGTCGAAGAGCGCATGGGCGCGGCCCAAGGCATCGCCTTCTTTGCCAACGGCTTCTCAATGGCTGCGGTAACGCTCTTTTCCGGCCTGCTCTACGAACGGCTCGGTGTCGGCGGCTTCTATGTGATGGTGGCGGTGGCGGCGCTGGGCATCGCTTTCATCGGGCTGGCGGCGCGCTCAGCCCCAAAGCGCCGCCTGGGGCGGTGACACCAGAGAGCCTTCGTAGACCAGACCCGGCTCGCGGTCGCGCGCGAGCAGCAGCGGCCCATCGAGGTCGACGAAATCGGCACCTTGCGCCAGCAGCACCGCCGGCGCCATTGCCAGCGACGTGCCGACCATGCAGCCGACCATGATGGAGAAGCCGAGTTCGCGTGCGCGGTCGCGCAATTGCAATGCCTCTGTCAGCCCGCCGGTCTTGTCCAGCTTGATGTTGATGGCGTCGTAGAGACCGATGAGCGATTCGAGATCTTCGATGCCATGCCCGCTCTCGTCGGCGCAGATCGGCACAGGATGCGGTATGTCGCGCAGGATCTCGTCCTTGCCCGCCGGAAGCGGCTGCTCGATCAGTGCAATGCCGAGATCGGCCGCCAGCGCCAGGTTCTGCCGGATGTTTTCGTCGTTCCAGCCTTCATTGGCATCGAGGATGATGCGGCTGTCCGGCGCGGCGTTTCGCACTGCCTCAATGCGCGCGATATCATTGTCGCCGCCGATCTTGACCTTCAGCAGCGGGCGCCAGGCGTTTTCCGCGGCCTGGGCGGCCATGGATTCCGGGCTTGAGAGCGACAGCGTGAAAGCCGTTTCCAGCGGCAGCGGCTTCGCGCCGGAAATGGTCTGCCAGACGGGTGTTCCCGAAAGCTTCGCTTCCAGGTCCCACAGCGCGCAATCGATGGCGTTGCGTGCTGCGCCGGGCGCCATAGACTTCATGAGGGCGTTGCGGTCCATGCCCGCCGCGATCCGGGGCGCCATCGCTTCGATTACCTCGCGCACGCTTTCCATCGTCTCGCCATAACGCTTGTAGGGCACGCATTCGCCGCGGCCGACGGCGGGCCCGTCGGCAATCTCGCAGACGATCACCTCGGCCTCGGTCTTCGACCCGCGCGAGATGGTAAAGGTGCCGGCGATCGGAAAGCACTCGGCATTGACCGAAAGGACACGCGGCATGTTTTTTCTCCAAACTCTTCGAGTAGCAAAGGTGAAAAAGTGACAGAGCCTCGATGACGGGATATGACAAGCTGTCATGACTATCAATGCTGCCCACGAAGCGAAAACCGCAAAAGAGCAGCCGCCCTTCATCGGCGAGGCGCAGCATGACGGCGTGCGCGCCTATGTCTTGTCGGGCACCTGGACAACGCGAACGGTCGCGCTGGTCGATGCTGAAATGCGCCGCCTCGAAACACGTAGGGACAGCGAGCCCGTGGTACTCGACCTTGCAGGGGTCGAAAAGATCGACACTGCCGGCGCCTGGCTGCTTGAAAGGCTGATCGCTGCGCGGGAGACGCGCAATGCCGAGGTCAGGCTGACCGGCGAGAGCGAAGAGGCGGCCATCCTTCTCGGTGCCGTGCGCGATGCCTCGCGGCGGGGCGGGGAGGTGGAGCGACCCAGACCGCCCGGCCTCGTCATAGCCTCTCTGGAGGCGATCGGGCGCACGGTCTACACGATCCGCGACGACTTTCTCGCCTCAATGAACATCCTGGGCTCCACCATTCGCGGTGCTCAGATGAAGCTCGGCCGCGGCCACGCCGTCAATCTTGCCGCGATCTTTCACCAGATCGACCGCATGGGCGTGGGCGCAGTGCCGGTCGTGGTGCTGATGTCGGCGATCGTCGGCGGCATCGTGGCCCAGCAGGGCGCCTACCAGCTTCGCTATTTCGGCGCCGACATCTTCGTCGTCGACCTGGTCGGCATCCTGATCCTGCGCGAACTCGGCGTGCTGATGACGGCGATCATGCTGGCAGGCCGTTCCGGCAGCGCCATCACCGCCGAGATCGGCTCGATGAAGATGCGCGAGGAGGTCGACGCGCTCAAGGTCATCGGGCTCAATCCTGTCGGGGTGCTGGTTTTTCCGCGGCTTGTTGCGCTGGTTATCGCGCTGCCATGCCTGGCCGTGATTGCCAATTTCGCCGCACTCGGCGGCGCGATCGTGATCTCGTGGTTCTATTCCAACATCACGCCGACCGCATTTCTCGACCGGTTGCGGGTTGGCATAAGCCTAAGCACGATTTTTTCCGGGCTGATCAAGGCGCCCTTCATGGCCATGGTCATCGGCATTCTTGCCTCCGTGGAGGGGCTGAAGGTCGGCGGCAGCGCCGAATCGCTCGGGCGCCACGTGACTGCTTCGGTGGTGAAGGCGATCTTCGTCGTCATCATCATGGATGGCGCATTCGCCATCTTCTTCGCTTCGATCAACTTCTGAGGCGAGCGGCGATGGTCATCGAAACGACTAGAGACCAGGTGAACGGATATGCCCGCCCGGAAGGCGAGATCGTTCTGGAGGCACATGGCGTCACGGTCGGTTTCGGCGACAACATCGTGCTCGAGAACCTTTCCCTGGACATACGGCGCGGCGAGATCCTCGGTTTCGTCGGCGCGTCCGGCAGCGGCAAATCGGTTCTCCTGCGCACCGTTCTCGGCCTGACCAAGAAGCGCGCCGGCACGATCAGGCTCTTCGGGCTGGATGTCGATGAGGCCACCGACATGGAGCGGATGCGGCTGGACATGCGCCTTGGCGTTCTTTTCCAGCATGGCGCGCTGTTTTCCTCGCTGACCGTGCGGGAAAATGTCCAGGTTCCGATGCGCGAGTATCTGGACCTGCCCAAGAAGCTGATGGACGAACTGGCGCTCCTGAAGGTGGAACTGGTGGGTCTTCCACGCGATGCGGCCGAAAAGTTCCCCTCGGAACTGTCGGGCGGCATGATCAAGCGTGCGGCGCTGGCTCGCGCCCTGGCGCTTGACCCGGACCTCGTATTCCTCGACGAGCCGACCTCGGGCCTGGACCCTATCGGCGCGGCCGATTTCGACGAACTCGTGTCCAAGCTGCGGGACACGCTGGGGCTGACCGTCTACATGGTGACACACGATCTCGATAGCCTGTTCACCGTGTGTGACCGAATTGCCGTTCTCGGCAAGAAAAGAGTGCTCATTGAAGGCACGATCGAAAACATGCTTGCCAGCGAGGAGCCGTGGGTGAAGTCTTATTTCCGCGGCAAGCGCGCGCGGCACATCGATCTGTCGGCCAGGAGATAGAATAAAAGTCGCGAATGGAAACCAGAGCCAACTACGTAATCGTCGGAATTTTCACGCTCCTTGCGATCCTGTCCGCTTTCGCCTTCGTCTACTGGACCGCGGCGATCGGCGAGAGGGGCGAGACCGCGATGTTGCGCGTGCGCATTCCGGGTTCGGCTTCAGGCCTGGGGCGCGGCAGCGCCGTGCTGTTCAACGGCGTGAAGGTTGGCGATGTACGGCGGGTCTTCATCGATGTCGAGAACCCGAGCGTGGCGATCGCCGACACCGAGATCGATCGTCTGACCCCGATCACCAAGTCCACTCAGGCCGATATCGGCCTCACCGGCCTTACGGGCCAGGCGAACATCGAGCTCAAGGGCGGCAATCCGCACGAGGTAAATCTGTTCGAAGAAGCCGAGTCGCAGGGCAAGGTCGCGGAGATTACCGCCAGCCCCTCCGCCGTGACCAACTTGCTGCAGACGGCGCAGGACATATTCAAGCGCGCCGATACTCTGCTCAGCCAGCTGGAAGGCTTTGTGAGCGACGTTCGCGTGCCGCTCACCCACACGGTTTCCAATGTCGAAAAGTTCTCCAACGCCCTTGGCCGCAATGCCGAAGGCGTGGACAGGTTCCTTTCGAGCGTCAGCAAGCTCTCCGAGGAACTGGTGGGCGTCTCGGGAAGGCTGGACAGCACCCTGAAGGCGGCGGAAGACCTGCTCAAGGCGGTGGACAAGGACAAGGTTTCGCAGATCGTCACCAATGTTCAGAAGGTCACCCGTGATCTGAGCGAGAACACGAAGGAATTCGACAGGATCATTGCAGGGGCTCAGAAAGCCGTCGGCTCGATCAACACCTTTGCCGAACGGGGCACCAATACCCTGAACAAGGTCGACGGCATTCTCGATAGCGTCAATCCGGAGACGGTGCGCACCACGCTCGGCAACATCGAGTCAGCGAGCCGCGATGCCAAGAGCGCGGCAAGCGACGTTGCGAAAGTCACCGAGAAGTTCAGGGGCCGCTCCGGCGATATCGATCGCATGATCGGCGACGCGACGGAACTGGCGCATCGCCTCAACGCGGCCTCCGTGCGGGTCGATGGCATATTGGCCAAGGTGGACAAGCTGCTGGGGTCCGGCCAGACGGAGGGTATGATGGCCGAGGCCCGCGACACGCTGAAGGCCTTCCGTCAGGTTGCCGACACCCTCAATGCGCGCCTGGGCACGATTTTGAGCGGCCTTCAGCAGTTTACGGGACCCGGCTTGCGTGACGTGGAGTCTTTCGTGCGCGACGGCCGCCGGTCGATAAACCGGATAGAGCAGGCGATTACGGATCTGGAACGCAACCCGCAGCGCATCCTTACGGGTGGAGAGGGAACCGTCCGCGAATACGACGGACGCGCGCGGCGTTGACATTGACGGACGCCCATTCGAAGAAGGCGTTCTAGGGTGAGGGAATGACCGCCAGCTTCGTGCAAGCTGGGATCTTGGGGACGGATTTGCGGTGAAAACGCTTCAATTGATGTCGGGCATTGCCTTTGTCGCATTGTCGCTGTCGGGTTGCGCCCTGCTGGGCGCCAAGCCCGAGCCACTCGACACCTACGAGCTGTCGGCCCCGGCGGCCGAGGCGAAGCATGCACGCCGGCGCTTGCAGATACTCATCGCCGAGCCGCCCGCACTCAAGATGCTGGACGGCCAGAACATCGTCATCAAGCGCAAGTCGGGCGTCATCGAATATCTGAAGGGGGCGCAGTGGGCCGACCGGCTGCCGCGCGTCGTTCAAGCGAGACTGGCCGAGACCTTCCAGCGTTCGGGCGCCTTTGCTGGCGTCGGCCTGCCGGGCGAGGGGCTTGCGATCGACTACCAGGTCATTGCCGAGCTGCGCGCCTTCGAAGTCTATGTCGACGGAAGCCGCAGTGCGGATGTCGAGCTTTTCGTGCGCCTGCTCAACGATCGCAACGGCGAGGTGCGCGCGTCGCGCAGCTTCAGCGCCACCTCGCCGGTTTCCGGCAGCGGCAACGATTCCTATATGCGCGGTCTGGACCGTGCCTTTGGCGAAGTCGCGCTCGAAATCGTCAAGTGGACCAGTTCGACGATCTGACAGCAGTCCGGAGTTAGTCACGTCGACCGGCCAGGTGGCAGTGGCGCCCGAAGCAAGTTTCACAAACAATTAGCAGGCAAAGAAAAAGGCGGGAATTTCCCGCCTTTTCCTTTTTCCGATGGTCCGCCGCTTACCGCAGGCGCCCGCTTGCGTGAGCCAGCATGGTGTAGACCTTGCCGGTGTCTGACGACAGATAGGTCTGCGACATGACGTTATCCTGGTCGTTGCGCGACACGTCCTTCAGCAGCTTCTCGAAATCGTCGCAGTAGCGATCCACGGCGGCACGGAACTCGCCGTCGGCCTGGTACTTGCGGCGGATCTCGTCGAAAGTCTGCTGCCCCTTCAGCGTGTAGAGGCGGCGCGTGAAGACGTCGCGTTCGCCACGGCGATAGCGGTTCCACAGCTCGATCGAGGCGTCATGATCGATGGCGCGCGCAATGTCGACCGAGAGCGAATTCAGCGACTCGACGACATGGGCCGGCGACCGCGCGGGCGCGGCAGGGCGGGGGGCATCGGCGACCGCAGCCTTGCGCATGCTGTCCTCGCGCGACGCGCCGGTCAGCAGGTCGCGAACCCATCCGCCGGGCTGGCTGCGTGCGCCTTCGCGCGGACGTGCCGCGGTATCGACATCCAGCGTGCCGCGCAGCGCAAGGTCGCCCGCCTGCGAGGGCTGGGGCGCAGCCGGACGGCGTGCCGGCTCGGCGGGCCGCGGCTGAGGTGCACGTTCGCCAACGTCCATCGTGCGGCCGGACTTTGCGACGATGTCCGACAGTTCCTTCAGCGCCTTGATCTGCTCGCTCACGGCGCGGCGCATCGCGGTTGTCGACTGCTTCGCCTCCTCCGGCATTTCGAGCACGCCCTGCTTCAGCTCGGCGCGGGTCGCGTCGAGGTCGGTCTTGATGGAGCTGGCCGTGCGGCGCATCTCCTCGGTGGCGTCGGCGAAGCGCTTGGTGGCCGACTCGACGACTTCGGTGATGGCGTTGCGGATCTTGTCGGTGGAGGCGATGGTGCGGCCTTCCGCCTTCTCCAGCGCCTTGCCGACGAGGTCTTCGAACGAGCGCATGACGCGTTCGAGATCCTCTGACTTCTTGACCAGGCCGACAGCCAGGTCGTCCAGCGAGGATTGCCGCCCCAGCGTGTGCTCCAGGTTGTTCTGGGCCGCACCGAGCAGTTCGGATGCGCTCGACAGGAGACGGCCGTGCTCGTCGAAGCGCGTTGCAATCGACGCCACTTCCTTCAGCGTGTTCGAAGACAGGTCGGCGAGGCGGCCGGTGTTGGAGTCAATCAGCCGAGCCGAGCTTGCGAAGGTCTGCGCCGCCTTTTCGGTGGTCGCGGCGAAGCTCTGCGTGCTGCCGACGAGACGTTCGTCGACATTGGCGAGGTTGGTGGCCGCGCGTTCGATGAGCTCGTTGAGCTGCGCGCTGGAATCCGAAAGCCTGCCGATCAGGTCGCCGACGCCATCGGCCAGCGAACTGCGGGCGCCTTCCACTGCCGACAGCGTCTCCGCTGTACGGGTGGCGAGCGCGTTGACCAGGGCTGCATTCTCGGCACGCAGGCGTTCGGTGGCGCGCTGCGTGGCGTGCTCCAGGCCGCGCTGCAGCTCGTTGCCGCTTTCGGCCAGGCGGTCCACCAGCGGGCGTGCGTTCTCGTCCAGGATCTTGCCGATCTCGGCCGAGCGCTCTGCAAGCATCGCGTTGAGTTCGCGGGTGTTGGCGCCGATGGTCCGTGCCGCCTCATTGGTGCTCTGGCCGATGTGCTGCCCCACGGCGGTGAAGGTGTCCGCAATGGTGTTGGCACGCGCGACCAGTTGGGCCTCTGCCTGCGAAACCTGCTCGTTGAGCTTCTGGCCAACCGTTTCGGCGCTTGCGGCGAGGCGGTCTTCCGCCCGCGCCACATGTTCGTCCACGCGTGCGGCCGCCCGGTTGATGCCCGAAGCGAAGCGCTGGTCTGCGCCCGAGAGCGTCTCTTCGATCGCCTTGGTGCGTGCGTCCAGTTCGGCGGCCGTCTGCTGCGCGCGGGCCACAACGCGCTGCTCGGTATCGGCAAGGGCGTCTGCAACGCCGGAGACCTGCGAGCCGATGACCGTGGCACCTTCGGCGATGCGAGCCGCGATGCGCTGATCTGCATTCTCGAAGATCTGCCCGATTTCCGAAGCGCGTCCGGCAAGCGATTCGGCGCTTTCGTTGATGCGGGCGGCGATTTTCTGGTCTGCGCTTTCGAAGAGCTGGCCGATTTCCGAGGCCCGCCCCACCAGCGCATCGGCGCTGGCGTTGACGCGGGCGGCAATGCGCTGATCGGCGTTCTCGAAAACCTGTCCGATCTCCGCCGCGCGGCCGGCAAGGGCGTCAGCCGTCTCGTTGACGCGGGCCGCCAACCGCTCGTCGGCTGCTTCGAAGTTCCTGACGATTTCCACAGCCCGTGCGCCCAGCGTGGTCGCACCGTCGGAGATACGCGAGATGAATTGCTGGTCGGCTGCGTCGAAGATGCGGCCGAGCTCAGCGGCGCGGGCGGCAAGCGCCTCGGCCGATTCGCCGATGCGCTGGCCGAGGCGGTGATCGGCGTCCTCGAAGTTGCGCAGAATGTCGCCGGCGCGTGTCGCCAGCGAGTTTGCGGTTTCGATGGCACGAGCCACCAGCTTCTGGTCGGCATCGTCGAACGTGCGGACGAGATCGCCGGCGCGGGCCGCGATTGCCTCGGCCGTCTCTTCGGCGCGCGCAATGAGCGTTCCGGACGTTTCCTGGGCGCGGGCGGCGAGGCGAGTGTCAGCCTCCTCGAAGGCGCGGGTGATGTCGTTGGCGCGTGCGAGCAGGGCGGCTGCGGTCTGTTCGGCGCGCGCCGCGATCTGGCGGTCGGCATCGGTGAAGGCCCGGCCGGCCTCCTCGTTGAGAGCCGCGGTAACCTCCATGACCTTCTCGCGCAGCGAGCCGGCAACCACCACGGCGCTGTTCTCGAGCACTGTTCGGACGTTGTCCACGCCCATGGTCAGGGCGCGTTCCATGGTGCTGGTGCGCTCTTCGATGACGCCGGTCTGGCGGCGGAAGGCGTCCTCGATCTTCTCCACGTCGGAGGCGAGGGCCTCGGAAATGTCGATGCGCTTGTCGGCGATGATCTGGATGTGTGTGGAGACGGCGTCGTCGATCTCCCGGCGCGTTTCGGCCAGACGCGTCAGGTCGTCGTCGAGGGCGCGGGTCAGCATATCCCGGCCTTCGGCGAGCCTGCCGATTTGGCCGGCGATGATTTCGTCGATGCCCGACCGGCTGTCCGCAACCTTCTGCAGGTCGGCTTCAAGCGCCTGGGTGAGGACGGTGCGGCCTTCAACGATCTTCTCGACCTGGGCAGCGACCAGTCCGTCGATCTGCGAGCGCGAATCCGCCAGCTTCTGCAGGTCGGCCTCCAGGGCGCGCCTGAGGATGTCGCGACCCTCGGCCAGCTTCTCGACCTGGCCGGCCACGAGGCCGTCGATGCCCGAGCGGCTCTCGGCCAGCTTCTGGAGGTCTTCTTCCAGGGTGCGGGCCAGCATGGCGCGGCCTTCTTCCAGGCGGCGGGTCTGGCTGGCGATCAGGCCTTCGATATTTGCGATGTCGGCCTCCAGCGCGCGGGTCAGCACGCCGCGGCTCTCGCC
>JAEWHN010000311.1 GCA_023387775.1 Pseudomonadota bacterium | reverse complement strand
GCGCATCGCTGCGGACCTATGCCCGCCGCAAGGGCCTGCGTCTCGATGCGCCGCGCCCGGAGCTCGTGCTCGTGGCGCGCGACCGTCATTTCTCCTATGCCCGGCTGGCTGCCGCGGCGGAAGCGCTCAGCGACGGCGCCCGGTTCTTCGTGGCGGCGCCCGATCGCAACCATCCGGGCGCCAATGGCAAGCCGGTGCCCGAAACCGGGGCGCTGGCGGCGGCGATCCTGTCCTGCGTCGGGCCGATCCCGCACCGTGTGATCGGCAAGCCGGAGCCGGCGCTTTTCGAGATGGGCTGTGCCCGGCTCGGCGTGTCCGCCCGCCACGCCCTCATGATCGGCGACAATCCGGAGACGGACGGGCTCGGATCCCAGCGCATCGGCATGCGGTTCCTGCGGGTGGAGCGCGGCCTGATCCGCACTGCCAGACCGGCGCTCCCGCCGCGTTGCCATCTGACACCGGATCGCGCAGAAGCGCGGGACTAGGCTGGAGAACAGGGTTGGTCACGGTTCGCGAAAAAATGGACGCCGGGCAAGGGTTTGCCGGAGTGCTCGACAGGATCCGGGCGATCCGGCCGAGCCTGCCGCCGACGGCGAGGCGCATTGCCGATTTCATCAGCGACAACGCCGCCGAAGTCGTCCACATGTCGGTGACGGAAGTCGCCGAACGGGCCGAAGCGAGCGAGGGCAGCGTCATCGGACTATGCCAGATGCTTGGGGCCCGGGGGTTTCAGCAGATCAAGATCTCGCTCGCGCGTGACCTCGTGCAACCGGTTCAGTTCATCCACGAAGATCTGGCGCCCGATGACGACACCGCGACGGTGATCGAGAAAGTCTTCCGCTCCGACCTCCAGGCGCTGCAGGACACCCAGAAGGCGCTGGACGTTGCGGCCCTGGCGCAAGCGGTGCAAGCCATCCGCAAGGCTCGGCGCGTGGAGGTGTTCGGCATCGGCAGCGCGGCCACCATCGCCGAGGACACCAATTACCGCCTGTTGCGCATCGGCATTGCATCGCGGGTGAGTGTGGATAGCCACATCCAGGCAATAACCGCATCGCTGGCCGATCCGTCGGTGGCGGTGATCACCATTTCCCATTCCGGCAGTACGGTCGAGACGCTGACCGCCACCCGACTGGCCAAGGAGGCGGGAGCGACCACCATCGCCATCACCAATTTCGGCAAGTCGCCGCTGCTGGCCCATGTCGACATCGCCCTGAACACGCTTGCGCGCGAAACCCAGTTCCGCACCGAGGCGATGACGAGCCGCATCGCCCAGCTCGCCATCGTCGACGCGCTGATCGCATGCCTTGCACTGGCCGACTACGAACGCTCGGTCGCCACCATCGGCAAGACCTTCGAGGTTCTCTCGGCAAAGCGCGTCTAGCCCGCGGGCGTCCGGGAATGGGGCGCCTCTCCAGCCTTCAGCTTTGCACAGCGCTGGCGGGCTGCTGCCGAGCTTTCGGAATGGTCATCACGATTGCCAGTATGGCGACGAGGACCATCAGGACGTTGAACAGCAGCGCCACGCCCGCGAGAGCCGCCCAGGAGCCGATGAACCAGAAGCCTGATCGCGCGCTGGCGCGTGGCGAACATGGACTTGCTCACGGCATGAACAGGAGAACCGCATAAACGACGAAGAGCGCCAGATGCATCATCCCCTGCATGGGTGAAGTTCGCGGTCCGAGAAAGGTCAGTGTCGTGAGGGCGACGGTGAGCACGAGCAGGACCGTGTCAGCGGCGTTCAGCCCCAGCACCACGGCCTTGTTCATGATCAGGCCGATGGCCAGCACGGCGGGTACGGTCAGCCCCACCGTGGAGACGAAAGCGCCGAGGCACAGATTGATGGCGCGCTGCATCTGGTTGGCCACCGCAGCCTTCACCGCCGTGATGGATTCCGGCGTGAATACGATGATTGCGATCAGTACGCCGCCCACGGCGACCGGTGCGCCCGCCTGTTCGATGCCAAGATCGATCAGGATGGCCAGATCATGGGCGAGCAGCATGATCGGCACTATGAGCGACACGAGGACCGCAGAGCGTATCAGGATGGCACGCTTCTGCAGCGGCATCCGCGCGTCCGAACCGTTCGGCGACTTCGCGCCATCGGACGGTTGCACCGGACTTGCCAGCGGAGCCGGTTCAGGGTGGATGAAGAAGCGTCGATAGCCTCTTGTCTGCATCGTGAGGAAGGTCGCGTAGAGGATTACCGTCAAGACGGTGAGTGCGATGGCCTGCCCCGGCGCGAAGGTCCCGTTCCCGGAGCTGACGACATTCGGCAAAACCAGCGCGGAGCCTGTCAGCAGCAAAATCATCGACAAATACGCCACCGCGCCCTGGGAGTTGTATTCCTGCTCGCCGTTTCGCAAGCCACCGAAAAGCAGGCAGATACCGGTTACCAGATTCATGATGATCATCATGACCGCGAAGATCGAATCGCGTCCGATCGTGTCGGACTGCCGAGGTCCGACCATGACCGCCGATATCAGGATGACCTCAATGGCGACGATGGTGAGGGTGAGGATCAGCGTGCCGTAAGGTTCGCCAAGCTTGTGGGCGAGGTGATCCGCCTCGCGCACCACGCCGAAGGCGGCGAGCAGGATCGTGGAGAACAGCACCACAAAGCCGATGATCGCCACGGGCGCCGAAATGGGATCGGCCAGCCATGAGCGGCGGCCGATCTGGAACATAACGACGACCGTCCATGATAGCGCGAGGCGCAGCACGGTTTCGACCGGGAACAGTTCGCGGATGGAGGTCGGCGTTGGAAGCGCTTCGGAAAGGGGAGCGGTCGAAGACATCAAAACCCTCTGACAATGGGGCCGTCCCCTGACGATGCTTCCGCAACAGGTCGTCCTGCACGCTAGCCACCTGACACATCAGCAAAGCTATTGCTCCTTCCCACACATGTCCACCAGGGACAGAAGCAGGAACAGGTGGCTGCGATCGGCTTGCCTCCTCCGGTGTTGTTGGGCAGATGCGGTTGTGTGCTGGACGCTCCGGCTCGCTGACCTCATTCGCGAACCCCACTGCTTCCTCAGCGCCGAAGTCCGGCGCTGATGGGCCCAATGGCACCTGAAAGTCCGTGCTCGGGCAGCCGTTCGAGCCCGGTTTCCATCACCAGCTCGATCCCGCCTTCCACCCGGTGGTCGCGCTCAGGCGCGTCGACGCGAGGGGCGCGCCGGCTGGCGGCGTTCCGTCTGTTCGCGCCGCCAAGGGAGCGGGTCAGAGGCCAACGCGGCCAATCCATTGGTTGGAATTGTATTTTTCCTGGTACTTGTCGGCAGATAGTTGCTCGAGGATCGAAGTGTCGAAACCCTCGGCGGCGGGCGCCTCCTTCTGGATTACGCCGGCCTTGAGATAGGTCCTGCTGAACAGGTCCCAGGTTCCGGGCGCATAGCCCGCCTCGCAGTCCTTGCCGTCGAACAGCGCGCCCCAGCCCTTGCTGTCGGCAGGCGCTTGGGGCGCCTCCGCCGGCAGATCCTCGCAAAGCGGCTTGGCGCCAGCCAAGGCAAAGGCGCCAAGGTTCTGGCTGAGGTTCAGCATGATGGCGCCGGCCTGGTTGAGGCGCACGTCGGCGTCCGGCCAGCCCAACCCCTTGGCCACGATGGCATCGCCCTCGGTCGGGTTCTGCTTCCACCAGTTCACGGCCTCGAACCAGGCCCGGACAAGCTCCTTGGCGACTTCGGGCTTTTCCTTGATCCATTGGTCGTTGCAGGCGATGGCATCGGAAATGAGGCCGCGCTCCCAGGTGCGGTCGTCAAGGCTGGACTTGAAGATCTTCGCACCCGGGCGCTTCAGCGATTGCGAAGCGAAGGGTTCGTAGTTCACGTCGATGTCTAGGCCGCCGCTGGTGAAGGCGGCGGCGCTTTCCTGCGGCAGCAATATCACGTGCTGCAATTCCGCGGGGTCGATGCCGGCCCGTTGCAAAGTGAGCAGCATCCACATGTGATTGAGGAAGCCGAAATCGGCGCCGAACTTCTTGCCCTTGAACTCTTCGACCGCGTTGATGTCCTCGGCCACGATCATCTTGTCGAGCCCGTAGGACATATTGGAGAAGGCCACGACCTTGACGGGAAGATCGCCGGAGCGCGCAACGACCATGCTGTCCAGCGTATTGTTCATGCACTGGACCTGGCCGGACGTGATGGCTGCGTTCTTCTCCGTGATGCCCTCGATGATGCTCACATCGAGGTCGATCTCGGGCGCCAGGTTTTTCTCCTTCACGATGTACCAGGCGGAATAGGGCGAGAACGAGATGATGGCTACGCCGACCTTCTCCTTGGCTTGGGCAGTTCCGGTGGCGCAACAAGCGCCCAGAAAAAGGGTGGAGAGTAAACGCAGGGTCTTGGTCAGCATGGTCGTCCCTCCTTGAATTCTCTTGTATTCCGGTCTTCAGGCCGCGGCGGCCTGGATCTCCTCGCGCATCATGGCAAAGAGATGCCGTTCGAGTTCCGAGTAGCCGGGCTGGGCCAGCAGGTCCTCTTTCTTCGGAAATCGGCGGCCCCGCTTGAATTCGACGCGGATATCGGCCTTCACCCGACCTGGCTGGCCGGTGAAGAAGACGATGCGGTCGGCCAGATAGATCGCTTCCTCGATGTCATGCGTTACCGCCACGACGGTCTTGCGCTCGCGCTCCATGAGTTCGATCATCAATTCCTGCATTTCCCAGCGCACCTGGGCGTCGAGCGCGCCGAAGGGCTCGTCCATCAGCAGAACGCGCGGGTTCTGGGCGAGGGTCCTGGCCAACGCGACGCGCTGCTTCATGCCGCCCGAGAAACCGCCTGGATAGTCGTCCGCGACCTTTTCCAGCCGCACCAGGCGCAGGAAATCCATGGCGCGGGCCTCGCGTTCGACCTTGGGCACGCCGAGAAGCTTCATGCCGTACTCGACGTTCTTGCGCGCGGTGAGCCATGGGAAGGACGTATAGGCTTGAAACAGCATGCCGCGGTCGGGCCCCGGGCCAGTGATCGGCGTGCTGCCCATGCTGACGCGGCCGCGTGTCGGATGCTCGAGCCCGGCGATGATGCGCAGCATCGTGGTCTTGCCGCAGCCGGAGGGGCCGACGAAGGCGGTAAACTCGTTCTCCCGCAACTCCAGCGAAATATCCTGCAGCGCGGTGACGGCGCCATTGCCGAACTGCTTGTAGACCCTGCTCGCCTCGATGACCGGAAATGCGGCCTCAATTCCCTGCATTGCATTCATCTCCAGCACCATCACCGCTTGAAAGCCCAGGACATGGAAAGCCGCGCAACCACCCGGAACAACATGTCGGTGATCACGCCGAGGATACCGATGGTCAGGATGCCTGCCATGATGACGTCGACATTGAGGAAGCGCCCGGCTCTCATCATCACGGCGCCGATGCCGTCCTGCGCGCCGACGATCTCGGCGATGACCAGATAGGTCCAGCTGACCGCGATCATGTTGCGCAGGGAGTCCATGATTGCGGGGGCCGCAGCGGGAACAACGATCCCGATCAGCACCTTGCTGCGGCTCGCCCCCATCGTCAGCGCCGCCTCGATGAACTCGTTGGGAATGGATTCAGTATTGTCGACGATAAGAGCGATCAAAAAGAAGATCACGCCGAGGAAGAGGAGCGCCAGCTTGGAGGTGTCGTTCGGTCCGAACCACACGAGCAGAAGCGGGATGAAGGAAGCCGCGGGCAGATAGCGCCAGGCCGAGACGACGGGCCCCAGCAGCGCCCGCACCGACTTGAAGGAGCCCATAAGCAATCCCACCGGCACGGCGACCAGCGTGGCGAGAGAGAAGCTGGCGAAGACGCGATAGCAACTCTTCACGACGTCGGCGAGGAAGTTCTTCTCCGCAAAGAGCGCATAAAGCGCCGTCAGCACCTGCAGTGGCGACGGGAAGAACTTCTGGCTCACCTCCGAGGTGACGGAATGGGCCAATTGCCAGACGATGAAAAATGCTGCAACGCCGGTGATGGCGAGCGTCACCGTCCGTGTCGGGCTGGGCTTGGCGCGGAACTCGAGCATTCGCGCCCTGGGCGCCACATGGATCGGCGACGCGTCGAGTTCGATCGGGATTCCGGTTTTCGGAGCAGGCCCTTGCCCGGCGTCCTTCACAACTGAGGCACTCATCGCACGCTCCAGTTCTTCACCTGAACTGCGATGAAGACTGTTCTGCCTCCGCAGACGGGACAACTCCCAATCAGCTGATCATCGGCATTGATCCGATCAATGGTTCGGCGCGTCAGAGTTCGGTTGCGAGGATCTCGTGCACCAGCCGGTCGCGCGCCAAATGGCGTTGTGCGGCGGGGTTGGTGATGACGTAGATGCTGAGCCTCGGCGCGGTATCGTAGCCCAGCAGCGGCGACAATTGGTTTTGAGCCACTGCCTCGGCCGCCAAGCCATCGGGCAAGAAGCAGATCCCAAACCCCAGCTTTGCGAGGCGCATGGCTTCTTCCGGCGAGTCCGACAGCCCGGCGATACGGCTGCCGAGCCCGTGGGTGATCCGGTAGGCGGTAAGCTCGTCGGGCTCGTCGTTGCCGGTAAGTACAAAGGGCTCGTCGCGCAGGTCAGAGGGGTCATCGAAGGTCCGACCGAACAACGGGTGCCCACTGCCGCAATAAGGCCGATGCACTTCCTCGAAGAGAAGGTTGTATTCGAGGTCGGCGCGGAAATGGCGCACCGGCGAGAAGCCGATGTCCGACACCTCGCGCAGCAGCGAGCCGGCCACGGCGTCCCATGTGCAGATGTCGATGCTGATCTGGACCTGGGGATGCCGCGTGTGGAAGCCTCGGATAGCGGCGTCCAGCTTCTCGCAAACGATGTTGCCGATCATCTTGATGTTGATGCGGCCAACCAGTTGCTCGGCCAGCTTTTCAATTCGGCTCGGCATGCGCGAGACCATCGCATTCAGCACCTCGCAGGTCTCGGCCACGATCAGGCCTTCGTCCGTCAAGGAGAAGCCCCCCGGACCGCGGCGGCAGAGCTTGGTGCCCAGATGATCCTCCAGCCGCTTCAGGGCGAGGCTCACGGCCGACTGCTTTCGCGCGATATTTTCAGCGGCCCGGGTAATGCCCTCGGCACTGGCGATCTCGTGAAAGGTGCGAAACAGGTTCCAGTCAATCCTGCGATGAAAACTGGAATTGTCTCTCGTCGCCATTAGCGAGCGACCGTCCGCCGAACAAGACCCACGCTATTCCCCCCGGAAGATCACACCTGCGGCAAGCAGGTTCTTCAGGGATAATGATGTGGACCGGCAGGGTCGTCAAGAAACCAAAGCGAAGCCGGCCCATGGTGAACCCATGAATGCAGCGGATGTGCCGAGGCCGTCGACGGCTGCGCCGATCTGCTGATGTGCAGCGCCCGTCAGCCCTCGAACATTCGCGGCGTCAATGATTATGGTTCGAAATTTTGGGGTTTACTAATGCAAGGGTCCAAACAACGCTACCTGACCCACGCAATCCCCGACCCCAATCGCGGTCGTCGAGGGACCGGTGCCGAAGAAGACTGAAACGACCACGCGCTGTCCAGGCTGATAACCAATCTGCTCCCAACTCTGGGGTGTAGTACGACAAATGACTACAGGATCATCAGGGGTGGTCGATTGCTGGATCTCGAGACAAGAGCGGCCCCATTCCGATGGTCCGTTTGTCGTCAAGCACCGCCGGAACCGCAGCTGCAAGCTCGAAGATCTGTCTCGTCGTGTCGAAGCGGCGCGCGAGCGCCTGTTGGAGCTGACGCTTCCGGCGAGAAATATCGGTTCGGCTCTCGAAAAGATCGTCGTTGATCTCTGTATCGGCCTGCCCAGGCGGCACCATCGCATGGAGCGCTACGCAGCACCTCTTCTACCATAGACCAGCGTTTTTCTGCTTGTTGACTTCCTCAATACAACTAAAAAATGGGAGATCTTATATGAGCGACCAGAAACGTCAGAACAACAATGTCGCCGGCACAAGAGACGCCGCGATGACCCGCCGCAAGGTCTTGAAGACCGCCGCGGGCGCCGCTGCGGCGGTCACGACATTTTCGATCTTTTCCAGATCCTATGCGGCGGATCAATCGTTGCGGGTGTTGTGTTGGCCCGGTTACGAGGAACGCGGCGTCGTCGAGGAATTCGAGGACACGCACAAGGTCAAGGTCGATTTCAAAATCTATATCGGCGGCGAGCAAATGCTCTCATATTTTTCGCAAACGCCGCGCGGAACTTTCGACGCAATTATAAGCGACTCGGAATATATCGGAAAGCTTCGGGCGCTGAACGCCCTGGAGGCGTTCAGTACTGCCGGCATGCCGGACATCGACAACTATCATCCGAAGCTTCGTAACGTGAAGATGCTGCAGGCGGATGATGGAAAAGTTTGGTCCGTCGTCACCAGGTTCAGTTTCTACGGCATATCCTACAACACGAATATCATTTCTCACGAGGAGGCGCAGGATTGGAACATACTCTTCGAGCCCAAGCTTAAGGGACGGATCGGGGTCTTCGACTGGTATTTGCCGAATATGGGCAATGCGAGCATGGCCGTGCAGCCGAACATCGAGGACCCATATGCCATCTCCGACGAAGCGCTGGAAAAGGTGAGAGAGTGGCTTCTCAAGTTGCGCCCGCAGGTTCTGATGTTTGCAGGTGCGAACCAGCCCCTGGTGCAGGCCATGCTGGCGGAAGACATCTACGCCTCTCCCGTTGGGGACTTCGAGATCGACCTGATCCTGGCGGGACACAAAAACTATAGTTCGACCATTCCGAAGCAGGGCGGCGTGCGCTTCCAGGAAACGGCCGCCCTGTGCGCGCAAGGCCGCAACAAGGACCTCGCGCTCGAATGGATCAAATACATGATGCGGGCCAAAACACAGTCGCAACTGGTCTACACCAATGCGTTCAAGGCCCGCGCACCCAACATGAAGGTCGTTGATTTCTGGAACGATCAGCAACGCGAACTGCTCAGCTACGTGCCCGATCCCAATAATCCCTCGCAACTGCTTGTAGAGACGCTTCTTGAACGAAGCGTGCCGCGCTCCCTGCCGAGCCTTCAGCCTGAGCGGCGATGGATCGATATCTACAATGAGTTCAAGTCGGCATAGGCCGATTTCAAGAGAGGGGGAAAGCGGTGGCGAAAAAGGATCTCGAACTGATCGGCATCACACGGCGTTTCGGCGATTTCGTCGCTTTGGACGGGATCGACCTGGAAGTCGGTCAAGGCGAGTTCATGGCAATCATGGGCCCGAGCGGCTGCGGCAAGACCACGCTGTTGCGGATCATGGCTGGTCTTGAATCGACAACGTCTGGACAGATGTTGCTGAAGGGCCGTGACTTGGCCTCCGTTCCGATACACAGACGCCCGACCCGGCTGGTGTGGCAGGACTACGCGCTTTTCCCCCACCTCAACGTATTCGACAATATTGCCTTCGGCCCCAGGCTGGGCCCGCACGTTCCTTCGGAACTTCGTGAAAAAGTCCTCAAGATGGCCGATCTGGTCAGCCTGGAGGGTTTGCTGGATCGTCGGATCAGCCAGCTCTCCGGCGGTCAGAAGCAGCGTGTCGCGCTCGCGCGCGCCATTATAACGGAGCCGGAAATCCTGCTGCTGGACGAGCCCTTGAGCGCCCTCGATGCTCATCTTCGCATAAGGATGCAGGGAGAGCTGAGGCGCCTTCAGCAAGCACTTGGCATCTCTTTCATTTACGTTACGCACAACCAGAATGAGGCTTTCTCCATGGCCGATCGCGTGGCTGTGCTGAACAAGGGTCGCGTCGAGCAGGTGGGCACGCCGGAAGCGATCTATCATCACCCGAGCAGCCGGTTCGTCGCCCAGTTTGTCGGGATGAACAATCTGTTCTCGGGCAAGGTCGCCAATGTCAGCGACAATTTCGCGGAGATCGCCTCAAACTGTGGACCCATTCGTGCGGTGACCGGGTCGAAATCGCCGCAAATCGGTGAAACCGTGCATGTGGTGGTCCAGGCCGACAAGATCAGAAGGGCGCCAGCAAACTCATCGGCTGAGAACCAACTCAGTGCAATTTTGAGAGGCAGGGAATTTGCCGGTTCCCACAACGTATATCTTTTTGATCTGCCCGACGGCAATGAAATCAAGATCGTGTCCGAGGACAACCCCGGAGAACCGCCGGAGAAGTTGTCGGGTGCGCCTTCAACTCTTTATTTCTCGGCACGCGACGCTTTCATAATCGGCTTTCAATAGCCCTCCGGCCTTCGACGGTGTCCCAGGGTGATAATGCAAGAACAGAACACGACGGTTGCGATGGAAAAAGCAGTGATCGTTCCACCTGTCGTCAAAGTGCGGACTCCCAATCAAAGCTGGTTGAAGGAGTTCTGTCTTCTGCCCGCGGTGGCGTGGTACGGCCTGTTCTTTTTCGGGCCGCTTTGTTTTTTTCTCTGGTTCGGCTTCTGGCGGGTGGAAGATTATAGCCCTGTGGCGGACTTCTCGCTGACGAACTATCGCGAAATTCTCGCGAGCATGTTCACGGGCTCACGCTATGCGTGGGGAATTGCCCAGTCGTTGTGGGTGGCTGTGCCGGCCGCCTTGATCGCAACGACATGCACCTATCTGGTCGTGCTTGCCATCGTTTACGGCGTGCCTGCCAGATACCAGCGTCTTGCGCTTCTTCTCACCGTCGCTCCGTTCTGGAGCAGCTATTTGTTGCGGCTTTATGCATGGCAGATAATCCTGGCGCGAGAAGGCGCGATTAATTCCTTTCTGACGACCCTGGGCCTGGGTGAATGGCGCATCTCGCTCATGTACACCCAGATCGCCACAAGGATCGGCCTCATCCATTACGTGACGCCGATATTGATAATCATTCTCTATGTGACGGTTTCGAACATCGACAGGGCGCTGATCGACGTCTCGCGCAACCTGGGCGCGACCCGACTACAGACGTTTCGGAAGGTCATATTGCCGTTAAGCAAGGCAGGTCTTATCACTTCGGCCAGCTTTGCGACGATCATTTGCCTTGGCGATTTCCTCTCAGGATCATTGCTGGGAGGGGGAGGAGGCACCTCGCTGATCGGCCGGGTTCCGACCTTCCCCGACATGATCATGTCCGAATATGGAAGCTCGTCCAATCTGCCCCGCACCACCGCGATGGCAACTATCCTTGTTGTCATCATGCTGATTGTTCTTGCAGTTTCGCTTCGCCTGATGGGCAAGGATGTGAAGGGTAATCGTCGATGACCGAGGATGGCGAACGTAAAGCCTGGATCTTTGCCGCCCGCGTCTGGATCGGCATTTTCCTTCTGTTCCTCTATTTGCCGATATGCATGCTCATTCTGTTCTCGATGCAGAAAAACCAGTTCGCGAGTTTCCCGCTCATGGGATTCAGCACTGAGTGGTATCGGAAGCTGTTCAACGACGGCACGCTCATCACGGCTCTCGGCAACAGCATCATCGTCTCTCCGGCGGCGGCAACCGTAGCTACGATGATCAGCTTTCTCGCGGCTTATGCAATAAATCGCTTCGAGTTCAGGGGGCGAAATCTGCTGACGGGGATATTCATCATGCCGGTATTGATCCCCGGTTTGATTCTGGGCGTTGCGTGTCTCGGCCTGCTGTCGCGACTTCACTTGAACGGCGAGCTATACTCGGTTTTCCTCATGCATGTATTGCTCACGACCGCTCCTGCGCTGGCGATCATCCAGTTGCGTCTCTCTCAATTGCCGAGATCGCACGAAGAGGCGGCCTGGGATCTCGGCGCGACCGAATGGCAAGCGCTTCGGCGGGTCGTCATACCGTGGGCTTTGCCCGGAATAGTGGGCGGCTGGTTGCTTGCCTTCACATTCTCGTTCGACGAATTTTTGATCGCGTGGTTCGTGGCCGGTTTTGACCAGACGCTTCCAGTGGCAATTTTCTCAGTGTTGAAAGCGGTTGTCGATCCTTCGCTCAATGCGATCGGTACAATCGTGTTTCTGATATCCGGCATCGTTCTTGTCGGCGTCGAGATATTCGTTCTGCCCTTGGTGTTCGGACGGGAACAGAGTGCAAACTCTTCCTGAGGATGACTTTGCCACGCAAGATGGCCGGGTAACGGTCCGCTCGGCTCTGTCCGCGCTTGAGGCAGAAGATCGGATAGTCGGGCCCGCCATGCCGGCTGGCTCGAAGGACTAGCCCTCATCGGCAGCGACCGTCCGGTTGATCGGAAAGCCCCGACCACAATGCCGATCTGCAGCTGCGTGGGACTCGGATAAGTTTCCGTTAAAGCACGCCCACCTCGACGCGCTCTCCCTCTTCACCTCCGGCGCCCGATCTATGCGGCCGACCCCCTGTTCACAACGCCGCCGGTTGAGCTTTGGGAAATACCCTCTGCTCCGCGCGCAAGCCTCGACGCCTGGGGATCTCAGCAAAAAAATTAGTTGACCATGCATGTTTGTCTAGACATGCAAATTCTGGCGGGCTAACGTCAGCCCATCAGCAGGCGCTCAGCGCCCACGGTGGAGGCCGTGAAAGGGGAGGGACGGGGATAATGAATTTCCTTTGATTTCGATATGAATGCGAAAAGGCTCACGCGGCCGTAGAGCGTCGTTCCGGACTGGTGACAACCGAATCCGCGATGCCGGCAGCTTTTGCGTGGCCTTGGCCCGTCCTTTCTTTACCTGACTGCATGCAATTGCGCCGATCTCATCTCCGCGCTGTCAGGCAGGGCTGTCTGTTTGTGTGCCTGGAGCCAACTGAATGCTCGTGACCGTCAACTTGGAAGCACCGCAACCGGTCGTCAGGCCGGAGGAGTGCCTTTCGGTCGCGGGGCTCTCGGTCCAGTTTGGCGGCGTGCGTGCGATCAGCGACGTCTCGCTGTCGCTTGTACGCGGCAGCATCCTTGGCCTGATCGGGCCCAATGGCGCGGGCAAGACCACCTTCGTCAATTGCCTCACCGGGTTTCAGAAGCCTAGTAAAGGCCGCATCTCGCTGGCCGGGGAGGCCACGGCTGGCTGGCGTCCCGACCAATTCAGGCGGGCCGGCGTCTCGCGCAGCTTCCAGTCGGTGCGTCTTTTCTCGGGTCTGAGCGTGCTGGAAAATGTCGAGGTCGCGGGGGTTGCCCTCGGCCTGAGCCGCGCCAAGGCCCGTGCCGCTGCCCGAGAGGCACTGGGATTCATGGCGATCTCCCATCTTGCGGACGAGCCGGTCGCCGCGCTGCCCTACGTCGCCGAGCGCCAGGTCGGACTCGCCCGCGCCATTATGGGCGCGCCGAGTTTCCTGCTCCTTGACGAGCCCGCCGCCGGCATGTCCGAGGCTGAGGCGGAGGCACTGCTCGTTTTGCTGCGGCGGATCCCCGCGACCCTCGGCACTGCAATTCTGCTCATCGAGCACAACATCGAGCTGGTCCTGCAGGCTTGCGACCGAATTCACGTGCTCGACGGCGGCCGCACCCTGGCCGAGGGCGCTCCGGATGAGATTCGCAAGGATGAAAATGTCATCCGCGCCTATCTGGGAGGCGAGTGAGATGGCTGATCTTCTCACAGTCTCCTCGATCTCGGTCCGCTACGGCCGGCCGACGGTGCTGCGCGACGTCTCGCTTCGGTTGGCAAAGGGGGAACTGGTCTGCGTCATCGGTCAGAACGGCGCGGGCAAATCGACACTGGTCAAGGCTATTGCCGGGGCCGTCAGCCCCTTCCAGGGCAGCATACGTTTCAGGGGCACCGAACTGGTTGGCCGCTCGCCCGAGGCCATCGCCCGGTTGGGGATTTCCTATGTGCCCGAGGGGCGGCACGCCTTTGCCGATATGACAGTGGACGAGAACCTCTTGATCGGCGGCTATGCCAATCCCCACCCGCGCCGCATACCGACCCTGATCGAGGATGCATTCCACTACTTTCCTCGCCTGAGGGAACGGCGTCATTCGCTGGCCGGTCGCCTCTCAGGCGGCGAACAGCAGATGCTGGTCATTGCCCGCGCATTGATGACGGGCGCGGATTTCGTGATCGTCGATGAGCCCTCGCTGGGCCTTGCGCCAAAAATCGTCGCCCAGGTCTACGATGTGCTCGACGGCCTGCGCCGCGAGCGCGGCATGACCCTCCTCATCAATGAGCAAAGCGCCTCGCGCGTGCTGAAATATGCCGACCGGGTTTATGTGCTGCGCGGCGGCATGGTGCGCCTGGAGGATGGCGCCGAGGCGCTGCGCGGCTCAACCCGCCTGAACGACGCCTATTTCGGCTTTGAACAATCCGCTGCGGAAAAGGTGCTGTGATGGCTTTGCTCCAGGTCATCATCGACGCGCTGAGCCTCGGCTGCCTCTATGCCCTGATCTCGCTGGGGTTGGGACTCCTGATCAACATCCTGCGGCTGATCAACTTCGCTCATGGCGACTTCATCACCATCGCTGGTTTCTCGCTGATCGTGCCCTCATCCAGCGCGGCGGCCACGATGTTCGTGGGCGGCCTTCATTGGCTGCCTCTGGTGGTGATCGTCAGCGGGATCGTCGTTCTTGTCGCGATGATCTGCGATTTCGCGGTGTTCCGCCACCTGCGCAAGGCGGATGCGGGCACGCTCATGGCTGCCTCGTTCGGGGTCAGCTATTTCCTCCAGAACGGGCTGATGATGATTTACGGCTCGCGTCCGAAGGGCGTGAACCTCTGGCCGGGGCTGAGCGGCAGCATCGAGTTCTACGGACTGCGCCTTCCAGTGCTCCAACTGATCATCATCGTCGTGACCTTCGCACTGATGATCGGGCTGGTGTTGTTCCTACGCCATACCCGCTGGGGCATTCAAATCCGCGCCGCCGCCGGGGATTTCGCCATGGCTCGTCATCTCGGCGTGAATGGCAATTTCGTGATCGGTCTGGCGCTCGCAATCAGCGCGGTGTTGGCAACGATCGCCGGCCTGCTGTTCGTGTCCCAAACGGGCAGTCTTTCCTACAACCTCGGAGTTCCGCTGGCGCTCTTCGCCTTCGTGGCCTCGGTCGTGGGCGGGCTTGGCAGTCTGATTGGCTCGGTCGTGGGTGGCTACCTGATCGGGGGCACGATGGTGCTTCTGCAGGTCTATCTGCCCGACGGACTGCGTGATTTCCGCGATACTTTCACCTTCGCCCTTGTCCTGTTGCTCCTGGTGTTGCGTCCACAGGGCCTGTTTCCTTCGAAATCCCTCACGGAGCGCGTCTGATGTCGATCTCCTATCCGGGACGCGCCACGCGCATCTTCGCCAGCCCGGGGGTTGCGCTGCCCCTCGCGCTCATCGCGATCATGGCTGTGGTGACCCTTATCGCGCAGTTACCGATCTTCGCCCGCTACGAACTGGCGCTGACCGAGATGCTGATCCGCGTCGTCGCTGTGGTGGGCATTTATCTTTTCGTGGGCACCAGCGGGATACTGTCGTTCGGCCATATCGGGTTCATGTGCATCGGTGCCTATGGCACGGCCTGGGCCACCACTCAGCCGATGTGGAAAGAGCTGATGCTGCCCGCGTTGCCTGCGATCCTGCAGGCGCACAGCTATCACTGGCTGGTGGGCGTGGCCTTCGGAGCTGCCCTGGCGGCCGTCGTCGCGCTGGTGATTGGGCTGGGTATCCTGCGGCTGAGCGGCGCTTCGGCGACGATCGCGACCTTCGCCTTTCTGATGATCGTCAATTCGCTCTATTCCAACTGGGAGGAGCTTACGGCCGGAACCTCTTCGGTCGTCGGCATCCCGAGCGAAATGAGCCCGCTGCGGGCGCTTGGCTTCGCGGCCATCGCGGTGGTGATCGCGGCGCTCTTCCAGGGCTCGCGCATCGGGCTGATGCTAAAGGCCTCGCGCGATGAACCGGTGGCCGCCGCGGCAATCGGCGTACGAATCTTCCGCATGCGACTTGCCGCTTTCGTCCTGAGCGCGGCCATGTGCGGCATGGCCGGGGCACTCTACGCTCATTTCCTCGGCTTCCTGTCGCCCGACAGCCTCTACATGACGGTGACGTTCATCACCCTTGCCATGCTGATCATCGGCGGCGCATCCAGCCTGTCCGGCGCGGTAATCGGCGTGATGGCCGTGACTCTCGCAATCGAGATCCTGCGGGCTCTGGAAGGCGGGGTCACACTTGGCAACCTGCGCATTTCGGCTCCGGCGGGCGTGCAGGAGCTGGGTCTCGCCATCATGCTGACCCTGACCCTCGTGGCGAAGCCGCGCGGTCTCCTGGGCGGCCGCGAGATTACCGAACTCGGCCGGCGGCGATGACCCAGACCATTCCTGCCCCGAGCCACACCCAAATACTTGCCTAGACAATTAATCCGGGCGCGACTGAAGGATAGACCGATGTTGAAGATGTTCGAATTCGAAGAGCTGTGCCGGCGTGAGCTTGCACTGTGCAAGGTCAAGCCAGGGGAGACGGTGATCGTGCTCTCGCAAGGCTCCGACCGGCTGGACTATGCGGATGCCTTCATTAGCGCTGCGCGCAAGCTCGGCGCCGAAGCCTACAACCTGCGGCTGGGCAACATCTCTTCGGTGCTGAATGGGCCCGGCGTCTCCGAAGTGGGGATCAACCCCCTGCACAACAACCCCAAGGCCGTGGAGGCGCTGAAGCAGGCCGATCTCGTGATCGATCTCGTTTTCCTGCTTTGGTCGCACGAGCAGCACGAGATCCAAGCCGCGGGCACGCGGATACTTACCGTAATCGAGCCGCCCGAGATCTTGCGCCGCATGTTCCCGACGGAGGATCAGCGCCGCCGCGTAGCCCATTCGGCCGGGCTGATCGAAAACGCCAAGACCATGCGCATCACCAATGCTGCAGGGACCGACATCACCTATGAACTCGGCCAGTACAAGGTTGTCCAGCAATACGGCTACACAGACCAGCCGGGCCGCTGGGACAGCTGGCCGGGCGGGTTCGTGTTCACCGGCGGCAATGACGGCGGCGTCAACGGAAAACTGGTGATCGGCGTAGGCGACATCATCGTCATGCCCTTCCGCACCTACGTCGCCTCGCCGGTCACGCTGACCATCGAGAAGAACACCATCGTCAAGATCGAGGGCGGCCAGGAAGCCGAGATGCTGCGCAGCTACCTGGCGTCCTACAACGATCCCCGGGCCTACAAGACCTCGCATATTGGCTGGGGCGTCAACGAGAACGTCTCCTGGACGACCGCCGCCACCACGCTGAACAGCTATGGCCAGGAGGCGCGCGGCTTCTACGGAAACATAATGTTCGCCATCGGCCCCAACACCGAGATGGGCGGAGACAACGATACTCCGGCCCATGTCGATATCCCGATGTACCGCTGCTCGGTCTACCTCGACGACAAGCCGGTGCTGATCGACGGCGAATTCGTCGTGCCTGAACTCAATATCCGCGCCGCAAACTAAGGAGCGAAATGCCATGAACGCATCTGCGAAATTCCCGACGCTCGAAGGCTTCGATCCGCTTTCGCCCGAGTTCTTGCGCAATCCCAATCCGATTGTGCGGCGTGCTCAGAAAGAGGCGCCCGTCTTCTACTACGAGCCGCTGCGCATGTGGGTCATCACGCGGCATGAGGACATTTGCACCGCCGCCCGTGACGTCGAGACCTTCTCGTCCAAGGCCCTGGGTCTTGTTCCGCCGCCGGCGGATCTCGCCTCACGCATGCCCGAGCGCATGGAAGAGATGTTCTTCATCGCGATCGACCCGCCCATTCATACCAATACCCGCATGGCGCTGGCGCCCTTCTTCACCCCGCGCCGCTTCGCCAAGATGGAAGAGCCTATCCGCGCCGCCGCGAACCGCCTGATCGATAAGTTCATCGAGAAGGGCGAAGCCGAGCTGATGTATGATTTCTGCTATCCGCTCTCGCTTGAGATCATCGTCGAGTTCCTTGGCATTCCGAAGGATCGCTACGCGGATTACCGCCAATGGACCGACGACATGTTCTCGGTTTTCACGCCGAAGTCGAAACACGCGTCCGATGTTGTCAAGCCGATGTCGGACGAAGAGCGCCGCGCACGCTGGACCCGCCTGCTGGAGTGTAACGACTACTTCAGCGCCCTTCTCGACGAACGTCGGGCCAATCCGCAGGACGATCTGGTCTCGGCCATGCTGCAGGTGAAGGACAAGGACGGAAATCCGGCTATCCCGCGCCCGCAGATCCTGCGCCATATTCAGGAACTCGTGGCTGCGGGTAACGACACCACCGCCAACCTGATGGCGGCGATGGTGCAGCTTCTGAACGACCACCCAGATCAACTCGAGTTGCTCAAGTCCGATCCTTCGCTGATGCCCAACGCGGTGGAAGAGGCGCTGCGGATTCGCGGCACCTCTCCGGGCCTGTTCCGCATCACGACCCGCGATGTCGAGATTGGCGGAACGACAATTCCCGAGGGCTCGAGCGTGTGGCTGCTGTTCGCCGCAGGCGGCGTCGACGAGGACAAGTTTGCCGATGCCATGCGGTTCGACATTCGCCGCGAAGATGCAAAGGACCACCTGGCCTTCGGCCACGGCCGCCACTCCTGCCTCGGCAATCCGCTGGCACGTCTCGAAATCCGCGTCGCCATGGAAGAGCTGCTGCGCCGTATCCCCAACATCAAGGTCGTACCGGGTCAGACCCTGACTTACCTGCCGACCATGACGGTGCTCTGCCTGAAGAACCTCAATGTCACCTGGGACCCCAAGGACACCAACGCCTGAGCGGCGGGTCTGCGGAACAAGATTCAGATGGACATGAAGCAGCACCTAGTCGTCGCCGCGGTCGAACGGCCCAATTCAGAGATCGTCGTTGCGACCCTGAAAGACCCTCAGGGGGCGGATCTCGCCCCTTGGGAGGCCGGCGCCCACATTGACCTGCATCTGCCCTCGGGGCTGATCCGGCAATATTCGCTCTGCGGCGATCCGGCCGACCGGACCAGTTACCGCATCGGAGTCTTGCGCGAGGCCGCCGGCCGCGGCGGCTCGGTCGAGGCGCACGCAATCCTGACCGAAGGCGCCACCGTCGCCGTGGGCGGGCCCCGCAACCACTTCCGCCTGCTCGATGCCGAGGGCTATCTGTTCATCGCCGGCGGGATCGGCGTGACGCCCATACTGCCGATGTTGCGCACGGCCGAAGCATGCGGAAAGCCCTGGCGGCTGGTCTATGGTGGCAGATCGCTCGAAGCCATGGGCTTTGTCGGGGAATTGAACGGTTGGGGAGGGCGCGTCTCCATCGAGCCGCATGACCAGACGGGCCTTCTCGATCTGGAAGCGATCTTCGACAGCCTGCCGCCCGGCCACAGGCTCTATTCTTGCGGACCTGAGGGCATGATGACCGCGCTTGAAGAGATCGCGGCGAAACGCGGCACGCCTGGGCTTCTCCACATCGAGCGCTTCGGCGCACCCGAAGGCCAGGCTGAGGTCGAAAATTCGGCCACCGGCTACGAAGTCGAACTTCGCCAGAGCGGCCGCACCCTCAGGGTCGGTCCCGGCGAGAGCCTGCGCCAGGTCCTGGTAGCCAATGGAGTCGACGTGCCCTTCTCCTGTGAGGAGGGCTACTGCGGGTCATGCGAGACACGCGTCCTCGAAGGCGAGCCAATCCACAACGATGTGGTCCTGACTGCCGAAGAGAAAGCAGAGAACAACCTGATGATGGTCTGCGTCGGAAGTTGCAAGTCCGCGCGCCTGGTCCTCGACCTTTAAGGATAGAACCATGACGAAGAAATATGCTGGCAAAGTCGCCGTCGTTACCGGCGCGGCACGCGGAATCGGCCGCAAGGTCGCCGAGCTTCTGGCAGAACGAGGCGCCAACGTCGCCATCTTTGACCTGGACGGCGAAGGCGCGCGCAATGCGGCGTCGGAGCTTGAGAAGCTTGGCGTGAAGAGCCTTGGTCTGGCGGTCGACGTCACTGACGAGGCGGCCGTGGCTGCAGCCTTCGACGAGGTCGCGGCCGCGCTCGGCGCCGTCACCATTCTCGTCAACAATGCGGGCATCTATCCGCACATCCCGCTGGAAGAGCTGGACCTTGCCCGCTTGCATCGGGTGATGTCGGTCAATGTCGACAGCGTCTTCCTGTGCACGCGCGCAGTCATGGGAGGTATGAAGGCGGCAGGCTTCGGCCGCATCGTCAACATCTCCTCGGAAGTCTTTTATGAGGGCCTGGTCAAGGTGTCCGCCTATGCCGCGGCCAAGGGCGCGGTTGTCGGCTTCACCCGCGTCGTAGCGTCCGAACTGGGTTCGCATGGCATCACCTGCAATGCGGTTGCCCCCGGCCTGATCGAGACCCCGGGCGTCATGGCCGACATCGGCGGCCATTTCGACGCGGTCCTGCCGATGCAAGCCGTCCCGCGCCGCGGCCAGCCGGAAGACATAGCCGAGACGATCCTGTTCCTCTGCAGCGAGGAGGCGAGCTTCATTACCGGCCAGACCATCTCGGTCAACGGCGGCAACAGCTATCGATAGGAGAACGAAATGCCATTGGTCCGCATAGCATTCGCCCGCCATCCCGACGCCGGGCAGAAGGCCCGTATCCAGGCGCGTATAACTCAGGTCCTCGTTGAGGAAATGGGCTGCGCCCCCGAAGTGGTGAACGTCATGCTCGAGAACGTCGCGCCCGAGGATTGGGCGGTTGGGGGCGTGAGCCTCGCAGAAAAGTTCGCGGCTCTTGCAAGGACTAAGGCAGGCACGGGAGACGGGGCGTGACCGACCGCCTGCCCGATCCGGCCCTGCGCAAGGTAGAGGGGGCGTCGAGCGTTTACTTCAGCCATAACGGGCTGAAGCTGCATGCGCTTGACTTTCCCGGCCGCGCGCCCGCGGTCGTGCTCGTCCCGGGCATCACAAGTCCGGCAGCCACATGGGCCTTCTTCGTGCGTGCGCTCGATCTGCCAAACCGGGTTCTGGTTCTGGACTGTCGCGGCCGCGGCTACTCCGACAACCGTGTGGGCGAGCACGATCTCGACGCCTATGCCGGCGACGTCAAGTGCTTGATCGACCATCTGGAACTGAAGGCGCCCGAACTGTTGGGCCATTCGATGGGGGCGCGGGTGGTGGCTCGGTTCGACCGGGTCTGGCCGGCGGTTGCGCGGCGGATCTGCACGATGGACCCGCCGCTGTCAGGGCCGGGGCGCGAGCCCTATCCGATCCCCCTCGACTTCTACTTCAATGCGATGGACGCCCTTGAGGCCGGCCAGAGCCTTGCAGAGATGCGCGCGAAAAGCCCCGGCTGGAGCGATGAGCGCCTGATCGACCGCGCAACGTGGCTGCTCAGTTGCGCCCGAGAGGCGGTGGCGGGATCGCATGCCTCGTTCCACAACGAGAGCTTCCACGACGACTGGAAAGCGGGCCGAAGCCCGGCGGCCTTCGTTTACGGGCTGAAAAGCCCGGTTGTGCGTGCCGAAGCTCTCGGCGAGTTGCAGACCCTCCGCCCTAGCGCCCGTTTCATCCCAGTTCCCGGGGCCGGACACATGATCCCCTGGGACAATCTCGGCGGCGCCGTCGAGGCGCTCCGTCAATGGTATTGTTGAGAGGATTTTTCCATGACCACCACCGAACATCCCGACACGGCTTTTTTCGAGCAGCGAGGCTTTGGTGTGCGCATCGGCTTTGGTCAGCGTCCGGCGATCCTCGTAGTCGATCTCACCAACGGTTTCACCGATGCCAGCCGCCCGCTGGGCTCTGACCTCTCGGCGCAAGTCGAGGCGACCAACTGCCTCCTCAAGATCGCGCATGACAAGGACCTGCCGGTGATCCTCGCCTCCGTGCGCTATGATGACGAGGGGCTGAGCGACGCCGGCATCTGGGCGATCAAGCAGAAGGGCTCGGCCTCGCTTGTCGCTTCCGGCGATGGCCACAAGTTCGATGCCCGCCTGCTCCGGAATGGCAAGGAAAGCATCCTCTACAAGAAGTACGCCTCCTGCTTCTTCGGCACCGATCTGATCCCGCGTCTGCTGACTTCTGGCGTCGACACGCTGATCATCACCGGCACCTCGACCTCGGGCTGCGTGCGGGCCACGGCCGTCGACGCCTGCCAGAACGGCTTCCGCCCCATGGTGGTGCGCGAGGCAGTGGGAGACCGGGCCGAGGCAGCGCACACACAAGCGCTTTTCGATCTCAACGCCAAATACGCCGACGTCGTCTCACTGGAGGAGACGCTCGACTACCTGCGCGGCCTCTAGGCCGCCCTTCGGAGGTTTCCATGTCCAAGCTAACCCTGTCCGTCGCACTGGGAGACTACGATCGGGTCCGGCCGCTGCTGGATGGCCGCGTGCACATCGACGGCGTCTCGCCGGTCTATATGACGCTTTCGGCGGAGGAGACGTTTTTCCGCGCCTTCCGCAATGGCGAGTTCGACATCGCCGAGATGTCCTTGTCGAGTTACCTGGTAAGGACTTCACGCGGGGATTGCGACTACACGGCCATCCCCGTCTTCCTGTCGCGCGCCTTCCGCCACACCTCGATCTATGTTCGCAAGGACCGCATTTCGTCGCCTGCGGATCTGAAAGGCAAGAAGATCGGACTGCCGGAATACCAGCTGACCGCAATGGTCTGGGCGCGTTCGATCCTCGAACATGATTACGGCGTGAAGCCCACCGACGTGACTTGGGTGCGCGGCGGCATCGAAGAGCCGGGCCGCCCCGAGAAGATCAAACTCCAACTGCCCGAAGGCGTGATCATCGAGGACGCGCCCGAGACGGAGACGATCTCGGACCTGCTCGACCGCGGCGAGATTGACGGCTTCATGGCGCCGCGCGCGCCCACCTGCGCAGGCCGAAACCCGAATGTGGGCTGGCTCTTCGAAGACCCGACCGCGGTGGCAAAGGACTACTACCGCCGCACAGGCATCTTCCCGATCATGCATGTCGTAGGCATTCGCAAGAGCCTGCTCGCGCAGCACCCCTGGCTGGCGGTTGCGGTGATGAAGGCTTTCGAGCAGGCCAAGGGCGTCTGCCTCGCGCATCTTTCGGAAACCTCGGCGACCAAGATCACTCTGCCCTTCGTCGAAGAGCAGCTCCAAGCGGCGCGCGACCTTATGGGACACGACTTCTGGTCGTACGGCGTCGATGCCAACCGCAACACGATCGAGGCGTTCCTTGGCTACCACCACGAACAAGGGCTCTCGGCGAGGAGACTCGACGTGTCCGAGATCTTCGCCCCATCGACCTACGAGACCGTGAAGATCTGATTGACTTCCTCGCGCGCCGCTGGACCGGGCGCGCGGGGGGATACTGCCGGGCCAAAACAATACAACGGAGGAGAGTTGCATGAAGAAATCTAGCAGGATTGCGGCTGTTGTGCTCGCCAGCGCGCTGGGCGCCGGCGCGGCTCAGGCCGACGATATGGTGATCGGCTTTGCTGTCGCGCTTTCGGGCGGTTTCCAGCCCTATGATGAATCCGGCACCAAGATGGCCGAACTGGTGATCGACCAGATCAACGATCAGGGCGGGCTGCTCGGCCGCAAGCTCAAGGCGGTCATGGCCGACACGAAGTCCGACCGCGTGGAGGGCGTGCGCGCGGCCAAGGACGTGCTGGCCGCCGGCGCCGAGCTGGTGATCGTCACCTGCGACTACGACTTCGGCGCACCGGCTGCGCTCGAGGCGCAGAAGGCGGGCGTTGTCACCGTGTCGATCTGCGCAGGCGACGCCAAGATGGGCCCGATCGGGATCGGCCCGATGGCATTCTCTGCCAATCGCGCGGGTCCCGTTGACGGAGCAATGCTGGCCAAGTGGGGCCGCGAGAAGAAAGGCTTCTCCAAGGCTTACATGATCACCGACCAGACCATCGACTATTCCAAGTCGCAGTGCGCAGGCTTTGAGTGGGCCTGGCAGGACCTTAATGGAGAGCTGACCGGCCGCGACACCTTCTCGGCCGCCGATACCACCGTCGTGGCGCAGGTCAGCGCGCTGAACGCCGCCGTCAAGAAGGGCGACGTCGATGTCGTCATGCTCTGCACCTTCCTGCCCAACGGCGCCTCGGTCCTGCGCCAGATCCGCGCCGCAGGGATCGACGTGCCGATCATGAGCGGCGAGGCTATGGCCGGCTCATTCTGGACCGATGCCGTTCCGGGCCTGTCGGAGTTCTACACAACCCAGTTCGCTTCGGTCGCCAACGACCCGCGCCCCGAAGTGCAGGAGCTGCTGGCCCAGTTCGAGGCAAAGCACGGCGCACCGCTGGTCGAGCCCTCGGCGTTCCCGATCCATGCCTGGCTCAATCTCTGGAAAAAGGCGGTTACTGAAGCTGGCACTACCGAAGGCAGCGCAGTCGTGAAGGCCCTCGAAACCTACAACGAAGAGCCGACGCTCTTCGGATCCTACAGTTTCAGCAGCGCGCTGCACATCCAGGACAAGGCTCAGGTTGCCATTGTCGGCCTCAAGGACGGCAAGCCGGACAGCTTCGAGATCGTCGACGCCGGCAAGCCGGTTCCCCAGCAGGTGCTGTTCCGCCGCGCAAATTGAGCGCGGTCAACGCTGGTCCGGGCGCCGTCTGCGGCGCATGGGCGACCATGAGACGGACGTCACAAGTTCCACATCCAATCCAAGAGGGGGAGTATCCATGAAACTCGCAATCGTCAAAGGGCTGGCCGCACTTGCCCTTTTCACCGCCGTCTTGCCCGTCCAGGCGCAAGACATCACCCAATACCCGGTATTCCATATCGAGCCGCTCCGTGAGAAGGGCTCCCAGCACGTCGACTTGCCCGCGCTGTCGACGTTCAGCTATCTGCCGGCCGAGGGTCATGAGAAGAAATCCATGTGCCTGCTGATGCCGACCACCCAGGACGCGGTGTTCATCGCCTACATGTATGGTGCAATCAGCGAGGCGCAGCGACTGGGCCAGTCAGTCACCATCTTCGACGCAGGCGGTTACGGCCATGACGTGAACCAGCGCGCCCAGTTCGAGAACTGCATCACCTCGGGCGCCGCTGCGATCCTGCTGCAGCCGATCAACCCGACCGGCTGGGAAAACGACATCGCCGAGGCTCGCAAGGCTGGCGTGAAGGTGCTCAATGTGATCGAGCCCGTCGACTCGCCTGTGGATGCGCGCGTCGTCGTCGACTTTCGTGTCAACGGAAAGCTCCTTGGTGAAACGATCGCTAAGGCACATGAGGGCAAGGAAGGCCCGGCCAATGTGGTGATCCTGCCCGGTCCTGCCGGCCTGCCCTTCGTGGAGGACACGGTTGCCGGCGTGCAGGAGGCACTGAAGGGCACCGACGCCAAAATCCTCAAGGTAATGTATGGCGATGTGGATGCCGCCACCCAGCTGAAGCTGGTCGAGGATGCGCTCGTCGCCTTCGACGACATCGACTACATCGTCGGGGCCGGGATCGCCGTGAAGCAGGCCGTGAATGTCCTCGCTCAGCAGGGGCGGACTGACGATATCCAGCTTCTCGCGACCTATCTCGACAAGCAGCTCCTGGGCTACATCCGCGAAGGCAGTGTGATGGCCGGCGCCGCCGAGGGCAGCACCCAACTGACCGCGATTGCCATGAATCTCGCCGTCAGCGCGTTCGAAGGCAATGGCAAGAACGAGGATTTCATCCCTTCGGTCGTGGTCGTGAACAAGGACAACGTCGACGATCCGGTGATCGAGGCCGCGAACTTCGCGCCAGATGGTTGGAAGCCCGAGTTCAAGTCCGAGTAACGCCAGAGCACCGGGCGGCGCCGGAGGGTTCCGGCCCGCCCTTCCCATCGATACTCGAAAAGAGATGAAACCGAAATGAATGCCGCTGCGGCACATCCGCAGGGCCAGGCAAAGGACGGCCTGGTCCTCTCGATGCGGGGTATCTGCAAGTCCTTTCCAGGCGTGCGCGCGCTCGACAGAGCTGAGCTGAACTTGCGGGCGGGCGAAGTGCACGTCCTCTTCGGCGAGAACGGTGCGGGCAAGTCTACTCTGATCAACATCATCGCGGGCGTTCTTCAGCCCGACGAGGGCGAGATCACCTTGCTCGGCCGACGCTGCCGATTTCACTCGGTGCAGGAGGCGCGGGCGCAGGGCATCGGCGCCATGTTCCAGGAATTCAGCCTCGCCCCGCATCTGACTGTGGAAGAGAACCTGATGCTGGGCAACGAGATCGCCAGTTTCGGCGTGCTGCGTCGAGGAGCGCAGCGTGAGAGAGCGCGGCGCATCCTTGACGCCTACGGCTTCCGCCTCGATCCGCGCGCCATCGTGCAGGAATTGTCACGGGCCGAGCAGCAGATGGTCGAGATGGCCAAGGTCATGCTGCTGGAGCCGCGCATCCTGATTCTCGACGAGCCGACCGCCTCTCTCAGCGAGGCCGAGACCAAGAAGCTCTTTGCGACCGTGCGCGAACTGAAGGCCAAGGGGGTGGCGATCATCTACATCACCCATCGCATGCGCGAGATCCAGCAGTTGGCGGACCGCATCACCATCATGCGCGACGGCCACTACATAACCACGATCGAGGCCCGCGATGCCGACCACAACACACTGGTCGAGCTGATGACCGGTCGCAAGGTAGGCAACCTTTATCCGGCAAAAAACGAGAACATCGGGAACGAGGTCCTCCGGCTCAACAGACTGCGCTGGCAAGGAGACGCGGTGCGGGGTGTCGATCTCACGGTTCGGCGTGGAGAAATCCTCGGTCTGGCCGGGCTGGTGGGCTGCGGCAAGTCCGAGATCGGCCGCGCAATCTTCGGCCTGGAGCCGCTGGCAGGAGGCGAGATCGTCTTCGAAGGCGAGACGATCATCCATCCGCGCCCTGCCGAAATGCTGGCCCGCGGCGTTGCCTACATCCCTTCGGATCGGCGGACCGAGGGGCTGATGCCGCAGCGCCCGACCTTCGAGAACATCACCGCCTCGGCACTGGGCCGGGCGGAGCTCTCCCGCCGAGGCGTCATCCGCCGCCTGCGCGAGCGCGGCCTCAGCCGCACGTTGGCAGAGACGCTGCAGCTACGTCCGATGACGCTCGACGCCGAAGTTGCGAACTATTCCGGCGGCAACCAGCAGAAGATCGTCCTGGCGCGGGCGCTGGCCACGCGGCCGCGGCTGCTCATTCTGGACGAGCCCACCGTCGGTGTCGACGTGGGCGCCCGGGCGCAGATCTACCAGTCGGTCATCGACCTTGCACGCGAAGGCTGCGGCATCCTGCTGATCAGTTCCGACATGCCGGAAATAATCAACCTATGCCACCGCGCCTATGCGGTCACCCACGGCACGATCGCGGACGAAATGGTCGGTGGGGAAATCACCGAAGAACGCCTGCTGCATTCCTTCTTCAGGGAGGTGGCACATGCAGGGGAGAGGGATGAACATGAGCCAGTCTGAAACCATCAATGAAACAGCTCCGACGGAGAAGAACGCCGTCGCCCGGGCGATCCGCTTCGTGTTCCTCAGATTCGGCATCCTGCCGTTCCTGCTGGTTCTGGTGCTGATCGTCTTCGGGCTCGCGGAGGGGCGCTTCCTGTCCGGCACGAACCTGACCAACGTAGCCCGTCAATCCACCTTCCTGATGATCGTGGCCATGGCACAGGCTCTCGTGATCTTCACGCGAGGGCTGGACCTGTCGCTCGGCGCTCTGGTGGGCCTCGTCACCGTAACGGCGGCCAGCGTGATGACGGGACTGATCCAGGGAGGGACGGACCCAGTGCTGGCGATCGCTTGCGGAATCCTTGCCGGCCTCGGCACGAGCCTGTTGGTCGGGCTCTTCAACGGGATTTGCGTTGCCTATATCGGCCTGAACCCTTTCATCACCACGCTTGCCAGCATGACCGCCCTGACCGGCCTGTCATTGACGATCAGCAATGGTGTCCCGATCGGCGACTTGCCAAGCGCCTTCACCAAGATGTTCTCGATCTCGCGGATCGCGGGGCTTCAGGCGCCGATCATCAGCGCAGCGCTGATCTTCGTTCTGGCCTATTTCCTCCTCCACCACACCACTCTCGGGCGCTACTTCTATGCGGTCGGCAGCAATGAGAAGGCCGCGCGCCTCTCGGGTATCTCGACGCGCAAGGTGCAGTTGATCGCCTATGTCCTGGCCAGCCTGCTGACCAGCGTCGCCGGTCTTCTGATGCTGGCGCGTACCGGCACCGGGGGCGCTGCCATCGGCTCGGAGTTCGGGCTGCAATCGATCGCGGCCTGTGTGATCGCGGGGGTCTCGCTTTTCGGTGGGGTGGGCCAGATCGGCAACGTCGTGCTGGGATCGCTCTTTCTGACGCTCCTGAGCAATGGCATGAACATCGTTCAGATCCAGTCTTATTCGCAGATGATCGTCCTCGGCTGCATCCTCGTCGCCGCCCTGGTTGGCGACCGCGTCCGCATGCGGCTTCTCGGGCAAAGGGGCTGAGGCAAGTAATCCACCAGATCGAAATTCCAGGGCCGATCATCCCCGGCTGCCGCCGGGGTGCCGCAGGGAAATCCTGGATCGCGCCAATCGGCCAAGACACGAGAGGTATTCAGCAAAGATGTCGGTTCATTTCGAAAAACAGATAGGTACGTCGCGGCTACGTGTTGATGCGGTAGCCAAGGCGCGTGGAGAGCATGCCTTCCCCTCCGACATTACGGAAAGTGACCCGCTCTTCCTCCGCATCGCACGTAGCGATCGTGCCCATGCCGAGATCCTCGCAATCGACACTGCCGAGGCGCGGGCTTTTCCGGGCGTCGTCGGTGTCTTCACCGCCGAGGACATTCCCGGCAACAAGACCTATGGCGTACTCGCCCCCGACCAGCCCTTCCTCTGCTTCGATCGAACGCGCTATGACGGCGAGCCTATCGCAGTGATCGCGGCCACCACCGATGATGCCGCACGCAAAGCGGCGGCGCTCGTCAAGGTGAGCTACCGCGAACTCCCGCGGGTCGACTTCCCGCCAGAGGAGGGCGGCCCTTCGGTCTATGAAAACCCGGTCTGCGTGGCGATGCCCATGGGTTTTGGCGATCTCGAGGCGGAGAGCCGCGACGTCGCAGTGCGCAGTTCGGTCCGCTACCAGACCCCGCGCCAGGAACACGCCTTTCTCGAGACCGAGGCCGGTTCGGCCTGGTATGACGAGAACGGCGTGCTGACGCTTTCGGTCGGCGGCCAGGGACCCCATCACGACATGGTCGCGCTCTCCGGCGCGCTCAACTTGCCGCCCGAGAAGATCCGCGTCCTCAACCCGATGATGGGGGGAGCTTTCGGCGGCAAGGAGGACTTGAACGTCCAGTTGCCCCTTGCGCTGGCGACCTTCAAGACCGGCCGTCCGACTCGCCTCATGTATGACCGCGAGGAATCGATCCGCGTTGGCGTCAAGCGGCACGGCTATCAGGTTGCCTACGAGGTGGGAGCAGCCGCCGACGGCACGCTTCTGACGGCGAACATCTCGCTCTTGTCGGATGCGGGCGCCTACATGACCTACACTTCGGTCGTGCTGTCACAGTCGGTCGAGCATTGCACTGGCCCCTACCGCTTCAAGGCGGTGAAGGTCGACGCCAAGGCGATTTACACCAACAACGGCGTAGCCTCGGCTTTCCGCGGCGTGGGCGCGCCGCAGGTCTTACCAGGCATAGAACAGGCCGTGGACGATATTGCCCGCAAGACGGGGCTTTCGCCCTTCGAAGTGCGCCGCCGGAACCTCCTGCGCAAGGGCGACAAGGCGGGTCCTGGGTTCCCAATGGCCGAAAACCCGATCCTCGCACCGCTGCTTGATGCGGCCGAAGCCGGCCCGCTCTGGAGTGGGCGCGAGGCCTTCAAGGCGGCCGCAAGTCCCTTTGCCGCGCGCGGCGTCGGTGTTTCCTCGGTATGGTATAGTTTCGGTCTCGGCTCGGGCGCTGAAGCAGGGGCGACGGTGCGCCTGACCCGTCCGGCAAGCGGCCGCTACCTCCTGGAACTCGGCGTGCCGGATGTAGGAAACGGCAATCTCACTTCGTTCATGATGATCGCCGCCGAACATCTGGGCTGCACTCTCGAAGACATCGATTACATCATGGGTGACAGTTTCGGGCCGAACTCCGGTGCGACACACGGTTCGCGCACGACCTATGTGGTCGGCAACGCCGTTGCCAAGACCGCCAAGGAACTGCGCGCCAAGATCGACGCCGCCGGCCACAATGATGATCTCGTGGTCGAGGCATCGTTCATCCCTGAGCAGCCCGAGCAGTTCGTCTTCGGCATGCCTCACATCGCCTACAACTACCTGGTCCAGGTCATGGGCGTCGAGGTCGATCGGCTAACCGGCGAAGTCAGCGTCCTGGAAGTCGAGAACTATGTCGAGACTGGCCGCATGATCCATCCACAAAACATCGAGGGCCAGATCGAGGGCGCATTCGCCCAAGGCCTGGGCTTCGCACTCTACGAGGATCTGGTCCTTCAGGCGGGCAAGGTGATGAACCCGTCGCTGACGAACTACGTCATCCCCAGCATCCGTGACACCCCGATCAAGATGACCACACGGCTGTTCGAACATCCGGACGTGACCAACCCCCTGGGCGTTCGCGGCCTGGGCGAGATCGGCCTGCCGGTCGTCCCCTGCAGCGTGGCCAACTCCATCCACGATGCGATCGGTCACCGCTTCGCAAAATTCCCCATCAGCCCTGAAGCCGTTCTGTCTGCGCTCAAAGGAGAGGAGTGAGAAATGATCAAGTTCGTCGTCAATGGGGTGGACAAGACCCTGTCCGCCGACCCGCGCACTCCGCTTCTGGAGGTCTTGCGTGAAGACCTGGGCCTGACCGGCACGAAATATGGCTGCGGCGAGGGCGAGTGCGGCGCATGCACCGTCATCGTGAACGGCAAGACGGTCTGCTCCTGCCTCGCCTTGGCCGGCGCCGTCGAAGGGAATGAGATCACCACAATCGAGGGCATGGGAAATGATCCGGTCGGTGTCTCCCTCGCCATCAACCTCGCAAACGAGGGGGCTGTACAATGTGGGTTCTGCACGCCGGGGTTCGTGATGCAGGGCTGGAGCGCGGTCACTTCGGGCGAGGTCAGGTGCGAAGAGGACCTGCGCGATGCCCTTGGCGGCAACCTATGCCGCTGTACGGGATATTCGAAGATCCTGACGGCGATGCAAAAGAGCGTGAGCGATGCTCCTGGATCTCCGCTTTCCGCGCGGCTCGGCTCGGGCACAGCCTCGAGTTTGCAAATCGACGGCTACTGGCGGCCGGCCTCGCTGGCCGAACTGCGCAGCGGTCTGGCCGCACAGATGGCACCATATCGCTTCGCCGCGGGCTGCACTGACCTGATGGTGCAGGAACAGCACCGCCTGAAGGATTTGACGCTGATAGACCTCGCGGCTGTTTCCGAGTTGCGCGGGATCCGTGAAGACGAGACCTGCATCAGCATCGGCGCCATGACCTGCTGGACCGATATCATTCGTTCGCCCGAAATCGCCGCCCATGCGCCGGTTCTGGCCATGGCAGCGCGCGAGATCGGCGCGATGCAGATCCAGAACCGGGCAACGATCGGCGGCAACATCGCCAATGCTTCGCCTGCTGCCGACGGCCTGCCGCCGCTTTACGCCTATGATGCCGAGATCCTCTGCATGGGGCCGCAGGGCGAGCGCGTGGTTCCCATTGCGGATTTCGTACAGGGCCCGCGGCGGGTGGCGCTGGAACCAGGCGAGTTCATCGCCGAAATCCGAATCCCCAAGGCTGGAGACCGCCGCGCAGAGCAGTTGTTTTTCGAGAAGCGCGGCCCGCGCAAGGCGCAGACCATCTCGAAGGCGTCCGTGGCCTATCATGCGTGGACCGGTGCCGACGGCGCGCGCCACGTGCGCATCGCGATTGGCGCCGTGGCGCCCACCGTGTTGCGCGTGCCGGAAGCCGAGCGCCTGCTCGCGGCGGGCGGAGATCGCGAGGAAGCTGCCGCCGCCCTGATGGCGGCCGCACGTCCGATCACCGACATCCGCTCGACTGCGGAGTATCGGCGCGACCTCGTCGGGGGACTTCTCCTGCGCGGCCTTGCACGGGCAACTGCCGCCTGACCGGCGCGCTCCACCTGCCTTGGCCAGTTGGTCAGGGCAGGCTTCACAGATAAGGGAACGACAAAATGTTCGGAGCGGGCATGGAAGCTCTCCTCGGCGGAGCGATTATCGGTGCGGCTGCCGGGGCGGGGATGGCATCCCTTCCCCGCTACCGTCTCGCCTCGGGCTTGTCGCGGGCCGAGCCGGTGGCGACGGAAGAACGCCCTCCGGCCGAGGCCGACGTCGTGGTGATCGGCGCGGGGGTGGCGGGGCTCGCGACCGCGCTTTATCTCAACGAACATGGCATGAAGGTGCTGGTTCTGGAGAAGGGCGTGGTCGCCGGCGAGCAGTCCAGCCGCGCCTTCGGCTGGATCTATTCCAATGGCTGGCACCCGGAGAAGCTGGAACTGGCCAACCAGGCCAAGCGTCTCTGGGAAGGCTATGCCAGCCGTCTCGGCGAGGATATTGGCTATCGACGGACAGGGAATTTCTCCCTCATCAATTCGGAAGAGGAGATGGAGGCGCATAGGGCTTGGCTCTCCGAGGCCAAGCAAGCCGATCCTTCGATGACCTCGCGCATCGTGACCGGCGAGGAACTCAACCTCCTCCTGCCTGGGCTTCAAGAGCGCTATCTCGGCGCGCTTTATCAGGACAGCGATGGCACGATCGAGCCACAGTACACGATCTCGCGCCTGGCGCGTGGAGCCCAGCGCGAGGGGGTGACGATATGTGCGCCCTGCGCGGTACGGCAAATTGAGCTCGCAGGCGGGCAGGTCGCAGGGGTGGAAACCGAACACGGAACCATCCGCTGCAAAACGGTGGTGATCGCCGCCGGCGCCTGGAGCTCGCTTCTGGTGCGCCAGCTGGGCGTCCGGCTGCCTCAACTCGGCATCTGCACCACGATGCAGCGGCTGTCACCGGTCGACGGCCCGGCGGGCGCGGGTTATGGCCGCGACTTCACCTGGCGCCGCCATGCGGACGGCCAGTATTCGATGGGCGGGTTGCGCCATGTCTCGCCGGTCACCCTCGACAGCTTTCGCTTCCTGCGCGACTTCATGCCGGCCATGGGCCACGCCCGTTCGATGCTGAAGCTGCGCTTCGGAGGCGATTTCTGGACGTCGTTTCGAGAGAGAGCGCCAAGCCGCACAGATGCGGCTTCCGTCTTCGAGCATGTCCGGATTCTGAGCGCCCGTGTGGACCGCAAGGAAAACGGCACGATCCGCGCGAATGCGGCGCGTGCATTCCCCGCGCTGGCCTCGGCACGGGCGGTCGAGAGTTGGGGTGGCGTCATCGACGCCACGCCGGATTCCACCCCGGTCATCTCGGACGTGGCCGGCACCCCTGGAGTTTTCCTCATCACCGGCTTTTCGGGCAATGGGCTTTCCGTCGCCCCCGCTGCCGGGCAGATGCTTGCGGCGATGATCGCAGGCGTCAGCCCCGCCTGCAACCCGGCAATCTATCGCCTCCAACGGTTTCGCGACGGCTCGCCCTTCGTCTTCCGCCACTGACGACCGAAACGCAACTGGCACGAGCGGTCCGGCCCCGCGGTGACTGAATGCTTGCAGGCCGCAACTTCGGCGGCTAATACGACCTTTACTAGTCGGAGTGAACTATTGTCCCGGGACAAAAATCAGATCACGACATATGCTTTCCTGGCATTCTGGCTGCATCGTCTGTCCGCCGAAGTGATCAAGCGTTTTGAATCTGCTCTCAGCGTCTATGGCGTGACGGTCGCGCAGTGGAATATCCTTCTCCTGCTGAACAGCCACGACTCCAACTCGCCGCGCACGATCTCGGACCTTGCGGGTGTTGATGCAGGAGCGGTCAGTCGCACTATCGACCGGCTGTGCAGCAAGGGCCTGGTCGAGAGAATCTATGATCAGGAAGACGGCCGATCGGTCCGTATTGCGCTGACGTCCGCGGGGCAGGCCCTCATCGAGCCGACACTCAAGATCGCAATCGAGCAGGATCTTTACTGGACGCAGCAGATGAAGAACATCTCGCGCGAGGAGTTGGCGGATCTTTTCCAAAACTTGCTGGCGTCGGACGTTTTGAAGGAAAAACTCGTTCCCTCAAAGATCATCAGCCGCGACAGCCGTCCCGGTTAATAACCCGGTTCATTTCCGCAAAAGCGGCGCGCGACTATAGCTATTGCCGGCCTCGGCCGCCTTGGCCAGAAGCTCCATGAAGGTTTGTCGCTCGGCGGCCGAGAGGCCTTTCAGGATGACGTCCTGGACTTCGAGCACCGCCGGGCGGGCTTCCCGGAGAAGCGCCGTTCCTTCTTCCGTCAGGTAGACCAGACGAGCGCGTTTGTCCTTTTCGGAAACTTCGCGCCGGATCAGGCCCTTCTGCATCAGGCGGTCCACGACCCCTCCGATCGTAGTGCGGTCATAGGCAATCATGCCTGCAAGGCTTGCCTGATCGATTCCCGGCGACAGCTCGATCGTGTGAAGCGCGGCGAACTGAACGGGAGTGAGATCGATCTTGGCGTCCTCGAATCGCGTTGCAAAAATCGCCACCGCCACCTGCTGCAACCGCCGGATGAGATGGCCCGGCAAAGCTTCCAGGTCGAATATCGTGGATTTGCTCACCTCAACCGTCATTCCGCTCCCCAATCTCGCGGACTGGCCGCATTCCCAGGCTTCCTTAATTCCCCTGACCAGCGATTGACAGGCGAAACTAATAAGCATACTGATTATTTCGACGGCGCACCGGACAGGGTGCCGTTCGGAGGACATCAAATCGGTGCGCTGCTGCCACAACCCTTCACGTTGCAAGGGGTGGTCCGTCGTGCCCATTCCGAAGGGGGACCAGTCGAATGAAAGACACGGCGCACAACGCATCAACGCCGGATGAAACGCTCGAACTTCGCGAGCTGTATGCCGATTTCGAGCGCAACCACATTCTTCCCCTCTGGACACAATTGGGCGACTTGATGCCCCGCCATCCCAAGCCCCGGGCGGTGCCGCATTTGTGGAAGTGGCGCGAGCTCTATCCGCTGGCGAAACGCTCGGGAGATCTGGTGCCGGTGGGTCGCGGTGGCGAGCGCCGGGCCCTCGGTCTGGCCAACCCGGGTCTCGGCGGCAATGCGTATATTTCACCCACCCTCTGGTGCGCGATCCAATATCTCGGCCCGCGTGAAACTGCGCCAGAGCACCGCCATTCGCAGAATGCATTTCGCTTCGTCGTAGAGGGCGAAGGCGTGTGGACCGTGGTCAACGGCGATCCGGTCCGCATGTCGCGGGGCGATTTCCTGCTGACGCCGGGCTGGCACTTTCATGGCCACCACAATAACACCGACCAGCCCATGGCCTGGATCGACGGGCTCGACATCCCCTTCAGCCAGCAGAACGATGTGGGCTTTTTCGAATTTGGTTCCGACCGGGTGACCGACTACGCCACCCCACGCTATTCGCGCGGCGAGCGGCTCTGGTGCCATCCGGGCCTGCGCCCGCTCTCCGGCCTTCAGGCCACGGTCTCCTCGCCCATCGGCGCCTATCGCTGGGAGTTCACCGACCGAGCCCTGACAGAACAGCTTCTTCTCGAAGAGGAAGGTGTGCCCGCCACGGTCGGACCCGGCCATGCGGCAGTGCGCTATGTCAACCCGACGACTGGCGCAGATGTGATGCCCACCATCCGCGCCGAGTTCCACCGCTTGCGCGAAGGCACCAAGACACCCCTGCGCCGCGAGGTGGGCTCGACCGTCTTCCAGGTGTTCGAAGGCAGAGGCAATGTGGTTCTTGGCAGCCAGACGAAAGCCGTGGAGAAGGGCGACATCTTCGTCATCCCGTCGTGGGTGAGTTGGTCGCTTGAAGCTGAAACAGGCTTCGACCTCTTCCGCTTCTCCGACGCGCCGATCATCGAGCGGCTGAACTTCGACCGTACCTGGGTGGAAGGGCGGGATGCCTGAGGTTCTGCCCGGCGGTATCGAGCAAGCCCGCGCGGCTCTGCGAGCCCGGCAAGGCTTGGGCGCGCGCTACGACGCGCCGAACGCACCCGCCCGCGAGCTGGACTGGGCGCGTCGTGGAACCGCCTATTTTGCCCGCATGCTCAACGAGCTGCCCGACAACGCCCTCAACGGCGACAGCCGCGTTCCGGGCTGGAGCCGCCGACAGGTCGCGGCCTGTGTGGGTTATCACGCCCGTGCGCTGGCCCGTGTGTCCGAGTGCGCCAGGACCGGTGCGCCGATTGCGCTTTGGGAAAGCCCTGACCAGCGCGAAGGGGAGATCGAAGACGGCAAGACACTGCCTGCCGGCGCGCTGCGCCATCTCGTTTCCCACGCCGAGGTGCATCTCAATGTCGAATGGCGCGACCTGGCCGACGACGAGTGGGACAGGTCACTGCCCTTCGAGGGCATCCCCAACGCCCGCGTCACGCCCTGGCTACGCGCCAAGGAGGTCTGGCTCCGCGCAGTGGACCTGTACAACGGGGGCCGTTTCGAGGATTTCCCCGGGGACTTCGTCGGCGCGCTCCTTGCCGAGAAAACCGGGCACGCACCCGACCCCTCAGGCGATTTCTTCGTGCTGGCACGCCGCCACCTCGGCCCGAGCCAGGATAGTTACTGAACCAATTAGCCGCTGGGCCCAGGCCCATCGCCGTCGGCCCGCCAAGGGCGAAAACAAAAGGCAGTGATCCACATGACCAAACGCCTCTTCCCAAACTTTCCCGACCCGATCTTCCCGCAGATCCCGGTCACGGGCTCGCAAGACGTCTATCCGCTGCACCGCATCTTCTGTGTCGGCCGCAATTACGCCGAGCATGCGAAGGAGATGGGCGTCGAGGTCGACCGCGAGGCACCCTTCTACTTCCTCAAGGACGCCGCAAGCTATGTCCCCTCGGGCGCGACGGTGCCTTACCCCGCCGGAACGTCGAACTACCATTATGAGATGGAATTCGTCGTTGCGGTCGGCAAACGACTCTGGAAAGCCTCGGTCGAAGACGCTCGTGATGCAGCCTTCGGCTTTGCTACCGGCCTCGACATGACGCGCCGCGACCTTCAACTCAAGGCGCGTGCGACTGGCCGTCCCTGGGACCTAGGCAAGAATTTCGAGAAATCGGCGGTGCTCTCGGCGATCACCCGCGCCGACGACTATGGCGCGATCGGTTCGCAGCGGATCTGGCTGGACGTGGATGGCGCGCGTCGTCAGGAGGCCCAGCTTTCGGACCTGATCTGGAAGGTCGAGGAAATCCTCTCGCACCTGTCCCACTTCTATCACCTCAATCCCGGTGACGTGATCTACACGGGCACCCCGGCCGGCGTGGGGGCGGTCGAGCCGGGCGCAGTACTCACGGGCGGCATCGATGGACTTGAGGGCGTCGAATTGACGATTGGCGAGGCCGAGTGATGATCTTTCACGGCTACTTTCGTTCCTCCGCGGCATGGAGGTGCCGCATTGCACTTAACCTCAAGGGCCTGTCCTATGAGTTCCGGGGCGTCCATCTGCAGAAGAACGAGCATCGTTCCGACGCCTACCGCATACTGAACCCTCAGGCCCTGGTTCCATCGCTCGAGGTCGACGGGCTGGTGCTGACCCAGTCGCTCGCCATTGTCGAATGGCTCGATGACACCTATCCCGAGGTGCCGCTCCTGCCCGCGGAAAAGGATCTCAGAGCGCAGGTGCGCGCCTTCGCGCAGATCATCGCATCCGACATCCATCCCCTGCAGAACCTGCGGGTGCTGAACCATCTCCAGGCAAGCTATGGCGTCGATCAGGCCGGGAAAGAGGCCTGGTGCGCCACATGGATTCGCCCCGGCCTGGAAGCGTGCGAGGAGATTGCCCGTCGCCAGAAACACGGCGGCGCCTTCACCTTCGGCGATACGCCATCGCTCGCCGACATCTGCCTCGTTCCACAGCTTGCTTCGGCAGACCGGTTCAAGGTCGACATCGCCGATCTTGGTCGCCTGAAGGAGATCCGTGCCGCCTGCAATGCCCTGCCGGCCTTTGCGGAGGCAGAACCTGCACGGCAGCCCGATTTCTCCTGAGTACCGATTTTCCGGGGACCGCCCTCCCGTGGCCCCGGCTAACCACGCAAGCCCCGCTTTTTGCGCAGTGCAGCCTTTCCGAACCTAAACGGTGCCTTCCGGCCCCAGCAAAGAGAAGAGACATGTCTCAAGACCTTCCCATCCTGATCGCAGGCGGCGGCATTGGCGGCCTTGCGACCGCCATCGGTCTCGCAAACCGCGGCTTCCGCTCGGTGGTGCTCGAGAAGTCCCCGGTCCTTGGCGAGATCGGCGCCGGAATTCAGCTCGGCCCGAACGCTTTTCATGCGTTTGACGCGCTCGGTGTGGGCGAGACCGCCCGCAAGATGGCGGTCTATATCGACAGCCTCCGTTTCATGGACGCCATGACGGCCGAAGAGGTGGCGCGCATCCCCCTGGATGACGCTTTTCGCACCCGGTTTGGCAACCCCTATGCGGTCGTCCATCGCGGGGACCTTTTCGGCGTCTTCCTGCGTGCCTGCCAGGAGAACTCCCTCGTCGAGTTGCGCACCAGTTCGGAGGTGGTCGATTACGAGCAGGACGCGGCTTCGGTCACGGCGATCGTAGCGGACGGAACCCGTGTGACCGGACGGATGTTGATCGGGGCGGACGGGCTCTGGTCGAACATTCGCAGGCGCGTCGCAGGCGACGGCAAGCCGCGGGTTTCGGGGCACACGACCTTCCGCTCGGTCGTGCCGACCGAGCACATGCCCGAAGAGTTGCGCTGGAACGCGGCTACGCTCTGGGCCGGACCGAAGTGCCACCTTGTCCACTATCCGCTATCGGACTGGAAGACTTTCAACCTCGTCGTCACCTATCACAATCACGCAGCTGAACCCGTGGCGGGCCTGCCCGTGAGCCACCAGGAGGTGATGAAAGGCTTTTCTCATATACACCCCAAGGCTCAGAAGATCATCGAGACCGGCATCGACTGGAAGCTCTGGGTCCTCTGCGACCGCGATCCGGTGACTACCTGGCAGGATGGTCGCGTGGTGCTTCTGGGCGACGCGGCCCATCCGATGCTGCAGTATTTCGCGCAAGGGGCCTGCATGGCCATGGAAGACGCCGTGTGCATCAGCACCGAGATCGAAGCCGCTTCGGGCGAGGTGGAACGCGCAATTCCCGCATATGTTGCGAAGCGCCACATGCGTACCGCCCGCGTGCAACTGCAATCGCGCTGGATCGGCGAGAACATCTACCACCCCGAAGGCGCCCATGCGGAATTGCGCAACACCATGATGCGCGCCAAGCGTCCCGAAGAGTGGTACGACAGCGTCGATTGGCTTTATGGCGGGCAGGCGAACAACGCCGGTGAAATCCCGGTGACCCGTCGCCTGAGGTGACTGGAAGCCAGCGCCGACAGCAAATTTGGCGTACCGCATCAGGTCGCTATGCGGCCTATGCGGTTGCAGCTGTGCAGTCACCAGCGCGGCGACAATCGGTGATCCAGCTATGCGATATACTGTCAAATGGCCGATATGGTGTTTCGCCGCGGATCGCAGTGCTGCGACCTGGCCACTTGCAGCCGGGGCGCGTCCGTACCATGCTGGCTGCGGTTTCTTGACCGAAGCAGCGGAGGAACTGACGCATGAAACTGGTTCGTCTTGGCCTGTCGCTCCTTTTTGCCGTCTCGGCCATCGATGCGGCGATGGCGCTGTCACCGTCCGAACAACGCGGCCTGGTGTTCGCGCGCAAGAATTGCTCGCAATGTCATTCGATCGACCCGGCGGGTCCGAGCCCTTTGTCGGTGGCCCCGCCCTTCCGCGATCTTCACAAGCGCTACCCGGTCGAGAGCCTCGAAGAGTCGCTCGCGGAAGGAATTCAAACGGGCCATCCGAGCATGCCGGAATTCCGTCTTGAGCCCGATCAGATTCAAGACCTCATTGCCTTCCTGAAGACGCTGCACTGACACATCCGCCTATTGTCCGGTCTCCATGATCCTGAGCCGTCGAAACACTGGAACCTTCAGCTGGTCGAGCACGAAGGCGAAGGCCAGGGCGGCGGCAAGGGCCGCAGCTACAGCGGCGGCAGGCAAGGGCGCCATTGCAAGGCCGAGGATGGCCAGGACCGAAGCGATCGTGATGTCGGCGGCGGACGAGACCACAAGCCAGATGCTCGGGCGCGAAACCCACAGGCGGCGGTGGCGCTGCCGAATTGCATAGATGGTCGCCTGACTGCCGAACACCAGTGAAACGAAGGCCAGGGTCCTGAGAGACTCAAGCTCTGCACCGTAGGCGAATTTCCCCACGGCCACCGTGCCGATGCAGAAAACAAGCAGGCAGAAGCCGAGGATTACGCCGGCCCGCGTCAGGTTGCCGATGTGCCAGGCATTTGGCATCGGCGATGGCCGAACCTTATCGGTGGTCAAGGCCATCGTCAGGAAATCCCCCGTGATCATCACGATGACCATCAGCGACGGCGTCAGTATCGCGTGGCCCGTCATGACGAGCCCGGCCACCAGAAACAGCACCGCGACGATCTTCTTGATGATGGAGTTCAGCGTGTAGGTCAGGACGCGCTGGAACGTCAGCCGGCCTTCCTTCACCGCGGCGACGATGCCGCCGAGACCAGGTTCGGTCAGCACCATGCCGGCGGCCGATTTGGCAACGTCGGTCGCGGTCGCTACCGCAATCCCGATCTGCGCCTGCCGCAGCGCCGGCGCATCATTCGCGCCGTCGCCGCACATGCCGATCGTATGGCCGCCTTTCTGGAAGGCCTTGACGAGCCTGTATTTGTCTTCCGGCAGAACGCCTGCAAAAACCGCGAACTGCTCCGGACGGATATCATCGGGGATCGGAACCGACGTGCAGACCTCACCCTCGATCCCGACCTTGTGTGCAACCGTCGCCGCAGTCGCCGGGGCGTCGCCGGTCACCATCACCGTTCGCACGCCAAGGTCACGCAATTCGGCAATGAGCGCCGGCGAGTCAGCCCGCGGCGGATCGCTGAGCGCGATGAGGCCGATCAGTTTCATCGCGCCTGCGGGACCTGCGGCAACGGCCAGCACCCTGTGGCCCTGCTGCTCAAGCTTCTCCGAGGCCGAGACGGCCATCGGGGAGGGCTCCGCGATGTCGCGGACCGCAGTGAAGGCGCCCTTGACCACGCGGCAGGTTTCGCCCGCCGGGTTGTGGACGGTGGCCTGGGACATCTTGATCGCAGGATCGAACGGCACAAAATCGGTCACCCGCCCTGTCGAAGCCGGCATGGCGGATGCTGCCGAGCGTATGGCCCTGTCGACGGGGTCCTGTCCCCCGTCGGAACTCGCCAGCGCGGCAAGAGCCAGGACACGCGCCTCCTCGAAGCCGGGCATCGGCTGGACGACAGTGACCGTCAGGGCGTTGCGGGTGAGCGTGCCGGTCTTG
>JAEWHN010000232.1 GCA_023387775.1 Pseudomonadota bacterium | reverse complement strand
CCCTGGTCCCGCTTGCCATCACGATCGCCACGACGGGCTCGGCGCGCACCAATTCGGCGCAAACACTCGGTGCCTTGCGCATGTGGGAACGTGCGGGCAGTGTTATCGGACTGCTAGTGACTGGTTTTCTAGTAGCCCGGTACGGCTACGCCATGACAGTCGGCATGATCGGATGTTTGACTGTGGCGGGTGCCCTTGTTTTCCTTGCAATCGAAATTGTCGATGCACGAAGACAGGGTGGGAGAGGAGGGTATGATGCTCCTTCGTAGATTGACAATAATGGTGGCCTTGGCCGGCCTGGCGATTTCCGCCTCGGCAGCACGATCGACGGATGGCGAACCGCTGACAATCTATATGGCGCTCTGGCGCGGTTGCGAGGCCGCCTGCCAAGGCTTCAAGGACGGCATCGAGAAGAGCGGCATAAATGCCATGTTCATAGAACGCGATGCGGCTGAGGACAAGTCAAAGCTACCCGGCTTCGTTGAGGAAGCACGGGCGATGCAGGCAGATCTCGTGCTTACCTGGGGAACAACAGTGACGTTGGGTATGGCGGGAAAGTTGGAGGACGCAGGGAATCCCCGTTTCTTAACAGATATCCCGCTCGTCTATATGATCGTCGCGGACGCAATCGGCTCCGAAATTGTCAAGAGCTTCGAGCGAACAGGTCGAACGAACGTCACAGGTACCCACAATCGCGTGCCTGAAGAGATCAACGTCAACGCGATGCGGTCGTACTATCCTGAATTCAAGAAGCTCGGCATGCTTTACAGCAGCATCGAGAACAATTCCGTCATGAAGGTGGAGGAAGTCCGCGCATTGTCAAAATCGATGGGGTTCGAGTTGGTCGCCATCGACTTGGAGCTTGATGCAGACGGTAGGCCGCACGCCGAATCGATCCCGGAGAAGATGCAGGAACTCAAGGAAGAAGGTGTCGACTTCGTTTATGTTGGATCGAGTTCTTTCATCGAGAAGAATGGCGCGTTGTTTACGTCATCTGCCCTGGACCGGGGTCTCCCGGTTCTGAGTCCGTACGAACGCCTTGTAACCGAAGCAGATGCGCTGTTGTCGGTTTCCGCGCGGTACTATGCCATTGGTGAGCTTGCGGCCCGTCAATCGACAAAAATCCTGGTCGAGGGCGCCAAGGCGGGTGAATTGCCAATCCTGGAAATGGAGCAGTTTGCCTTCGTCATCAACATGGAAACGGCGCGTCGACTCAAACGCTTCCCGCCGCTGGAACTTCTGCAAATCGCCGAAACCATTCATTAGGATGAGCTACAGGACGCTGTGCGACTCTGCTCTTGTAGCAGAGGTAGCGAGTGGATGGAGCTAGCGGCTCTCGGATGGCGCACGCGTGGCGAGGTGGCACTGACCTTCCACACGCGCCGGGCTCTGGCGCTGCGCAGTGCGAACAGCCCTGCGTGAACGCCCGCCGCTCCCCCCCCAGCAGGGCGAACCCAACGCCGGAAACGAAACTCAAAACTGGATAAATCTTGGCGGCAACGTCACCGCCTCTACCTGCCACCACGCGTCATCGTCCAGCGTTGACCTGGAGACATCCATCAGCTTCGTGGCCCTCGAGCGCTTCATCAGGTTGGTCGCCCGCCGACTGAGCCTTATCTACTGGACCTTGGCACGCAGCCGGTCGGTCAGGAATTCCATGGCGAGTACGATGGCGAAGATCACCAGGATGATGGTCGAGGCATTCTTGTACTGGAAGAGGTCGAAAGCGACCTTCAGTTCCTGGCCGATACCACCGGCGCCCACAAGTCCCAGCACCACCGAGGCGCGGACGGACTTTTCCAGCGCGAATAACGTCGTGTTGATGAGAGACGGCATAGCATCCGGCAGCACGGCTCCGCACAGCACCGAAAACCGGCTCGCCCCGATTGCGAAGAGCGCTTCCTGCGGCTTCTTGTCGGCATCTTCCATGGCCTCGGCGAAGAAGCGGCCGCAAAAGCCGATCGTGTCGACCATGATCGTCATCGTTCCGGCCACCGCGCCGAGCCCGACGGAAGCGACAAAGATCAGCGCCCAGACCAGGTCCGGCACAGTGCGACACAGCGACACGATCATCTTGAAGAGATGCCGAAAGATCCCGGCCGGCGAGATGATCTTGGCGGAGAGCCAGCCGATCGGCAGGCTGATCACAACCCCGAGGGCAGTTCCGACCAGCGCAATCTGAAACGTCTCGATCATGCGCCAGAAGACGCGCTGCAGGAAGGCGCTTTCCAGATTGGGCGGCAGCATGCGCCCGACCAGTTCCGCCATCCGCGGGGCGCCGTGAGCCAACTGCGTCGGCGACGGCGCCACCTGCTGCATGGAGACAATAAGCAGCGCGCCGACCGCCACCATCAAGCTGAAGGTCAGTGGTGATATCCGCGTGATGCGCGACGGCAGGGCGTTCTCAAGCATGGAAGACCTCCTGAAGACGTGGGCGTGTTACATCCACAGTGGGCTGATCGAAGAGGATGGAGCCGGATTTGAGCGCGATGATGCGGTCGGAGAACTCGAGCGCATGGTCCATGTCGTGCGTCGTGTAGATCAGCGTGATGCCGCTCTGGTGCGAAAGCTCGGAAAACAGCGCCATGACGTCGCGGCCGGAGGCCGGATCCAGGCTCGCGGCCGGCTCGTCTGCGATCAAAAGCTTCGGCTTGCGCACCAGCGCCCGGGCGATTGCAACGCGCTGCGCCTGCCCGCCCGACAGTTCATCTGCCCGCGCCGTGGATTTGTGGCTGAGGCCGACCTGGCGCAGCGCCTCCTGTGCTTCTTTGCGCCATTCCTGCCTTGCGATGCACTGGTGCCAGGCCTGCCAGCCGCCCGCCAGGCCGAGCTTGCCTTGCACGACATTGGTGAGCACCGATTGCCGGGCGACCAGCCCGTGATGCTGGAACACCACGCCGATGTGCCGCCGCAACCTTTGCAGCTGACGCGCCGACGGGGCGATGCCAATGCTCTCCCCGAGCGTGCTGACTTGGCCCGCGTTGAGGGGCAGAAGCCCGATCAGGCATTTGAGCAGCGTCGACTTGCCGGCGCCGTTGGAGCCAATCAGTGCAACCCGCTGGGCCGCCGACACGTCAAGTCCAATGCCGGAAAACACGGTCTTACCGTCCGCATATCTCTTTGTGAGGCCGCGCGCGCGAATGATCTCGCTCATGTTGTCTGCCCTGCCCGCCGGGAACGTCTCTTTTGATGCAGCGGAGGCAGCCGGTCGAGCCGGCTACCTCCAACCTCGGGAATGGGAGCGTTCTCCTCAGTTCACGAAGTCGTTGAAGGTGTCGACACCTATGGTGCGATACATCGAGCGGACATAGTCATAGTCGCTGTCCTTCACGTCGGTCAGGAAGAAGCCGCCCTCGAACTTCTTGTTGTCTTCGCCGTTCAGGACGGCCTTCATGAGTTCGGTGCCTTTCGCGGCGAAGGCATCGCGGACAGTGTTGAAAACCTTGTCCGAAATGTCCTTGCGAGCAACCAGGATGTCGTTCGGCAGGTCGCGGCCGCGGGCGATCACTGCGAAGGCCTTGTCCGGAAACGCTTGGCGCACGGAAGCAAGATGGCCGAAGTTGAGGCCGATGGCGGCAATGTCGCCGCGGATCAGTGCCTCGGCAGCGACATTGCGCGAGATGATCACTGGCTCGTAATCCGTGCCGTATTTGAGCCCGAAGTCTGCGAGGGCTTGCGCCGGCCCTAGATGCTGCGAGGTCGAGCCGACCGAACCAAAGGCCACTTTCTTGCCCTTGAGATCCTCGATGGTGCGGACCGGCCCGTCAGCGAGCACGGCGATCTGGGCGAAGTAGTCCGGGCGCTGCCAGGCAACCACGATCTTCGGCTGGCTGAGCTCCTTCATGACGACGTATTCGGCGGGACCGGTCAGCACGAGATCGACCTGCCCGGAGTTCAGTGCCTCGACGGCCGTCGTGCGCGACGCGACCGGGAAGAGTTCGATTTCGAGGCCCGTCGCCTCTTCCAGGGCGATTTCGAAGGCCCCGAATTCCTGCTGCAATGCCTCCAGACCTTCGATGTCCGTGACTGCAAATTTGACTGTATCGGCGAGCGCCGGCACTGCGGTTGCAAGCGTGAGCGCGAGAGCGGCTGCAAGTTTGCGGATCATGATTTTTCCCTCTGCTGTGTAGACAGGCTGCGATCGACGCGGTACCTGTATAGACAGCAGATGACGTCTGCGTGACACACCTCACCCTTCTCGTGATCACCTCAAGGAAAGCATATGGACTGGACCATCAGGGGCGGCCGCGCGCTGGCCGGAAGCGGACTGACCGCCACCGAAATCCACGTCGTGGACGGGCGGATTGCCTCCACGCCCTCCCGCAGCGCGCAGGTCATCGACGCCGACGGTCTGCTCGTGCTTCCCGGCATTGTCGACATCCATGGCGACGGGTTCGAGCGGCAAATCATGCCGCGGCCCGGCGTCCGCTTCGATACGGCGCTTGCGCTGCGCGATACCGACCGGCAGCTCGTCGCCAACGGCATCACCACCGCCTTTCACGGCGTCACCATCTCCTGGGAGCCGGGGCTGCGCTCCGTGGAGGCCGCGGTGGAGCTGATCTCCACGCTGATGCGGATCCGTCCGAGCCTGCAGTGCGACACCCGGCTGCATCTGCGGTGGGAGACCTTTGCGCTGGACCAGTTGCCGACGGTCATGCAGTGGCTGTCACTCGACCCGAGGCCGATCGTGGCGCTCAACGACCACACGACCGGGACGGTCATGAAGGGCACCATCGCCCGCAAGATCGACCAGATGGCATCGAGGTCGGGCCTCAGCCGTGACGCCTACATGGCGCTGCTCGACAGCGTCTGGGCCCGGCGCGATGATGTGCCGTCCGCTATCGAGGAGCTGGCAATGGCGGCGAGGTCCTCCGGCAATGTGCTGCTCGCCCATGACGAGGCATCGCCCGAGGAGCGCCTCAAGTTCCGGCAGCTGGGGGTCGTAACCTCCGAGTTCCCGCTCAATTTCGAGACCGCCGAAGCAGCCCGCGCGGCGGGAGAGCATATTGTTCTCGGCGCCCCGAACGTGGTCCGCGGCGGCAGTCACAATGGTGCGCTGGACGCGACAGAGGCCGTACGCAGCGGAACCTGCACCGTGCTCACCAGCGATTACCACTACCCTTCCCCGCTGCATGCCGCCTTCAGCCTGGCGCAGCCGGACCTGGGTGATCTCGCAGACAGCTGGGCGCTGGTGTCCGCCAATGCCGCCGAGGCCGCGGGCCTTGCCGACCGGGGCGGTCTGCGCCCGGGCTTGCGGGCCGACCTGATCCTAGTCGACGCCAGCGATCGCTCGCATCCGCGGCTGCTTGCGACGATGGTGGGTGGCCGAATGGTCTATACGGCAGGCGGCTACGGCTTGCCGGCCGCCGCCTCTCCGGCCCTTGTCGAGGAAGGAAGTCAGACATGAAGGCAAACACCGGCCCGGCGCCCGGCCCGGACAGAAGCGTCGATCTGTTGTCCGGCTTCGAAGATGTCGCCTTCCGACCGCGGCGCGACGCGCCGCTCTGGCAGCAGATCTACGACCATGTCCTCGGCCTGGTCGAAAGCGGTTTCCTGACCCCGGGCGGCCAGCTGCCCGGCGAAAACCAGATGGCCGAGAAGCTCGGCGTCACCCGCATCACGCTCCGGCGTGCCCTGCAGCAACTGCAGCGCGAGGGGCATCTCACCGCCCGCAAGGGGGTGGGCATCTTCGTCCGCAGCCTGCCTTCGGTCTTTACCGTTCGCGACGACCGGCCGTTCCTGGAAAATTTCCATGCTCGCGGCAAAGAGATCGTCACCCAGACACTGGTCCTGTGCCGGGAGACCGTCACGACGGCGGTTGCCAGGAAGCTTCAGCTTGCGGAAGACGTGGAGATCATCCGGCTGTGCCGCATCCGCAGCGCCGACGGACAGCCGCTCTACGTCAACACCAAGTCGTTTCCGGCCAGCCGCTTCCCGAACTTCGAGGCCGTCTACCAGCAACGCCAGTCGGTGACCGACGTGTTCCAGGCGCATGGCATCGCCAAGTATCACCGGCAGGAAACCCGCATCAGCGGCGGTTTCGCCACCACCGACGAGGGCGATCTGCTGAATCTGACACCTGGAACGCCGGTGTTCCGCGTCAACGCGACCAATCACGACGAGCAGTCTCGGCTGATTGAATGGACGCTCGGATGCTGGCCGCTGGCCTCGGTAGAATTTGTCTTTTGACATCACCGCCGAGGTCGGTCGCACCAGACGGAGGGTGGCGAATTAATGATCCATAACTGCGAAATTTGTTGCGACCTTGGTTGACACACGCGTGCCTGCACGAAAGAGCGGGAATAATTTTCTCCTTTTTGCGCCTTGAAGGTTTGCAAAGGCGACTGCGCGATGAGGTCGAGCGACGCATGCGGACGCACCAGCAGTCGCGTATGTTCCTGGACGCCGCCTTGTCACACACACCATCTGCCACACGCGCGTCAAATCCAGTCGATCCCCAATGCCGAGCCTCTCAACTCAGAATCGGTTCTGTCGCAAGCTCGTCTTCGGGACGGATGAATGGCATACCAGGCAGCGCTATGCAGCGAGGATATCGAACTGCTCGGCGAGTGACGGCGACGGCTCGTAGGCGAACATCGCCTGTTGTTTCCGGATCATATGAACCATCTCGATACCGGCGAGGATCGTCGCGGCGCAGCTCATCGATTTGAAGCCCAGCATAGGTCGGATCCGTCGCTTGATACGCCGGTGATCCTGCTCGATGCGATTGTTCAGATACGGGCTTTGGCGAATGCGGATGGGCTTGAGATTCCGTCGCCAGGGATCGCGCAAGCGGCTTTCGCCGTCGCAGGCAACGATTGCCTCCCGGTTGGTTTGACTTCCATCGATAACGATGTGTTCCGGTCGCCCGTGACGCTTGATCGCCTTGCGGATAAAGCGCTTGGCAGCCAGAAGATTGCGGTTCTCGCTGAAGAAGAACTCGACCGTGTCGCCCACCCTGTCGATGGCGCGATAGAGATACATCCAGCGACCGCAAACCTTGATGTAGGTCTCGTCGACATGCCATTTGCCAGTGACGGCACGCTTTCGTCGGTTAAAACGCTCGAGCAGCAGCGGCGCAAAGTGAACGACCCAGCGATGCACAGTGGAATGGTCGACGCGAATGCCGCGTTGGGCCATCATCTCTTCCAGGTCACGCAGGCTGAGATTGTAAGCAAGATACCAGCGGACGGACGCACAGCAGGATCACCGAACGGTCGAAATGACGGCCTTAAAACATAAAGCGCTCCTGATCATGAGGAGGGACATCCCTACGCCAGTCTTCCTTGACGCCGAGTTTGCGACAGAACCAGGCGGCATTCGCATAATGGAGAACACGCCGCCACGGCACTTGCCGGTGCGCTTGCCGCCCCATTCTGATGAACTCCTGTCGTCCTGGATCGGCCGGCATGCCGACTTTTACTCGGTTCCACCGCTGGTCATGCTTCGGCATCGCCTGCCGGAGGCCCCCTCATTGCGAGCGGCCGATCTCCTACTGGGCAGTGATCAGGAAATCCGCCTGGCCACCATGTTTGCCACCGAGCCGGCCGTGATGCGGCGAATGACCTTCGCAAATGTCGCGCAGTCATCGCATCGGCTCATCTCCCGTCGGCCGACGCAGGTCTGTACAAGCTGCAGCCCGGGACATACGGAGCCGGAGCCGATCCTGCGAAGCCAGCTTCTGGGGTGGCGCATTACGTGCCCTTTGTGCGGAAACCAACTCCGGGATGCCGGTAGGCGGGAAATCCCCTCCCCTTTCCGGCAATATCGGGGTGCCGCTCTTCGTGGCGAAAAGCTGCTCGACGATGAAGCCGAACGTGGTATCGGAACCTGGATATCGCCAGCCGACATTGCTCGGCTTCTCCTGATGCGACGCGTTCCAAGACCTATACCACGCGAGCACGACCCTTGGCGCTTCCGGGTGCTCGGCGCAATCATCCCCGATCTCGACCGTGTCGTCGCCGCGGAACAGGAGAACCTGCCCACGCCTGCAAAGCCGATCCTGCCGCTTCACATGCGGCCCGCTCTGCTGGCGGGAATCGCCATCGTCGAGCGCGCTGGACCGGAGATGCTTGGAATGCTGCGTGGTCACATGATGGGTGACAATAGGGGCCGGTTCACTGACGCCGCCGAGAGGATGATAGCCCGAGCTCGGAGGTGGAAAGCTTCATCTCAGATGCACTTAATTTGAGAATCTGACGGCATAGATTCTCACAATTAAAGGCCAAGTCTCAACCTAACCGGCGCATTCTTACAATTAAGTGCCAAGCGACAAGATGGCGCCGGGATTCAACGTGACGGTGATGTTGTGGCTGTCCGTCGTCAGGGTTTTTGGGACAACTGCCGCGGTGAACTAACGGAGGCTCTGGCCCATCAGGGTTGTCATGTTAGGCTGCCGCTTCTCGATGAAGCAAGCGGCGCTGCTTGATGGTTTCGCGTTTTATCCTTTTCCTTTCCAGCGTGATGATGTCGCCGCGCCCGAAGTAGACGTCGGCGGGGTGAGATTGTCGAGGCTCTCGTGGTAGCGGCGGTGATTGTAATGATCGACGAACGCCGCGACCTGCTTCTCGAGATCGCCAGGAGGAAGTAGTTTTCGAGCAGGATGCGGTTCTTCAGCGTCTGGTGCCATCGCTCGATCTTGCCCTGGGTCTGGGGATGGCAGGGAGCTCCGCGCGTATGTTCCATGCCCTTGTCGGAGAGCCAGGCGGCGAGATCGGAAGAGACGTAAGACGGGCCATTGTCGGACAGGAGCCGCGGCCGCTGCGCGACCCTGGCGCTGTCGCAGCCGGAAGCCTGCAGCGCCATGGTCAGCGTGTCGGTGACGTCCTCGGCCTTCATCGTGGTGCACAGCTTCCAGGCGATGATGTAGCGGGAGAAGTCGTCGAGCACGGTCGACAGGTAGAACC
>JAEWHN010000183.1 GCA_023387775.1 Pseudomonadota bacterium | reverse complement strand
GATCCTGTTTGGGTTCATACCTCCACAGAATCCTCCCGTCGTTGTTCAGATCGAGAGCGTATACCGTGTTGGGGAAGGGCGCGTGCACATACATCACGTCGCCGATTACCAAAGGCCCGCCTTCATGCCCGCGCAGCACGCCGGTGGAGAACATCCATTTGACCTGCAGGTCCTTCACATTGTCCTTGGTGATCTGATTCAGCGGCGAATGGCGGGTGTTGGCGTAGTCGCCCGTTGGCATTGCCCAGTTGGCCGGATCGGAGGCAAGTTTCTGCAGGCCTTCATTGGCCCACGCCCCATAGGCCGATGCGCAAGTCATGAGCGCGGCGGCAATTGGAAGGCAGACTGCATTTTTGAACACACGCATCGAAATCCTCCCTGGGCTCACAATCGGGATCAGAGGCCGTGCGGATGCGGTTTGGCGGCCTCGCCGAAATTGACTTCCGCCTCTGTAACTTTCACGACGTCTAAGGCTCCCTCTAATATTCATAAAATACAAACGAAATTTCTTGCACTGTCGATGCAGTTATTTTGGGTTATATCCTTTTTTAGTGCGATCAGATAAAAACAATAAAGTAATTGATCCACATCATTTCAGAATAAATATATTTCGTCTCACTGCGCAAATTTACATGACGCAGATGAGACATTCTCATACGTGCATGCCTGAACTTGCTAGTATCGGCCATCGGATGATGATGGTATTGGGGGATTCTGGAACTACACCGCCAAAATGAAGGAGGGCCACGTGTTTTCCAGGCAGCAGTATCTTACCCCGGGCGACATGGGCGGTGATCGAGGGGGGGCCCCGCCAAGGCTGGTTTACGCGAGGTGGAAACCAGCCTCGACGCTGCCAGTTTTCTCACCTGCGAATTTGAGGTCTGGGTTTAACCCTCAAAAGATACGTCGCGACGTGTGGTACCGGGAAGACTATGAGAAGACCGTGGTGGAGCGAAAACCTTCGACCCGCCCGCGATGGCACCGCGCGATGGTACCGGCCCCGTGTCCTTGAAAGACCCGTTATGCAAGGTCCAGGCCGACACTGCTGACTTCCTCCGTACGGCCGGATAGACCGACGCCCCTGAAGCCTGCAGGTTTCCGAAAAGAACGTCACCCGGCAGCGGTCCTCATCCTCACCCACCCCCTCACAGAGGCAGGGCTGGGCGGTGGTGCAGGCGGTTGACGCAGCGTCAGATGTCGTCCACAACCACAGAAGGGACCGCATGCTCCGAGAGGACGGCTATCGCGCGCGAGGCGCGGAGCGTGCTGAGTTCAGCAGATGGGGGGAACATGAACCTGAAGCACATCGTCGCCTGCGCATTGATTGGCGCCGGGCTCACCGGAACGGCGGCAGCCGAGACCCAGCTCGAACGCGGGGAATATCTCGTCAGGGGGCCGGCCGGCTGCGGCAACTGCCACACGCCCCTCGGTCCCGAGGGGTTCGTCATGTCGAAGGAACTGGCCGGACGTCTCGTGGACAAGAACGAGCACTTCACCGCCTACGCCGCCAACATCACACCGGGCGGCCGGGTCGCCGATTGGACCGACGAGCAATTTTCGCGGGCCATCCGTGAGGGCATCAGGCCGGACGGCAGCGTGATCGGGCCGCCGATGCCGATCATGATGTACCGCAGCTTGGGAGACGAGGACCTGGCGGCCATAGTCGCCTTCCTGCGCACCGTCCCCGCGGTGAACGAGGAGTCGCCGGAATCGGAATACCGCATTCCCCTGCCGCCTGCCTACGGCCCTCCGGTCGACAGCGTGGAGGCGCCCGAGCGCGGCGTGACTGTGGAGTATGGCGCGTATCTGGCCGGTCCTATCTCCCATTGCATGGAGTGCCACACGCCGATGGGCCCGCAGGGTCCGATGGTGGACACCGTACCTGGCCAGGGCGGCTTCGAGTTCCACGGGCCCTGGGGCGTTTCGGTCGCGGCCAACATCACGCCGAGCGCGGACGGGATCACTCGCTACACGGACGAACAGCTGAAGGCGATGATCACCAAGGGCTTGCGGCCGAACGGCACGCCGATGCTGCCGCCGATGCCCTACTCGTATCTGGCGAAGATGACGCCGGAGGACCTCGACGCCGTGGTTCTCTATCTGCGCAGCCTGAAGCCGCTGCCCAACGCTCAGCAGTAGCGCTGCGGCGGGAACACTTCAGACGGGCTCGCGTTCGCCCGATGAGAACCGTCGAAACCGAACGGGGGGATGGCCGACATGCGTCGCGCCCCTTAATCTACGGTGGCGAGCGCCTCGCCGCTGGCGTTGGCCACGTTGGGCCGCGAGGCGACTGACAACTCAATAGACGCTACCTCGGAGTCTACGGCAGCAGGCCAGGAGTACACTCTCTGCGGGGCGACGCAGCGTTAGCGAAGAGGAATGAGCTGCCAAATGGTTTGCTCAACACTCGCAACTGCGCTGAACGCTCTAAAGCCCAGGCAGCGAATCATCCCGGTCGTCGGGCCGCATCAGCGTGAACATATCGGTCACGTTTGCGTAGTCTCGGTATCCGCATCTTGCCACGACTTCGGCTTTATCAGTCCTGAACCGCCCATCCTCCAGGAACGCCCGATCGATATGGACACCGACGACTTCTCCTATGATTAGGAAACCGTCCAGAGGCCGCCCGCCCCTGTCCCTGAGGACGAGGAAATCGGCTACGACGCATTCAAGCGAAGCCGGGCTCGCTTTAACGCGCGGCGGCTTCACTAGGGACGACCGCGTCATCTCTAGTTTGGCATAGTCGAACTCGCTCTCACCGCGTGGCAAGGATTTCGACGATGCGTTCATGGCATCGACGCTGTTGGCCGTCACCAGATTTACGACGAACTCCCCGGTATCTCGAGCATTGACGACACTGTCCTTCAGGCCCTCGCTTGCGAAGGAGACCATGGGAGGCTTGCCTTGAACGATGGAAAAGAAGCTGTAGGGCGCCAGATTGGCTCGGCCGTCGCGGTCCACCGTTGAAATCCAGCCGATGGGCCGAGGAGCCACGATCGCCTTGAACGGGTCCGAGGGCAGGGGATGCCCCTTCGAAGGTTCATAAAACATGCGTCACATCGATATTTTCATTGGAGCGCCGGAGAGATGTTCATCGCCGGCCTTGCTACTGAGTGAAAGATGGTGGAGCCGACATGCGGTTGGATGCTGTTGTCCTCACATCGGGCCTGAAATAGACGTTGGACAGGACGGGCCCCAACGCGATCCCGTCAATGGCGGAACTGTCCCCGCTTGGGAATCTCCTGATCGTTCTCGTTACAGAGTGGCATTCGCATGGGCGTTTTGCCTTGTTAGTCCGATATTCGGACCGATAGTCCGTTTGCGCACTAACCTTCCGTGTGGGGATCAAACTGTCAATGAGTTTTGTCGCCACTCGCCAGCTGCCGCCACAAAGGGGCGACCCCGATTTGCCGCTTGACTCGGGGTAAGCGGCTTAGTAGGTGTCCTATTAAAGGACCTTGAGTCCGATAATCGGACTAATCAAATGACGCAACGCAAAGTTCCAGAGCAAAGTCTTTCGGTTCAGAAGGCGATCGCGATCCTCAAGGAGGTTGGGGCGGCCGACAGCCCGATCTCGACCACCGAGATTGTTGCCCGCGTCGGCTACGGAAAGACGGTTGTCCTGCGTATCCTTGCCACGTTGCTGAGTGAGCGGATGATCGAGAGGGACCCTTCCACAGGCGGTTACTTCGCCGGCTCCACGCTGGTCCAACTTGCCCAGCAGGCTCTGCAGAAAAACCCCCTCATCCTCCAGGCAACGCCTGCTCTGGACGAGATCGTGCGGATCACTGGCGACGCCGGCCTCCTCATGGTGCTGAGTGATGACGAATCGCTGTGCATCGCCAAGCGCGCGGGAACCACGCCGATCCGCAACGTCGGTACGGAATTGGGCACCCGCTCCCCCATCCATGCGGGCGGCGGTCCGTTCGCGCTGCTGGCGTTTTCCGATGATGCCTTCATCGACCAATATCTGTCCCGTCCCCTGAAGAAGCTAACCGAGCGGACCGTGGTGGATCCGGCCGCCATCCGGCAGCGCATCGCGGAGGCGAGGCAACGCGGCTTCACGATCGGAAACGAAGATCTCTTCGAATACATCGTCGCTGTCGGTGTTCCCATTCGGGACAGCAGGGGCAAGTTGCTCGGGAGCCTGAGCATTGGCGGCATCGCCGCGCGATATCCGAGCGAACGATGCATCGAGGTGGGCGAGAAGCTCATGGCAATCGTGGCGAGCCAGTCCGGCAAGCCGAACAACAGGGAGTGAGGAATGAAGAAGCTGATACTGCTGGCAGGTATTGCTGCCATGGCGTTTTGCGGCAATGCCATGGCGCAGCAAGAAGCCAACAAATTGCGCTGGGCCAGCACGGTTTCCATCACGGCGCCAGACCCATATTACAATTTCCACCGCGAGGCGATGATCCTGAACGGACAACTGGTGTGGGACACGCTCATACACCGCAATCCCGAGACCGGTGCATACGAGCCCATGCTGGCGACCTCATGGGAATGGGTGGACGATGTCACCCTGGTATTCACCCTTCGCGAAGGGGTTAAGTTCCATGACGGCAGCGACTTCAACGCCGCGGACGTAGTCTACACCTACAACTACATCTCCAACCCGGAGAACAAGATCAACGTCCAGAGCAATGTCAACTGGATCAAGAGCGCGGAAGCCTTGAGCGACTACAAGGTTCAGCTCAATCTCCATGCGCCGTTCCCGCCCGCTCTGGAATATGTGGCGAGCCTGCATGCGATGCTTCCTGAGGGCTTCTACGGCGCCAACAACGCCGCCAAGATCGACGGCGGGCTGATCGGCACAGGTCCGTACAAGTTCGACAGCTTCGTTCCCGGCACATCGATGGCGCTTTCGAAGTGGGAAGGCTATTTCGACGGCAGCCCGAAGGGCGATCCGGAACTCTCCGCAATCGAATATCGGGCGATCCCGGATGCTTCCACCCAGATGGCGGAACTCATGGGGGGAGGGCTCGACTGGATCTGGTACGTCCCGGCGGATCAGGCCGAGCCTCTTTCGAGCGTGCCTGATGTCACGGTCAATCCGGCCGAGACGATGCGCATCTCGTTCCTGTCGTTCAATCTCCGCGACATGGAAGGCGGCAATCCGCTGCAGGACATCAAGGTGCGCCAGGCGATCGCGCACGCCATCGATCGGGAAGCAATCGTCAAGCAGGTTATCGGACAGGGTTCGACCGTCGTAACCTCGCCTTGCTTCCGCACACAGTTCGGGTGCCCGGCTGATGTTCCGCAGTACTCGTACGATCCCGAGAAGGCCAAAAGCCTGCTGAAGGAAGCCGGCTTTGAGTCGGGTGTCACGCTCGACCTCGTCTCGAACTCCAGCCGCGACCGGGCGTGGGCAGAGGCCGTCTCGGGCTATCTGTCGGCGGTGGGCGTGACCATAAACATCCAGGCTCTCCAGTATGCCGCCGTGTCGGAGCGGATCGCCGGCAACAACACGCACCTGTTCCTGGGTGACTGGGGATCCTACGGCATCAACGATGTGTCCGCCCTGTTGAACAACTTCTTCACGCTTGGCGCGGACGACATGGCCCATGACGCCCAGGTTTCGGATGCGCTGAAGGCGGGGGCGGCCACCATCGACCAGGATGTCCGCCTCGAGAAGTACACGTTCGCGACCAAGCGCATCAACGAGCAGGTGCTCTGGCATCCGCTGTGGACCAACCCTGTCACCTACGCTCATCGCGCAGGCCTTGAGTTCAGCTCCTTCCCTGACGAGAACCCCCGCTTCTATCTCGTGAAGTGGAAGAAATAACGCAGCGCGGCTAACCGACGAACGAGGAGGAATCTGCGTGCTTGTCTTCACGCTCAAGAAAATGTTCGTGGGTCTCCTCGTGATGCTGGCGGTGTCGGCAATCACGTTCGCGCTGACGAACGTGGCGGCCGACCCGGCCAGGACTCTCGCCGGGGAAGGCGCCACATCGGCCGACGTCGAAGCGATACGGGTCGCCTATGGCTTCGACAGGCCAATCTTCACCCGTTACGGTGAATGGCTCGGCAACACGCTCCAGGCCGATTTCGGCGAATCCTATCGCCAGCGCCGCCCGGTGACGGAGGTGATCTCCGAGCGCTTGCCAGTCACGCTGACGCTCGGCGGTATCGCCTTCGCGCTGGCCATGCTGATCGCCGTGCCCCTGGGAATTGCCGCCGGTCTTAACCCCAACTCGTGGGTCGACAGGCTGGCCTTGGGTGTGGCCATCGTCGGGCAGGCGATGCCCTCATTCTGGTTCGCCTTGATCGGGATCACCGTGTTTAGCGTGGGACTGAAATGGCTTCCCGTGTCCGGTTCGTCGAGCTGGGCCCACTTCGTGCTGCCCTCAGTGGTTCTCGCATACTATGCCACCCCGACGCTGATGCGGCTCACCCGCGCCGGGATCGTTGAGGTCATGGGGTCGGACTATATCAGGACCGCGCGGGCGAAGGGCCTCGGCCGATCCAAGGTGGTCCTCAAGCACGCGCTCAGGAATGCGATCCTCCCGCTGGTTTCAGTAGCGGCCGTGCAGTTCGGCTTCATGTTGGGCGGGTCGGTCGTCATCGAAACAATCTTTGCCATGCAGGGTGTGGGCTATCTCGCGTGGGAGGCCATCTCCTACTCGGATCTTCCCGTGATCCAGGCGATCGTCCTGGTGATCGCGTCGATCTACGTCGTCCTGACCTTTGCGGCAGACCTGCTCAATGCGTGGCTTGACCCGCGCCTTCGGACCAACTGAGGCGACCATGACCGACGCTGCAATTCCATCAACGCCAAGGGTGAAGGACGTCCTGTTCTCGGCCTTGGGTCACCGCAGCCTGCTGATCGGCGCTGTCGGCCTGACGCTGATCCTGGTCCTCGCGATCTGCGCACCGCTGTTCACCTGGCACGACCCCTATGCCCAGGATCTGGCAAGCCGGCGCATCCCGCCGGTTTGGTACGCCTGGTTCTGGGATCACCCGACCGCGAGCTGGGATCATCCGCTCGGCACCGACAAGCTGGGACGGGACTACTGGTCGCGCCTGCTCTATGGCGGCCGCATCTCGATTTTCATCGGAGCCGCAGCAACGCTGATGTCCGGCCTCATCGGGACGTCGCTCGGAGTCACGGCCGGCTATTTTGGCGGGCGCATCGACATGGCGATCTCGTTCCTCATCACCACGCGGCTGACCTTGCCCGTCGTCCTGGTGGCGCTCGCGACGGTGGCGATGCTCAATGCATCCCTGACGGTCATAACGCTGGTCCTTGGCCTTCTGCTGTGGGACCGCTTCGCGGTGGTCATGCGCTCTGTGACCATGCAGATCCGCTCGCAGGAATTCATCGTCGCGGCCAAGGCCATCGGATGTTCCACACCGCGCATCATTCTTTCCGAGATCCTCCCGAACGTCGCAGCTCCGCTAACGGTTATAGCCACCATCGAGATGGCGACCGCGATCCTGTATGAAGCCTCGCTGTCGTTCCTCGGCCTCGGCGTACAGCCGCCGCTCCCCTCCTGGGGCCTGATGCTGGCGGAGGCGAAGGAGGAGATTTTCTTCTCGCCTTGGATGATTACGCTACCGGGCATCGCGCTGTTTGCGCTGCTCATCTGCATCAATCTGCTGGGCGACGGCATCCGTGACGTCACCGCTCCCGGAGGCCGGTGAGATGACATCTGACAGACAAGACCGGGTCATCCTTGAGGCCCGCAACCTCAACGTGAGACTTGAGACCTCTCGCGGCAGCCTGCACGTCGTAAGGGGGCTCGACCTCGAGGTCTCGTCCGGCGAAACCGTCTGCATTGTCGGCGAGTCCGGCTGCGGTAAGTCCATGACGTCCCTGGCCCTGATGGACATCCTGCCACGCTCGGGAACGCGCACGGCCGACAGACTGACCTTTGAAGGGAAGGACATTTCATCTGCTGGCGAGCGCGCAATGTCGCGTATCCGTGGCGATCGGATGTCGATGATCTTCCAAGAGCCGATGACGACGCTCAACCCGGTCTACACGATCGGCGATCAACTGACGGAGCCTCTGTTGCGGCACCGGAACATCTCCAAGCGCGAAGCCTATAAGAAGGCCGAGGAGATGCTCGAGAAAGTCGGGATCAGCGGGGCCGCGCGTCGTCTGGGCCAGTACCCGCATCAGCTCTCCGGCGGTCTGCGGCAGCGAGTTATCATCGCCATGGCCCTGATATGCAATCCCAGCCTCGTCATTGCCGACGAGCCGACGACCGCGCTCGATGTCACGATCCAGGCACAGATATTGTGGGTCTTGAAGAACCTACAGAAAGAGCTCGGCATGGGGATGATCTTCATCACCCACGACCTGGGCCTTGTCTCGCGTATCGCCGACCGAGTGCTGGTGATGTATGCGGGAAAGATCGTCGAGCAGGGGTCGGTGACGGACATCTTCCGCAATCCTCGGCATCCCTACACGCAGGGCCTCCTGCGGTGCATCCCCGTTCCCGGCACGACCAATGTCGGGGCGAGGCTCGGATCGATCCCGGGGGTCGTTCCAAGCCTGTTCGAAAAGATTAGCGGATGCGGATTTAGGACACGGTGCCCGCGGGCTATGGAAGCCTGCTCGGCCGGCGAGATTCCGCTGAGGCAAAGCGCCTCCGGGCACCTCGACAGGTGTTTGCTTCCCGAAAGTGAAGTCGGTCGCGTGTGGAGCGACAATGATCAACTCGAAACACTCGAGGAGGCGGTTCGATGAGCGCGTCATTGCTGGCCGTCTCTGGCGTGACCAAGACCTACCGGGTCAGCCAGGGCATGTTTTCACCCAGGAAGCCGCTCAGTGCGCTGAGGGCGATCGATCTCACGATCAACAAGGGCGACATACTTGGCATCGTCGGCGAGTCGGGATGTGGCAAGTCCACCCTGGCCAAGATCCTTCTTGGCCTCGAAAGGCCGACTGAGGGTCAGATAACCTTCGAGGGCAAGGATCTTAGGTCAGTCAACACCGCGATGATGTCGCGGCGCGTGCAACCGGTGTTCCAGGACCCGTACTCCTCCCTAAACCCGAGAAAAACGATCGGCTCGATCATAACGATGCCGCTGAAGGTCCACCGGATCGGAACGCCGCAGACGCGTCACGAAGCGTTGCGTGAAATCATGGACGGGGTAGGGCTGCCGGCCCGCCTGGCGGATTCCTATCCCAACCAGCTGTCTGGCGGACAGCGTCAGCGCGTTGCGATCGCAAGGGCGCTGGTGATGCGGCCGGAACTGGTGATCTGCGACGAGCCGACCTCGGCCTTGGACGTGTCCGTGCAGTCGCAGATTCTCAACATGTTGATGGATCTGAAGGACCGGTTCGGCCTGACATATGTCTTCATCAGCCACAACCTGGCGGTGGTCGAGCACATAGCGTCGCGGATTGCGGTCATGTATCTGGGGCGCGTCGTTGAACAGGCTCCGGCGGCAGAATATTTCGCGTCCCCGCGGCATCCATACAGCAACGTGCTGATGGCGTCCGTGCTCACGCCCGATCCGGACCTCGGCGTGCCCGACCTCAACCTCGGAACCGTTTTCCCGAACCCCCTGGATCCACCGTCCGGCTGTGCGTTTCACCCCAGATGCCCGCGAGCCATGGAAGTCTGTTCCAGGGTTCAGCCCGCAGCAATCCCGGCCGGGGAAGCACTCGTCGAGTGCCACCTGTATGGCTCCGAATCCCAATGAAATGGAGAACAGATCAATGAGCATCTCGCGATCTATGGTTGTCGCGCCGCAACCGGAGGCCGCCGAAGCGGCCGCCGACATATTGGACGCGGGCGGAAACGCCATCGACGCGGCAATTGCATGCGCCTTTGTCCAGGGCGTCGTTGATCCGCTGATGACCGGCATCGCCGGTTTCGGCAGCATGGGAGTTTTCTCCAGGACCACGGGCGTTCACGAGTACATCGATTTCCATGCGCCGGCCCCCAAGGCGGCGCGTGACGACATGTGGGCGGACCTGATCGTCGGGGAGGCGCGGGACGGCTACGGCTTCATCACGAAGGGCAATGTGAACGACATCGGGTACCAGTCGATTTGCGTGCCGGCTGCTTTGCGCGCCTACGAAACGGCTCACGCGAAGTTTGGCAGACTGCCCTGGGCCGAGGTGATGGCACCTGCGATCGATTGGGCAAGGCGCGGATGGACCGTGCGGCCTCATGTGGCGGCATGGTGGTCTGCCGAAGGGGCCATGGGCCGAATCGGCGGACCGGAACGCCTCAGCTATACCGAGGCCGCGAAGGAACTCTATTGCGACGATCACTCCAGGCCCAAGCAGGTCGGTGCCACCGTCGTCAACAAGGACCTGGCAGCCACTCTGGAAGAGATTGCCCGGTCGGGCGCGGATGCCTTCTACAGAGGCGACATCGCGGCCAGGATCGGGGAAGACATGCAGGCCAACGGCGGACTTTTGTCACGCGAGGACCTGGCCGACTATGCTCCCGTTCTCACGTCCCCCGTCTGGGGCGACTATCGCGGCTACCGCGTTGCCACCAACCAGCCGCCGGGCGGCGGCCTGATGCTCCTGCAGATGCTCAACATCCTTGAGAACTTTGATCTGCGGTCGCTCGGCCATAACTCTGCCGAGTATATCCGCGTCGTTTGCGAGGCCATGAAGGTGGCGACCGCCGACAAGGATCGTTACATCGGCGATCCGAAATTCGTCGACGTGCCTGTCGATCGCCTACTCTCAAAGGCTTATGCGCAGGATCTCGCCGATGGCATTCGGCAGGGCCGGAAATTTGAGGTGCCGCGGTTCAATTCCGGACATCCCTCCAAGGACACGACGCATCTGAGTGTTGTCGACAAGGAGGGCAACTGCGTATCGATGACCCATTCCCTCGGCATGCCTTCCGGCGTGATCACGAAGGGCCTGGGCTTCATGTACAATGGCTGCATGGGCGTCTTCGATCCTCGACCCGGTCAGACGGGTTCGGTCCATCCGGGCAAGGCGCGGTTCAGCTCCATCTGTCCGACCATCGTCTTCAAGGGCGACACCCCCTATGTGGTGGTGGGAGCGCCCGGCGCGACGCAGATCGCCATGGGCGTGCTGCAGGCTGTCCTGAACGTCCTTGATTTCGATATGAAGATGAGCGACGCGGTCGCCAGTGCGCGCTTCTCTGCGACCAGTAACATCATCGACGTGACGAACAGGATTCCGAGGCGCGAAACGCGCAAGCTGGAGGAGCAAGGCTACACGGTAGAGCGCAGTCCGCTGACCTACGGCGTGGCGTGGGTCCACGGGATCCGGATTGTTGACGGAGCACCCGACGGCGGGGCAGATCCGGGAGCAGATGGCATCGTGCTGTCGGTTTGAGGTCTCGGCGCGTCGCCGGTTTCGGCGGCGCGCCTGAACACGCTTCGCAACAATGTGCGGCGAAATTCGACATGAGAGCTGGAATGGGACACGCAGAGGCGGCGGGAACTTGCCGGCGTGATTGCTCTTCGTGTGCCGCTTTACGCCATCCAAGAACTTCGCCGGATGCGCCGCACCTGTCGCCGCCTGCTTTTGAGCGTGTGTGTCTGAGGCGGTGAATCTGAAGGACTGGATGATGCGGCCTCAGTACCCGCTTCCTTCGCTGTGACTGGTGGCTCTGCACGTAGGCCAAACTCTGCCTCGAGATCGGCCCAGTGCGATGATGGCCAGCGGTCGGCGCCGATCAGCCAGGCGTCGGCAAGGGCGTAACCGGAAGGAATGCGGCTGGAGGTTGCCGAACTTCCGACTGAGCGGTGTGCTGCTGATATCCTGACAACACCATCGATACGAGCACAGCCGCAGCGCTTGCTCTCATCCGCCCCTCCCATACAGCGCACTACGCTGGAGGGCCCCAGGCGAGCCAACACAAGGCATTAATCCTCTATGGCGCTGGTGCGCGTTGAATTGTCTAGGACGATGTCATTCGTTCCATTTTCAGGCGCATTTCCCTCAATCTGGCAGTCTTTTTATCTCGTGCGGAGCGCTCTGCGTGTATAAGCTCACGCGCAATACGATCCACGCGCTCATGGCGGCTTTCTGGTCTTTCTATCTGTACTTTGCTCAACGGAAGCGTTCTCCATACTAATCTGTCGTTGCCAGTGATATGGAGATTTTTATTTGAATTTCAAACGGCCGCGCATTCTACGACTGCGGCGCGGATGGGGGTGGAAGGAAAGTCACCCGGCTTGCATAGCGGTTTTCCGACTGCGTAGTCGAGCTCGCCGAGGCCTGGCAAGTTGCGGCGGTATGTTTATTGATGATAGCCGAGGATTTGCCAGCAAGTTGAGGCCGCCAATTGGCGGCCTCTTGCTCATGCCTTACGCGGCCTTCTTCGCCGCCTTCTTCAGTGCCTTGATCTTCTTCTCATGCTTCTCGACTTTGGCCTGACGCTTCTTGATCTCCTGCTGGAGAGAAATTACCTTTTTTTCTGCGGCGGGTTTGGCTTTCTTCGACATCAATTGTCTCCTTGCTTTTACGGCCTTCGTTCGGTGTGTTCTGCTTGATGAACCCACGAATGAACTGCCTGATCTCGCGCGCGGCACTGGTATCCAGCTGTTCGCATAATTGGAGGAACTGCTCGCGCTCTGCGATGCTGATACGGATCAGCAATTGACCATCTTTCTTGTTGGATTTCACCTTGTTGGTTTTTTTTGACATGGCGCTCTCACACAAAAAAGATATCTACATTGTATATACATTTTGGTCTCTGTCAAACCCAGCTCAACCAAGCCGATAAGCATCCGCTTCGTGAATGACCGCTATTCGCAACTGGCCGTCCAAAAGCCGGCAGACCGGAGGCCATCCATTTCAGCCGTTCTCATTGGTTTACGACCTAGAGTTACCATCGCGGCGGCCGTCGAGCTTCATCACCTCGGCGGGCATTTTCATGTGGAGCATGCGCCATTCATGTTCCAGCGAATCCCCGCTAACGGAAAGCCCGGAAATGCCGTGAATTCTGGTAAATCCATGGCGGCGATAGCGACGGCCCCGACCGGTGGAGGCTGCTGCCATCACCGTAACGACCTGCCCAGTGGTGTCGCTGATGACGACGGAGAACGTTGCCAGTTGGTCGTATTCGGGAATTGTCCTGGCAGCTTGGCGACTGAACCTTGACCAGTCGGCAGTTGCTTCCGATTGCCCTGTGGTTGGGCGACGTGGCGTCGCGGCGCTCTGCTACGACATCCAAGAGCTTCGCCGCACGCGCCGCACCTGTCGCCGCCTGTTTTTGAGCGTGTGTGTCTGAGGCGGTGAATTTGAAGGACTGAATGCGGCCTCAGGACCCGCTTCTGGCGCTGCGACCTGTGGCTCTGCCCGCAGGCCAAACTCCGCCTGGAGATCGGTCCAGTGCGATGGGGGCCAGCGGTCGGCGCCGATCAGCCAGGCGGCGGCACGGGCGTAGACGCGGCAGTCGAGTGCCTCGTTGCGCTCCCTGAGCTTTTGCCATTCCAGCCGCGAGAAGCCGCGCTTGGTTCTGACCGTCACCAGCTGCTCGCCGACAAACTGCTTGCACCACTCGCTGTCGATCCAGGCGGGCAGGTGAACGGTGCCGGCGGGGTATGTTGCTCCGGCGTCGAGCTCCTCGTCGCTTGGCCGCGGCAGGCGCAAAAAGCGGTAGGTCTCGGCCTTGAAGGTTGAACCGGCCACGGTCCACAGCTTGGCGCCGCGGCGGAGGCGTTTTCCCCGGGACGTCGCATCGACATAGGTCGGCCCGGTGACCGGACTGGCGCGGTTGAAGCTTTCGACGCCCTTGATCGGCGCGACCTGCGCGGCGCCGGATCGCCTGGCCCAGGCATAGACGGCCGGCGCCTCATAGCCGGTGTCGATCGCCAGCCTGAGAATGCGCATCGCCTTGCCCGAGGCACTTGGCCAGGTGCGGGACAGCAGCTGGTCGAGACCCTGCCAGCAGGCGGCGTCGCCGGGGCCGCCGTCGAGCACGACATGGTCGACGAGCCAGCTTTCCAGGCCGCGGCCCCAGGCCCAGACATCGACCTCGATGCGATCCTTCTGCACATCGGCGCCTGCGGTGAGGAACAGCCCGCCCGCGGGGACCGATCCGGCCGGCCAGGCCTCGCGGCGGTCATGCAGACGCTGCCAGTCCGGCGCCTCGCCGGTCTCGACCCAGGTCTCGCCCAAAATGGTGTTGCGGAAGGCTTTGAGCGATTCTTCGGAGCCTTGCGCCGCCTCGAAGGCGCGCGCGATCGCGGCCCAGGACAGCCAGCCGGCCGGGGAATAGAGGGCCGAGAGATGGAAACCGGCCGTGGCGCCATCGCTTGCCGTGGCCGTTGCCCGCCACTCGCCCTGCTGGAGCATGGCCGTCTTGCTGTGCTCGCCGATCGCAGCGTCGCAGGCGGCGCAGTGATAGCGGGCGCTTTCCGGCTTGCCCTTGTCCCAGCGCAGCCGCTCAAACCTCAGCCACTGCATGACGCCGCAGGCCGGGCAGGGGACATGGTAGCGACGCTGGTCGGAGGCCTCGTATTCGCGCTCGATGCGCGACAGCCCGCGGATGGTCGGGGTGGAGGCCAGAAACACCTTGCGGCGATGCGAGAAGGTGAGCGAGCGCGACTCGGCCAGCGTCACCGGATCGCCCTCGTCATCGGCCGAGGCCGGATAGGCATCGACCTCGTCGAGAAAGATGTAGCGGGCCGGGGTCGAGCGCAGGCCGACGGCGGAGTTGGCCCCGGTCAGGATCAGGATGCCGCCGGCAAATTCCTTCGACAGCATGGTGTTGCCGGCATCGCGCGAGCGCGCCGGCTTGACCTTGTCCCGCAGCGCCGGGCTTTCCTCGATCAGCGGATCGATGCGGTGGCGCGAGTTGCGCTTGGCCAGTTCGACCGTCGGCTGCACCGCCAGCATCGGCCCGGGCGCCTGGTGAATGACAAAGCCGATCCAGTTGTTGCCGGCCTCGGTGGCGCCGACCTGCGCCGCCTTCATGAAGGCGACGCGCTGGGTGGCCGAGCCCGGCGACAGGCAGTCCATGATCTCTTGCATGTAGGGGGTGCGGCTGGTGCGGTAGCGGCCGGGTTCGGCCGAGGCGCGGGCCGCCAGCATGCGGTGCCTGTCGGCCCATTCCGAGACGGTCAGGAACGGGTCGGGCCGCAGCCCCTCGCGCCAGGAGGCGCACAGCTCCTCAAAGCCGGCAAAGCCGGTCAGCTCTTCCGGCAGCTCATCGGAAGTCGGCGCGAACATCGGCCAGCTCCGCAAGATGCGTGCGCACCTGGCGCTCGAGAAGCTCGTGCATGGCAGCCGCATCGACGGAAAGCTCGGCTGCCATCACCGCGGCCACCCGACCCGGCCAGTTCACCCAGGCGTCGCGTTCTTCGCGCGCCAGCCGGAACATCAGGATCTTGGCGCGATCGAGCGCAACCAGTTCGCCCTTCAGCTTCTGAAGCTTCAGGCGGCGTTCCTGTGCCTTCAGCACCTCGTTGGCGGTTCGGGCCTGCAGGAAGGTTGTGGAGCCCCCCACGGCCGGTGCCGAGAGGCCCTGCTCGCGCAGCGTCTCGCCGACGGCCGACAGGGCCGCCTCCGGCACCGGCTTCAGCTTGGCTCGGGCAGGCGAGGGGCGCTGCTTGGCCGGATCGGTCATCGCCGCGCGGCGGGCGTCCGAGCCGGCGGCATCGATCGAGCCGTCGGCAAACAGCACCAGCCGGCCGGCAAGGCGCGCCTTCTGCACGGCGCCGCGGGAAACGCCGGCATGGGCCGCATACTGCCGCTCGCTCATGCCCTGCATAACGGCCACTATGCCCCCGAACTCTGGCGCACCGCCTGGCTGCCCGTGAACCGCTGCCAGCGCTCGACCGCCACATCGCAGTAGCGCGGCTCGAGCTCCAGGGCGAACGCGGCGCGGCCGGTGGTCTCGGCGGCAATGATGGTCGTGCCGGAGCCGCAGAACGGCTCGTAGACGGCAGCCCCCGACGCGCTGTTGTTGAGGATCGGCCGGCGCATGCATTCGACCGGCTTTTGCGTGCCGTGCACGGTGGCACCGTCCTCGCTCTGATCGCCAGTGCCGATCGCCCAGATCGTGGTCTGGTCACGGGCACCCTGCCAGTGGCCGGTCGCGCCGTCCCGGACCGCATACCAGCACGGCTCGTGCTGCCAGTGATAGTGGCCGCGGCTCAAGACCAGGCGCGGCTTGGCCCAGATGATCTGCGCGCGAATGCCGAAGCCGGCGGCGACCAGACTGTCGGCCACGGTCGAGGCATGGACACCGGCATGCCAGACATAGGCGACATCTCCGGGAAACAGCGCCCAGGCCTCGCGCCAGTCGGCGCGGTGGTCATTCGCCACCTTGCCGGTCCTGGCCGTGGCGGAGATACCTGAGGCGTTGCGCCACTGCGGATCATAGTCGACGCCATAAGGCGGATCGGTCACCATCAGATGCGGCACCGCTCCATCCAGCAGCCGCTCGACGTCGGTGGCCACGGTGGCATCGCCACAGAGCAGCCGATGCCGACCCAGAACCCAGAGATCGCCTGCCCGGGTGACCGGTTCGACCGGCGGCTCGGGAATGTCGTCCTCGCCAGCCGCCGCTTCGGTGTTGTCGCCAATCTCGCCCAGGAGCCGGTCGAGCTCGGCCTCGTCGAGACCGGTGAGGGCAAGATCAAAGCCGTCGGCGCTCAGCGCCTGAAGCTCCTCGGAAAGCAGGCCGTCGTCCCAGCCGCCGAGTTCGGTGAGCTTGTTGTCGGCAATCCGATAGGCCCGCCGCTGCGCCTCGCTCAGATGCTCGAGCACGATCACCGGCGCCTGGTCCAGCCCGAGCTCACCGGCCGCCAGGATGCGGCCATGGCCGGCAATGACCTCGCCCTCGGCCGAGACCAGCACCGGGACCGTCCACCCGAACTCGGCCATGCTGGCGGCGATCTTCGCAACCTGGTCGGGGCCATGCGTCTTGGCGTTCTTCGCATAGGGCCTCAGCCGCTCAAGCGGCCACTGCTCGATGGCTTCCGGTGCGAACTGGATGGTCATGCTGCCCCCAAGCTAGGAAGTGGCTTCTGGACTCTGCTGTTGGACCCTGGTGGATCCAACTGGACTCCGGGATCCAGCTGGATCCACCCCTCAGGCCCGCAACATCAACGCTCAATCAAAGGCTTACGCGGTCAGGCTTCTGGCTGGACTCCAGGGTGGCTTCCCAAAAAATTCACCCTGTCGCTGGCGATGCGCCGGGTTGCGCCCCCCGGCATTGATTTATCCGCCCGGAAGGACCCGTGCCGAGGCCTCTAGTGGCCTGTCGAGGTAATATAATGGACCGCTAAGCGTTTGAAAAGGCGTGGCAATTTCGCTCCACTTCTTTTGTTTTCGCTGCAGTGCGACGCTTTAGTGGATCAAGCGTGGTCGGCTTTTGATTGATGGCGAAAACAAGGGTCAAGACACATACTGAGCGAAAGACTCGGATGGCAGCTTGAAGCCCGAAGCAGCCTCGCGTTTGCTAAGAAGTGAACGGCAGCAACGCGCCGATCTCGGACATTGCGCCCGGCCCCTCCATTTTCCAGAAGCGGACATGCTGTAAGGAGATACGTACGCATTGAACGCCCGTCCAATGCACGATAAGCAGCTTCAAGCTGTGACAGAAACGAGCCTAAGCTAGTATGAACAAACGAATTCTTGTCACCGGCGGCGCAGGGTTCCTGGGCTCCAATTTATGCCGAAAACTGCTCGGGCAGGGAAATCAGGTTATCTGCCTCGACAATTTTTCCACTGGCTCGCCACGCAATATTGCCGACTTCCTGGATAATCCCTCATTCCAGCTGTGCCGACACGACGTTACCCACCCTGTTACACTTGACATCGACCAGATCTACAATCTGGCCTGCCTGGCCTCGCCGGTGCATTACCAGGCCGATCCAATCGCGACGCTTAAGACCAGTGTCCTCGGCGCGCTCAATATGCTTGAGCTGGCAAGGTGTCGGGATATCCCGGTGCTACAGGCATCGACGTCGGAGGTTTATGGCGATCCGCATCTCCATCCCCAGCCTGAAAATTACTGGGGCAACGTCAATCCAATTGGTCCGCGCGCCTGCTACGACGAAGGAAAGCGGAGCGCCGAAACGGTATTTTTCGACTATCGCCGCCAATTCGCGCTGCAGATCAAAGTCGTCCGCATCTTCAACACTTACGGCCCGAACATGGATCCGGCAGATGGCCGCGTCGTCGTCAATTTTATCCTTCAGGCGCTTTCGGGTCGCGATATCACCGTCTATGGCGATGGCGCACAGACGCGATCCTTTTGCTATGTCGACGACCTCGTCGCGGGCTTGGTGGCCATGATGGATAGCGGCATGGACGTTGCGGGGCCGATCAATCTCGGCAATCCTGAGGAATTCACCATACGGCAGCTTGCGGACCTCATCATAGAGCTGACGAATTCCCGCTCGCATGTCGTATATCGCCAGCTTCCCGTCGATGATCCGCGTCAGCGACGGCCGGATATTGCCAGGGCCATGCGAACCCTGGGCTGGGCACCGAGTGTTCCACTTCGAGAAGGCCTTAAGCGCACCATCGCTTATGTCGAGAAGCTGCTTGCAGAATCGGCTCAGCCTGTCGCTTAGATGTCCCGGCCCCAGTGTTCCTCGATAATATCTGCCGCGCGGCGAGCCTGGCTTGCGAATGTCAGGGTCCGCGCCAACGTCTGGCCGCGCTCCGCGATAGCCTTGGCCTCGACACTATGGCTTAGCACCCATTCGATTTTTTCGTCCAAGTCTGCCATGTCGGCGGCTACAGGCACATAATGTTCGAAGGGCTTGAGCTCGTCATAGTACCATTGACGGTAGCCGAACTGGGACTCGACCTTGAGCACGCAGCACCCATAGAGCATGCGGATCAGGAGGTTCGACCAGGTATTCGTATAGCCATCGATATCGATCGCGAATTTGCGCCCAAGCCAGCTCCGAGCCGGAATCGGCTCGCCCAGCAACCCTTGCCGGAACGCAAGGGAACTGAAGGCTCTTGCTGACCGATGCATTTCGACGAACAGGACGTCTGCCCCCGTGTCCTTGAGCCGCATCACCATGCGAAGCCTTTGCAGCACGGCCGGATTGTCCACGTCTTGCGGCGAAAAGCTGACCCAGCCGCATCCGTTCATACCGCCGCGCCAGACGATGTCATCAGAACGATCCTCCCAGCGTGGCGCAGACTTGCCGATCTCCAGCTCGGTCGCAAAACCGTGATTCTGGAAATAGTGCGGGTCGGGCAATCCAACGTGCTGCGGAAAGCGTACGGAGGCCGCGAACTGGGCATTGGAGGCGACGTCACCATCGGACGCATTGACGGTGATCTGTCTGACCTCCGGCGGGCACAGGCTCAACCAATAGGCATAGGCACAAACCATTCGCCGCATGGACCAAGTGAAGCGGCGCTCCGCGGCGTATTCGACAACCAACGTAATCTGCTGCCCGTATCGTTCGATCAGCACATCCCGCGGCGGATTGCCCGCATTGGTATAACGCACACGCACCTGCGGAGCTTTTGCGCCGACACGGACGAATTCGCCTCTGACATAGGGTGCGACCTTCAGCGTGTAGTAGAGACGAGCCGGGTCAAGACTAATTGCGTGGGACATTCGATCCTTAAGGGAATGTGGAACTGCACCAAGACATGATTCCAGCGCGTGCCGCCACCACCAATGCTCTTGGTCGCAATGTCCGTCTAGGGTCAACGATTTGCCGTTGAGCCGTCGTGTGGGAAAGACAGCGATGCTGAACGTCGCGAAATGGCGCGACCAAGCCGATCGAACGAGTGATTAGGAAGGGCAGAAAAACACCCAACCGCGACATAGCATGCTCCCGGTTGTACGGCAGATATAAATCTTGGGGCAGCTCGATCGCGCTATAAGCTGTCCTTGCCGGGTCGATCTCTAAATGTTGTGTTTGGGCCGACAGCCGCTTGCTGATAAGCTCGTCCGAATATCGGACGGTCAACTCCCGGCACCAATCGGGACATGTGCAGACTTCGCAGAGAGGAGCCGCTTCTGGCCAGAGCCGCATCTTCTTTTGTTTTCGCCGCAGTGCGACGCTTTAGCGGACCAAGCGTGGTCGGCCTCGGCATGCGTGTGGCTCACGGTCAGGCGCAAGGCGATTGTCGAAGGTTGTCGCAGCGGGTCTTTTCATCTCAACTTGCGGCAGAAGTTGTGCGAGCGTGACTCATCCTGGCTGCGAACGGATCACTCTCCAAGCATGGCAGTCAGGATGACCCGCCGTGGCATGAGGCACGGCGGGTCTTTTGATTGATGGCGAAAACAAACCCTTCACCATGTCAGTCGTTGGAAACCAGTTTCATAGCGCCTGCAAGCAGACATTCCTGGGGAATAGCTTGAGTTTCTTGGCGCGAAGGCTTAGCCCGAGAACTTAATTCCGAAGAGCGTCATGCCGCTCTCGTCGCAACACTCCATCCGCCATTCTGGCCTAGCATCGAGCGAGCCGTCGATCTGGCCATCATCTCGGCGCAGCGTTCAGTTGAGGGACAGCCGCCGGAATCGGCCAGGCGGGGGCGGGTCATGGAAGTGGTCAAGCGGACCGTGGTCCAGCAGGTTCCGGTGCCACTTGTCCAAGGCCGTCCGATCAAGCGTGGCGCCAAGTCCAGGGCGCCTCCGGCACGCGACCATGTTGTTGGCCTGCCTGAACGGCCCGCCTTCGAGAGAGGGAAACCCTCCCCTTTCCGAAATTCACCAAGTTTCCTTGACCCCGGACCTTCCAGGGCTGAACCGGACGAACCAATCGAATTGCCTAGGTGGCGAACCACCACCGGCTGGGTGCGCGCGCCCCGTCAAGCTCCCAACTGGCGGCAAGCTTCTCACCATGCATCACGTTCGCCCTGCGCGCATACACGAAGTTCAGGAACATCGGGATTATTGTCCCGCCGTCGTCCCGGGCAAGCGAGCACATCTCCCCGTACATCTCGGCGCGCCTTCCTTCGTCGAGCTCCGATTTCGCCTGAAGCAGCAGCTTGTCGAACTGCGCGTTCTCCCAGTGGCTTTCGTTCCACGGCACGCGAGATTTGTAGGCTTCCGTGAAAATCACGTCCGCTGTCGGACGCGCACCCCACGATGCAACGCAGAACGGCTTCTTGAGCCATACGTTTGAATAGTATCCGTCCCCCGATTCACGGGTGACACTGAGGTTGATTCCGGCCTTCTGAGCATGGTGCTGAAAGAGCTCGCAAACGTTGACTGCGCCGGGAAACAGCGATTCCGCGACACTGATCTCTATCTTGAGATTCTCCATGCCCGCTTTCTTCAGGAGGGACCGGGCCTGGTCCGGATCATACTCCCGCTGCGGAATTTTGGATGGCCAGTAGGGTTGCGCTGGCGAAAGATGGAAGTCGTTGCCGATCGTGGCGTTGCCGCGCATGACCCGCTTGATGATATCCTCGCGATCAATCGCGAATTTCAGCGCGTTTCTGACATCCACGTTGTCGAACGGCGCCCTGTCGCACAGCATCGGCATCGTAATGGCGGCGGCGCTTGGTACGTTATCGACCTTGATGTCCGGGCTGCGCGCCAGGAATTCCAGCGTTGCTAGGCTGACCGAGGAGACCACGTCGACAGAGCCGGCGAGCAAGGCGCTCTGGCGGGCGGTGTCGTCGTTGAGCACGATCATCTCCACCGTGTCGAAATAGGCGCCTTCAAGGTGCCATTGCTCGTGGCGGCTGAGCTTCCACCGGATACCAAACTGCCCGTCATCGATCTTGTAGGGACCGGATCCGTCAGCGCTCTGCCAGTCGATCGTGCCGTCATCTTTGGCCGGGCAGATCGCCAGATGATAGTCGGTCATTAGCCATGGCCAGTCCGCAATACCGCTGCCCAGCTTGAAGATCACGGCACCATCGCCATCGGCCACGACATCGGTAGCTTGGCCCATGAGCTCCCGAGCTGCCGAAGCGGATTTCTCGCCACGGTGATAGTTCATGGAAGCAACCACGTCGCTGGCTTTAACCTTCCTGCCACTGTGGAAGTATGCCTTGGGATTAAGCTTGAACGTCCACTCGGTTGCGTCCTGGTTGGGGGTCCATTCCGTTGCCAGATCAGGCCCCAGCGCGCCGCCTGGCTCAATCAACGTCAGATAGCTGCGATATTGATGGGCGAGGTACACCATCTGGCGCGTCGCATAGGTGCCAGGATCATGTGAGTCGGTCGTATTACCGTCGTGGATGCCGACGCGGAAATGCCCCCCCCGAGCGGGCGCCGCCTGGGCCGCTTTCACCCATAGCCCCGAACCTGCGATCAACGAAATGCCCATGCCGGCTGCAAATTCCATAAACCGGCGGCGGGACATTCGTCCGCTGGTCGCCTCCTCCACAGCCAATTTCAGCATGGTCTCTGTATGATGATTGGTCATTGCGTTCCCCTATTTTGTACATGTCTGTTTGGTCATTGGTCCGCATTCATTCATTCATCAGGGCAGGATCGAAGGGATAGGACGTAAGGTTTTCGTAACCGGTCTCGGTGATGAGGACCTGGTCCTCGAGTTTGATTGAGAAGCTGCCGTTTTCCGGGGAGACCAGAGCCTCCACGCAGATGATCATGCCGGGCTCAAGGGCGTAGTCGTAGGCGCCCTCGACGAACCGGTCCGGATAGCTCATTTGCGGCCACTCGTCGCAAAGGCCGGCGCCGTGCATCTTGGTACCGTACTTCTGCCTCTGGAATGGTTCTTCCAAATGGTGGCCGCCAAACACCAGGTCCTTGAAACTGACCCCGGGCGCGAGCAACTCCATGTTCGTCATGATGTGCTCGTGCCCGTGACGCATCGCGTAGATCATCTCGTTCGACGGCTTTTCGCGGCCGATCCACCACGTGCGGGAAATGTCGACGCACATGCCATAGGAGCCGATCAGGTCGGTATCGAACGCCACTATTTCGTTTTCCTGAACGATGCGCGGCCCGCATTCTTGGAACCATGGGTTGGTACGCGGACCTGAGGCCAGCAGGCGGGTTTCGATCCACTCACCGCCCCGGCGGATGTTTTCAGCGTGCAGGATCGCCCAGATGTCGTCTTCGGACATTTGGCCCTTCGGCACGCCTTCTCGCGCCGCGCGTTCCATTTCAGCGACTGACTTTTCGCAAGCGTGCACGGCGCAGCGCATAGCGAGTATCTCGTCCGCGTTTTTCACGGCGCGCGCTTTTTCGGTGAGTTCCTCGCCGGGGAAGATCTCGAACCCTTGAGCTTCCAGGCTCCTCAGGCCATGCAGCATGATTTTGTCGACCGCGAGCCGCTTGTTCCGGCCCGAATGGGACTCGACTACCTCCCGCACCTCGTTGGCGAAGATGTCTGCGCCTTCCTGGATCTTATCGCCACGGTCGAAGTAGAACATGCTTGCACCGCTACGCTGTTCCTTGATGAGCGGGTTGAATTCGCTGAGGAAAATTGCGTTCTTGTAGTCCCAGATGACCATGTAGCCGTCGGCGCAGATCAGGAGGGCCCGGAATGGGTTGTGGGTGTTCCACAACTGCATGTTGGTGCTGTCGGTGGCGTACCGGATGTTCAGCGGATCAAACAGGAGCAGTGCGCCGTAGTCCCTCGCCTGGATGAACTGGACGAGACGCCTCCAGCGATGCTCGCGCATTCGGGGCAGGTCGGGGAGCTGAAGACCGGCTTCGGCCCACTCATTGAAGGCCAAAACGGTGGGGCCGATCTCAACCCGATCCATATCGTTCGCGGATCCATCCGCCAGCGTTTTACCCCGCGAGGGATCGATTTTGCGGATGTCGCGATAGTGAAGTTGCATGCCGGGACCCCTTAAGAAACTGCGAACTTCGCGAGAGACTGGAGAGACGCCGTTGCCGAAGTTTCCGGGTTACTGAAGCAGGTCGTCTTCGAATGGAAACTTGGAAAGCAGCTCCACGCCCGTCTCGGTGACAAGAACTTGCTGCTCAAGCTTGGCGCCTTCCGAGCCATTCTCTTCGCCGATGTAACTTTCCACGCAGAGCGTCATGCCGGGCAGGACGATCCCGTCGTATCCGGCATGCGGGAAGTCACCGTGGTGGTACATGTACGGATACTCCCCGGTCATCCCGATGCCATGAATCGAAACGTAGTACCGATTCTTGTAATATTTCTCCGGTATGTTCCACGCCTTGTCGGCGTATTCCCTGAACGAGAGCCCGGGCTTCAAAATGCTCATGTTGTGGTGGACTTGTTCATGAGCCACCTTGTAGAGGGTCTTCTGGGCTTCCGACGGCTTGCCGGAGCCTGAGTGGAACGTGCGGGAAAAGTCCGCATAGTAGCCGTAACAGCCGACCACATCGGTATCTAGGGCGATGAGTTCGTTTTCGCCGATGACGGAAGTGCTCGTCTCCTGAAACCACGGGTTGGTTCTCTGACCCGCGCTCAGCAATCGCGTTTCGAAGTAATCACCGTTCTGCGCAATGATCGATTGATGCAGGACCGACCAAAGTTCGACTTCGGTCAGGCCCGGGCGGATCGCCTCCCTGAGCTTGCCGACACCGATTTCAGTCGCCCGCAGCGAGGCGACGACGCATTTCATTTCCTCGGCCGATTTGATGCAACGCGCCATCTCGACGGGCTCTTGGGCATCAACAATCCTCAATCCTTGATCGCGCAACGCGATTGCGGCGCCGGCATTCAGGCGCTCCAGTCCGACGGTTGCGCCTTTGCCAACCAGTTCCGCCAACAAGTCGGCCATTTCCGCGGCCCACGCCTTTTCGCGCTCGGCAATCCGAGGACCGGCTGCGACGAAGCTCACCGTCGTCGCGGCCCGAACCTCATCAACTGTCGGATATCCAGCAGCCAGATGCTCGCAGCCGGCGAACTCAAAAAGGATTGATCGGCAGGCGGTCAGGACCAGGTACCGGGACGGAGCGTTCCGCATCGTAAAGACCTGCATATTCCTTGTGCCGGTCGCGTATCGAATATTGACCGAGTCACACAAGATGAGGGCGTCGATTCCGCGTGCCTTCATTTCGCGACGGACGCTCTCCATTCGATAGAGTTGCACGGCGCGCATATCGATCCCGTCGCCTTCCGGCTCGCGGTCGAGTTGCCTCAGTGAAGGGAGATCGCTCCGTTCTGCGTGCCAATCAAAGCCAGGCATAAATAGCCTCCGATTAGTGAGAGTGGGCCGATTCTTGCAGAAGGGATGGTTCTTACATACGGTGAAAATTCTCGCTTATTTGGATAACCTGCGGTTATGAAACGGTACCGGCAATCGTTGCCTCCACTGGAAGTGTTGGTCTTTTTCGAGAGCGCAGCCCGCCACCGGAACTTCACTCGAGCGGCATCGGAACTTTACGTCTCCCAGGCTGCGGTATCGAAACGGATCAAGCAGTTAGAGGATTGGCTGGGGGTGGAGCTATTTCTGCGCTCCGGCCGAATGCTTGATCTTACCGACAGTGGCATACAGCTCTCGGAAAAGGTCGCTATGGGTCTCGACTATCTTGAGGCGTCGTTGCTTTCGACCAGAGGGCTCAGTCGTACCTCGATACGCATCGCGGCCAACAGCGCCGTGAGCACCTGCTGGTTATCCCCCCGTATCAAGGCCTTTGGCTTGCACCAGTCACCCTGTGCGGTCGATTTGTATACTTCAGATCGAACCGGCGATCTGTCCTCGCCAGAGCACGACCTGACGATCCTGTATATGAAGAAGCCCCTGCCGGGCTGGGAGATGCATCTGATTGGCGCTGAGGAACTGTTCCCTGTCGCGGCGCCCTTCATCGCCGAGCAGATCACTAAGTCCGGTGAAGTGGCGTTTCAGGAGCCGTGGCCAGAGGGCGGCCCTTCGCTCCTGGAATATGAAAGAAACGCCCCCGACTGGGTGAATTGGGAGCGCTGGGGCGAGCGCTTGGGGATTCTGGGCATAGACCGTTGGCCACGGCTAATGTGCGATTCCTGGTCCCTTTCGATCGGCAAGGCCTTGAAAGGCGAGGGCGTTGCGCTTGGCAGCATGCTTCTTCTAGAAGACGAGTTGAGGCAAGGAAACCTTGTACGGATTGGTACACAATCGCTCAGAACAGGGTACGCGTACTACCTCTCTTATCACTCGGAGAAAAAGATCAGTGATGACATGAGGTCTATTATTTCGTTTCTTCTGCATAAGAATTAGTTTAGTCTTCCAATGCAGCGTTCAGGTCATTAAGGCCGCGCTGGCCGGTTACGGGCTCGGCTTTGTGCCGGAGACATGGCGACGCCGTTCATCAGCGACGGCCAGGTAATCCGCGTCCTTGACGACTAATGCCCTGCCTTTGCGGAGTTCCACCTCTACTATCCCAGCCGCAGGCGGCCAAAGTTGCCAGTCCACTGGCGGCCCCAATTGGGAGAAAGGCGGCTTGCGCTAGCATCTCTTCTTCGTCGCACAACGATATGGAGATCGCGCGCGTTCGCGCGATCGTGGTGGCAGACGCGCAGTCGACCATGATCGTATTCACCGAAGTCGGCTTTGGCTCGGCTGGCGGAAGGGGGAACATTGAGAATGTCGGGACCGTTAAAGGCGCTGCCTGCAAGAGGCAACGATACCCCGGTAACATCGATAACAAGGTAACTTTGGGTGCTCTCGTCGCGGGCTCTTTTCGGCGATTGTTACCATGTTACCGATGTTACCAGGGTGCGCGATCTGGTGCTCATTGAGCGGCATTCTTTGGGGGCAGATAGCGGCCACGCCCGGATTTCTGCACTTCCTGGGCCTTCGGCATCGAGTAGAACAGCCGGCGAATGTTACCGTTCCTCATGTCGGTAACATCTGCGAGCTCTGATGGGGACATGGGTTCGGTCGCCTCTTCGAGGGCGGCCAGAATGTTACCGCGCTCGCTGGAGCGGCGAACATCTGCCGCTTCACCGGTAACAATCCAGTTTCCGCCGACAAAGATCACACACCCGTTGAAGGGCTGAATTGCCGGGTGGGTAACCGCCGGAAATCGCTTGGGGAACTCAACTAATCCTCTTTTGGGAACCGTCGAGAAAGTCTCGACGCGGCATCGGGGAGAAGCGTGACTGTGTTGATGTTGAAGGGCTTCGCACGGTCATCATCGTACTCGTAGATGCGCGACATGACTTTGGCCGCAAAAGGTTCATGCCAATCGAGGACCACGGCTGATGGTCCGCTCTGGGCCCAGTCGAAAAGGTCGAGCTGAGCGGACTTCACGCCGCAAGCTCCTGATCGTCTGCGCTGCGGTGTGTGTCCTTTCCGGATACTAATATAAGGTTAGACCCTTCTCCCCTTGCTCCTGCATGTCTGGGATCCGCAAGCTCATAGAGGTAGTGGTTGCGATTTCCTTGTGGCCGCATCCGACAGCGAAGCAGGCCAAGCTCCATTAGCAGGTCGATCGCAGCGTAAATTTGGCGGCGGCCAGCTTTGAGCCGGCCGCTGGCGCGGAGGCCATCCGGGACGATCGCAAATAGCGCATCGGGGTTATGGCCGTGGGCCGCAACGAGCAAGGTATACAGCAGCATCGCGAGACCTTCGCCACGCCGGGAGAGATCGTCGATCACTGCCCGGTGAATTTGGACGACGGAATTCTTTCCAGCCCAGAGATTGCCATGCTCGCGTTTGTTCCAGAACCACAGCGCCAGTGTTTCGAGCCGGGCGTCAGAAAAGTCCTCGGGCTGTTCTATTTCCCAATCACGGAAAGCGCACAGGTTGGTGAACAAGTCTGCGAAGCTTTCGGCTGTAAGGGCAAGCTGGTGGGCACGTCGCTTCAGCATATGATGGCGCACACCCTGAGGGTATCGCCCGTTACACTTTGCCGGCTCTGGCTTGCTTGCGTTCTCATCCAGGTCATCAAACCATGGCAGACTTTCGGGGGGCAGCAGGCGGCCTTCCGGCAGATAGACTACCCCGTCCGGTCGCTCAGATTCTGGGCCGACGACAAACTCGTTCTCACCTGATTTGAAGTCTATCGAGATGCCTGGCAGTCGGATCTGCTTAGGTTTTTCGCCTGCGAATCGGAAATAGAGGTGGAAACCCCGACCGGTGCGGGTTCGGGCAGGCGACGTGCCGAACCGACGCTCGACATAGTCACGGGCCTGCGGCGTGTCGATATCTACATCAACCACCAGCAAGCCCTGGAGGCGCAGGCCGAAAGTCCGGCTTCCCGCATTGGCCATGCGGTCGACGAGCAACGATAACGGTAGGCGCTTTCGACCCCTGTACTCCACGATGGGTTTCTTGCCGTCGAGTCCGCCAAGCGGCAGTAGGGAGAAGCCTGCGGAATATAGCCGCGAAATCTCTGAGGTTAGAACTGACGGCAGGCGCGGGTGGACGGCGCCATCGTCCAGAACGTCGCTGTTTGTGTTTTCGTGCTTAGGGCCGTGTGGCGGATATCGAGGTGAGCCTCACGCATTCCGCCACCTCCCCAGGACCGATGAGTGTGTTTCGGCCCGCCGCCGCCGCTCGTAAGCTTCCACATCGTCCAGGGAGTAAACTACCTTTCCGCCGAGTTTTGTGTAGCTCGGTCCAGTCTTTCTCCACCTCCAGCGCTCCAAAGTTCTTGGGCTAAGTCGCCAGCGATCAGCGAGCTCGTGTTGCTGAAGATAAAGCCGCTTCAAATCAGGTGCTCCATAGTTTTGAAAACACTAAAAGGAACAATACAAGAACTCAGGCCCGGACGCCACTTTTCATCAAAATTTTCCTCAACTTAACGCAGTACTACGCTTGCCTTCGCGGTCAACTGGAGGGCCGTTTGAGATGGGCTTATTCCGGTAGGCATGCAGTCCACAAAACTGATCTCCTCACTGGCGTATGCAGCAAACGCAATCGCTCCCAACCGTCTATCCGCAGCCGATCGGCTTGCCGAACTCGCCTCGATCTTGGCCATCGGCCTGGTTCGGCTTCAGGCGCGACAGTCAAGCAGACTATCTGCCGGACGTGCGAAGAGTTCGCTTCACTGTGGTGGCGACGCGAGCGTTGGTGGGACCCGCCGCATGGGAGGGACCACATGACAACTTTCTCCGAACCACAAAGCTTGCGCTACGGCGATGCCGCCGTGCTCGCCCGCCTTGCCGAACTCAAGACCATGAACATCACCGCCCTGAAGGCGCGGTGGCGCGACCTGTTTGCCGGCGAGCCGCCACCCTACAACCGCAGATTCCTGGAGCGCCGACTGGCCTGCCGCATCCAGGAATTGGCCTTTGGCGGGTTGAAGCCCGAGACCATCGCGCGGCTGGAAGCCTTGGGCGAGCAACTTGATGGCGGCAACGTGATGGTGCGACGCAAGTCCGCCGATGACCGACCGATTGTCGGCACCAGGTTGATCCGCGAGTGGCAGGGGATTGAGCACACCGTCACGGTGATAATCGATGGGTACGAATGGCAGGGACGGCCTTACAGGAGCCTGTCCTCGGTTGCCCGCGCCATTACCGGCACGCGCTGGAATGGCTGGATCTTCTTTGGCTTGAAAAACCATCGGAGCCGGACATGAACAAACCCGTCGTTCGCAAGCTGCGCTGCGCCATCTACACCCGCAAATCCTCGGAGGAAGGGCTGGAGCAGGAGTTCAACAGCCTGCATGCCCAGCGCGAGGCCTGTGAAGCCTACATCGCCAGCCAACGCTCCGAGGGATGGGTCGTGGTGCGTGATCCGTATGACGATGGCGGCGTCTCGGGCGGGACGCTGGAACGTCCGGCGCTGAAACAACTCCTTGACGACATCGAGGATGGCCTGGTCGATGTGGTCGTGGTCTACAAGATCGATCGGTTGAGCCGCTCGCTGATGGATTTTGCCAGGCTGGTCGAGGTCTTCGACAGGAATGGCGTGACGTTCGTTTCGGTCACGCAGTCGTTCAACACCACCACGTCGATGGGACGGCTGACACTCAACATCCTGCTCTCCTTCGCCCAGTTCGAGCGCGAGGTGACCGCCGAGCGCATCCGCGACAAGATCCGGGCCTCGCGGCAGAAGGGCATGTGGATGGGCGGCATCGTGCCGCTCGGCTACCGCGTCGACAGCCGCAAGCTGGTGGTCGAGGAGGCGGAAGCCGCCACCGTGCGCATGATCTTCGAGCGGTTTGTCAGCATCGGTTCGGCCACCGTGCTGGCCAAGGCCCTCGCCGCCGAGGATGTGCGCACCCGCAGCGGCAAGCTGATCGACAAGGGCTTTCTCTACAAGCTCCTGAACAACCGGGTCTATATCGGCGAGGCGGTGCACAAGGGCGAAAGCTATCCCGGCGAGCACCAGGGCATCATCGACCGCGCGCTGTGGGACAAGGTTCACGCCATTCTTCAGACAAGTCCGCGCCGGCGCGCCAGCAATACGCGGGCGCAGACACCGGCTCTGCTCAAGGGCCTGATCTTCGGCCCCGATGGTGCGGCGTTTTCCCCGACCCACACACGAAAGGGTGGCAAGCTCTATCGCTATTATGTCAGCCAGTCGGTGCTGAAGCGCGGGGCTGATGCCTGCCCGATTGGCCGCGTGCCGGCCGCCGAGGTCGAGACGGCCGTCATCGACCAGCTGCGCGGTCTCTTGCGCGCCCCGGAAATCATCATCGGCACCTGGCGCGCGGCACGGCCCGAAATCGACGGCCTGGCGGAAGCCGAAGTCCGCGAGGCGCTGGACGAGCTCGACCCGATCTGGGACGAGCTGTTCCCGGCCGAGCAGGCCCGCATCGTGCAGCTTCTGGTCGAGCGGGTGGATCTAGCCGCCAATGGGGTTGCCATCCGCCTGCGCACGCAGGGGCTGGCCAGCCTTGTTGCCGATCTCAGCGCCATCGGCACCGACAGCAGGAAGGCAGCGTGACCATGACAGCTACCGCCACCAAGGACCGTGACACCATCACCGTGCATGTGCCGCTGACCTTCCGCAAGCGTGGTGGCCGCAAGCAGGTTGTGGTGCCAGACGGTGCAACAGCATGGGCGCCTGCACGCGCCCGCATCGACAACGCGATGATCAAGGCCATCGCGCGTGGCTTCCGCTGGCGCAATTTGCTGGAAACCGGTGTCCACACCACCGTCGAGGACATCGCCACAGCCGAGCGAATCAATCCCTCCTATGTCAGTCGGGTGCTGCGCCTCACGCTGCTAGCTCCCGCCATAGTCGAGGCGATCCTTGACGGCAGGCAGGGGCCGGAGATCACACTGGCGTCGCTAACGAAGCCGTTCTCGGTGGAATGGGACAGGCAGCAAACGACCTTCCGGCTCATAACCTGAAGGTCGTGGGTTCAATCCAAGCCCCGCAACCAATGTCGAGTTCCGAGCGCCCGTCTGACAGGAACCGAGCGAGAAGAAAGTTTTCGTTCAGAGTTACAGTAGCATAAATTATAACAACGCTTATTTAAAATTAAGTATCCTCGGGGGGAGGGAATACGTGCCAACTGTAGGGTGGATACGCGAGGACGCTCTTGAGGCGTTCTACGAGGGAACCGAGCGGATAGATGATCCAGGGCCACCTCCTGCGCCGATATTCTCCTGCCCGTTCTGCCCAGCTACATTCCCCGATCGAAAGGAACTGCAGGATCATGTCTCTGGAAGCCATCAGGTAGATCGGCCTCTGCTTCTGATCGCAGGGCGGGAAGCTGAACGGCGGACGGTTGTCCGCTCAATGCGGAGGATAGAGACCATCGAGGTAGCAAATGCCACTTCCGCACAGCTGATCGTCGATGGAGGCTCTGAGATCGAGGTGGCCTTGGCCGACCTACCAAGCTTGATCGCTTCTCGAAGGCAGGCCGACTTCCGCGTTCTCCTCTCGAATCAGATAGAGGCAAGAGCGGCACCCGCGACATCAGTTTACGACATCTCGGTACGCATCGCCGATGCGAAGGAATTGAGAGATGTCGAGAAGGCATTTTTTGAGACTATCCTGCCGAGATCGCTCTCAATTTCAGCAATCGATCGGTTCCTAGCCCACACAAGGTGCACAGGCGCAGGCCAGGAGTATGCGGCTGCATTGGCTGAGTATTCGCTTGGCGTGATCCTAAAAGAGCGGCCGGATACCGAATTGTTGACTACTCCGTTCGCAAGATACCGTGATGCGTATGGATCTGCGCTAAGAAGACTGTCCGACATCGAGCGTCCGTTAGCGCTTCTAATAGCCTGCACCATCCGTTTCGCATTCAACGATTTTTCCAAAACCGGAAGGAGATCGGGTTTCTGGGAGCTCGATCTAGCGAGCGCCCTTTTGAGTGACCCAACTGCTCCGGCACTTCCGGCCGAAGAGGGGAAATCTCGTCGGCCGATTTGTCCGGTCGATCATGGAATTGGATCCGTTTTGGATCTCGCCGCAAGGATGAGTCGGCAGACTCGGTGGAGTCCCATCCTTACAGACGACTGTCGCACCGTTGCCAATGCGCCGTTGTTGGACGTAACCGATCGACAGAAGGCCCTTGCCATTTGGGCATTGGCAGCTTGGCGGCTGAACGCAAAAGGCAGCGCTATAGAACCGTTGCGGCAAATTTCCGCGACGTACCCGTTTCGCAGCTGGGCAGAACCCTACCTGGAAAGTTTAGCAACATGAATCAGCAAGAGAATGGGGTCAAGCCAGACATCCCGTCATCTAAAGTCGAGGAGGAACAGCAAACTGATGCAAGGGCCGAGATTCACGGGGAGCAGGAGAGCTCGCCTCTGGCACCTCCTACTCTATCGGAATTCATCTCGGAGAAACAATCGCCTGCGGTCTTGTTCAAAGCGATAAAACAAAACCGGACGAAGCGGTTCACCCAAGCCGATGAAGATCATGCCATCACTCTCATGAAGGATCATGATCGAGATGGAGAGCGACTTTGGTCGTTAATGTCTCAAGTCAAGCTTCCCGATGCCGTAGATCGTTGGGTATGGCGAGCCGCGCAGGAAAGACTGAGCGCCGAATTGGGTGGCGTTTTTGACCCGTTGGAGACGGATGCCGGACGTGTCCTGAAAGCACTCAAGGAGGCTGTCTCAGCGCACATCAACTCCGAGCAAAAAGAGGAAAGGAAGCAGGCTGAGAACTGGCTGCGCATTGGTGTTTGTTGGCTTGTCGCCAAGAGGTCGCTGGCGCCCTGGCTCGTAGCCGAGGCTTTGCTGCCGACGTTTTATCCTGAGAAGCAAAGCGCTCGCAAAGCGTCTGCTCGCGTTCTGCAACGGGGTCAGTCGAAGGAGTTTAAGGCAGCGATTGCTATGGCTGGGCTAGGTCAAGCTATGGTGGAGCATGCTCAGACAGAGCGCGACCAACAGGCGAAAACCGCCAACAGCCTGCGTCACCAGCTTTCGGACGAACGGATCAAGATAGAAGATCTAAACCATCAGATTTCGGCATTGAGCTCGCAACTCGAACAGGCGCTTCAGGCTCAGAATGCGGCCAAAGCTCAACTGGATGCAGAACGTCAGCATTGGGGGCACGATCTATCCGAAACCAAGGCAGAACAGCGTGTTCTCTTAGCGGAGCGCGTAGCGCCGCTGTTGTCTGACGCTCGCGACGCTCTCGAAATAGAGCCGCCAGCCCCGCAGGTCGCCATAAAAAGGTTGAAAGCTGTTATCTCGATAATTGGGGGGAAAACTGATGAGTGAACACGTGTTTGGCATCGATTTCGGCACGACGAACAGCCTTGCGTCCATCGTGATCGGAGACCGCGCGCTGTCGCTCGTTGATCAGGTCACCCGCCGGCCGCATCCATCCGTGATCTGGTACCGAGGAGACGAAGCGGTTGTAGGCCGAAGCGCTCGCGAGAACATGGATCTCACCGAGACTGGTGCTCCGCCTGGATTCTTGCGCTCACCCAAGATGACATTGCGTCGAGAGGGAGCGATCTTCGTGGATGGCCATGCCATCGAGCCCGCCGACGCAGTAGCGGAGGTGCTGAAGCACCTAAAGAATGATGCATCGCTTCCTCGCGGCCAGGCGCGCGGTCAAGACCTCTCGCACGCCGTGCTGACGATCCCCGTCGATTTTGGTGGGCCCGAGAGACGCGCGCTTCGCGAGGCCGCCATCAAAGCAGGCATTCGGGTCGTTCAGTTTGTCCATGAGCCAGTAGCCGCTCTTTACGCTTACCTTAGGGCACAGCCGGATATACGGCGTGAGCTCGCTCGCTTGGAAGGTCGCTCCGTACTCGTGTTCGATTGGGGTGGCGGCACTCTCGATTTAACCCTTTGCCGGATCCAGGGCGGCGTAATCATGCAGGTCGCTAGCCTGGGGGACAACGAAGTCGGGGGTGACAGATTTGATGAAAGGCTGCGCAACTTCCTTAGGGACAAGCATGCGGCCGCTCACGCGATAGAAGACATCACCGCTCTGGAGCAGCCGGGCATGGCAGCCAAGCTGCTGCACCAGTGCGAAATCGTGAAGATCTATTTATCCGAAGAGGGTGCTGAGAGCGAAGATGTCATCATCAGAAACTACCTGAAGACCGAAGGCACCCCCCGCAACCTGGTTGCAAGCGTTGGGCGAGCCGAACTGGATCAGCAAAGCGCAAGTATCGTCTCTCGTGGCTTGGCACGCGTCGATGAGATTTTGCAGCGTGCTCAGTTGACCTACCAGGATATCGAGCTTTGTCTGGCGACCGGCGGAATGGTGAACATGCGGGCAATCAGAAATGGGTTGTCCGAGCGGTTCGTCGGCCGTGTGCCGAAGCTCACCAATGGTGACAGGATCATCGCCGAAGGCGCTGCTTGGATTGCACATGATCGGCTGCGCCTGACACTGTCGAAGCCTTTGGAAATCTTGGTGGCCGACAGCTCGGGAAGAGGAACCTACTATCCTCTCGTGGATGCCGGATGGCGGCTTCCTCTGGAGAACGAGACACAGAATGTGACGAATACGCGCCTCTTCTGCACGGATCCGCGGGAGGGGGTGGCGGTTGTCGAGATTGCCAAGCCTGTCAAGCTCGGCAAAGTGGCACCCGCCGATCCGCGAGCACCATTATGCGTGACCAAGGTACAGGTCGATTCGAATGCCGCGCCGTTGCTAGAGCGGATCGAATGCCACTTGCAAATCGACCACGACTATGTGGCGAGAATTACGCTGAGATCGACAGGACGAGTTGATCGTTCCATGGCCGAGTTTCATGATCTCGATTTCGGGTTGTCAGTGTTGGATACGAGGACAGGAACCGACCCCGAAATACGGAATGCAGGTGGTTCAGGGAAGTCGACGACTAGTCGGCCTGTGCCACTGACATCCAGCAACCTCACCCAGAGGTCGAACGTTGCCGTATCGACCGGTAGCAATGATAGTGAGCTATGGAAGCTCGTCCCTGGAGACCTGGTCCATAGATGGCGCCCGAGCTATTTTGATAACAGAAGTGATAACGCTACGAAGCGCCAACAGGAAGAGAGAAACTTTTACATACCCTGCGCTACCTGCAAGCGAACGATCTCCCAGATCATGGCGGAAGGACGAGTGTCTCAATGTCGACCATCATGTGGTCTCTAGAGGACGGTGCGCCAGCCGCACTTCTGCCGCTGGCGCATTCCCACGAGGACGCGGCGCGTCTCTTCAGTCGCGCTAAATCATAGCACTCCCAAGCGCTGAGCGAACCCTGCAGGGCAGGCTAGCCCAGATGATCGGGTTCGCCGGGACAAAGGCTGCGAAGGGCAGGGGCAAGCGGTGCACCAAATCACGCCGGCCGCGCTGATGAAGCCGTTTCCGGCGGAGTGGGAGAGGCAGCGGGGGCTACCTCACAGACCGTTCGTTCGGGACAGACGACGGTATTTGAGGTGCCCGTGAAGGGCGGCGCATTCCTCCCTGGGAACTTTGGGTTGAAGACAAACACAACTGGTATGGAGCGTCTGTTCAGAGCTAACAGGGTTGAACCGATCGGTGCGACTGGTCAGATGCGGACCTGGAATACGACCAAGCCTCGTTTACCGACGATCAAGTCGCACATCAGTCACCTCGTCGGGGACTCATCGTGGGAGGGGCACCGGCGAATGTGTTCGAGGGGCGGGATGATGTTGTCGCGTATGCGAAGAACGATCACCTCGGTTTTCAGGTTCAGTAACATGTGGGCCGGTTCACGTCGCCGGTATGTGCCCGACTTCCTTGTCCGGCTGTCCAGCAGCAAGATGCTCGCTCTCGAAATCAAGGGAGAGGACAGCCCTCAGAACAAGGCAAAACGTGACGCTTGATGAATGGGTGAAAGCGACCAACTCGAGTGATCTTCAGGATATTGTTGCCAGGCACGCGGACGTCGCCGTGGCAGAGCCGGTATAATAGATGATGCCACACCGTTGCGGTAGCGAGATGGGTGTGGTCCTACCCTGACATAGACGTGTTCGGAGACCTCAGTTGGACCTGAGACTCTTTCTCTAGCCAGGTTAAGTAACAAAAGTACGGGTCGAGCAGCCAAAATAACCGTGCGATTACAGCTCTTTACAACTCCGTACCAAATCCGTGCAGTCAGGAGGTTTGGAGAATATCGGCCCAGAGAGAACGAAATTGGCGTTTTGGCCAGGCGGCGCATCAACAGCTTTGGCTCGAAAACCCGCAGTTCTGCGCCATTTCGGCAGCCGAATACGAATCAGAGAATGATTCCATTAAGTTGACTGGCGGAGAGAGCGGCCGCCCTCTATTCTTCCGATAAGAACCGGGATGGATCGATAACATATTGTTCTTAAGCTATTATTTGACCTCTGGATTTCTGGTGTGTTCCGGTACAATCCGAGCCATTCTAGGATGAATTGGGGGAATAAATGGGGGAGGCGCAGGCAGGGCTTCGCCGCTTGATTACGGTGCAGTATCATGACGGTGGCGGAGTGGGCCTGTGTCTGCGCGTCGAGCTGAACGCCTCTCGCTTTTGGGTGCAACGGATCACCATCCGAGGAAAGCGGTGCGAACTCGGCCTCGACAGTCCCTCGCTGGTCGCACTTGCCCAGGCACGCGCCGCAGCTTTCGAAAACAAGCAGTTGATCCGGGCGGGGGGCGATCCGCGGCAGGCCCGGCGGGGGGCGGTGGCGCAACTCACCTTCTCGGAGGTCCGTCGAAGCGCTGCGCGGCGTCCCTGGTAGCGAACGCTCGACGATAGCCACCGCATCCTGTGCACCTGCGAGGCCAACCGCGAGGAGCGCAACTTTGCGCCTTCCGATGTGCCGCTGTGGGCCGAGCGTACGACGACATCCTCGAACGTGCCCAGCGCCTGCCGCAGAACAAGCGCTGGCGTTTCGCCCGCGACGCGATGAAGCGATTCGAGAAGGAGCGTGCTTTCTTCGATCGCCAGCTGAACGACACGCAATATCTGGCGCGGCTGGCGCATGACTATCTGGGCGCACTCTATCCTGACGAGGAAACGGACGGCGATGGCGTCGTGAAGCGGTCGGGATGGTGATGCGCGGACCGGCCATGCTCGGCGTGTTGGCCAACCCCTGCCATCCCAATCACGCCGAAGCAACCGAATGGGTCGACGACTACGACCCGGACACCATCGACGAACTCCCGATCAAATACGCCCTCTTGCGCATCGCGAACCGCCGGAACGCCGCTAAGGCACGATCGGTCAAGGACACCAAACCGAAACCCGACAACTGATTAGACCGCCATCGCCGCGGTGCTTACCGAGGAGCACTGCCAAACTGCACCACGTCCAGTGACATCTCGAGGCCAGCCTGTCGCTCCCACTGCAACAAGCTCGATTCAAAGCAATGTCATATTGATATTTGGCGCTTTCATGAAGATCGCGAACAGCTCCCTCTGCGAGGAAATGCGCATCTTGGCGTAGATGTTCTTGCGGTGGATGCGGACGGTTCCGGCCGTGATCCCGAGAATCTTGGCGATCGATTCCGATGAATGCCCTTCCAGCACCAGGCCCACGATCTCCATCTCTCGAGGCGTGAGCGCGGGAATGCCTCTCTTGTGGAGGGCCGCTTGGACGGTTCTTTCCAGCACTGCCTTTTCATTCTGCTCGGAACTTGCCGCCTTCAGGCGCTCGTCGGTCCGCCAGTGCATTTCAGCGATCGCTCTCAAAAGGGGTTCCACGCAGCGCAGGGTCCGTAGATCGTGGACATTGAAGGCGGCCTGACTTGGCGAGCGCATCAGCGAGGTGACGATCGCCCAGTTCGCGTTGCCGGGGATGAAGAAGGCGATCTCGTCGACCGGTCCCGTCTGGATATAATAGGACCGGTAGTATTCGCTCTTGTAGAACTGGTCCGGCGCAAGCTCGGCCAGGCGGTACAGCCCGGAGCGCGTTCCATTCGCGGTCGCCTTGTAGAAGGGGTCCAGCAGATAGGGGCCGATCTCATATTCTTTCACATGGATATGAAACTGCTGGGCCTGGAACGTATGGTGAAGGCATACGGGAACGTCCGGGCCGTTATAGGCAAAGGTAACCGTATAGTCGAAATGAACGAGCGCGCGCACGGCGTCGGCGAATGCCTGGGGGAAATCAGGCTCGCCTGCCCGCGAGAGCAGATCGCTCAGCACGGCATACCAGTCCGGCGTGGACAGCAATTTCTTGCCCGCGGCAATCTGCATGGTCCCCCCTCGATGTCATCTATCCCGAATGGGATATATCATGAAGGCTATCCAAAATAGGAAATATCCCTTGTTTGCGACTAGCGTATAACATTCTATCAATATGAGAAATATGCCTGCGAAAGAGGGCTCGCAGGAAAGCTCCGCAGGAAAGCTCTTGCGGTTGGGGCATATTTCTTCGAAGCGGGCTATGGGTACGGCACTGGGGAGAGGACGCCCGGAACCGCTTCGGTACTGCGTGGAGGCGGATAAGGAGGTCCGTTTCCATTCGGAGAGGAGGGGAGGATGATCTTTCATAGCATTGCCGGCAGCGACGGCGCGCGCGTGACGCGCGAGGCCGTCTGGCCGCAAGATATATCCGCCGGTTCCGCTGCCGCGACCGGGCCGTCAGGCCGTTCGCCAGCCGATGCCTGTTCCTGCTCATTGTGATTGCCTGAACCGGTTCCCGGGCATTCGGGGGGCCGGCGCCGAGGAATGGCGCGACGTCTTTCCGCACGGGCAATATGGCCCGGCCGGGGCAAGGGCCGCCTGCTTCATGGAAAACAAGACAAGGGGGAGTGCTATGCTTAAATCGAGTTCGATATTCCGCATGCTTTCGACGGCTGCCTTTGCCACTGCGGCGGCACTTGCACATGTCGGAAGCGCCAATGCATGGTCGCTCGAGGAGGCGGCCGCGCCCTACAAGGGAGTTACCATCCGTTCCATCGGCGAAGCGCTGCCGCCGCTCGAGGCCATGAGCAAGCTGGCGCCGGAATTCGAGAAGCGGACCGGCATCAAGGTCGAGATCGAGATGTACGAGCATTCCGAGGCCGTCAGCAAGGTCATGCTCGACCTCAATTCCAAGCGCGGCCGATATGACTTCATCATCCAGCCGCACCGCGAGCTTGGAAAATTCGTGACCAACGGCAACGTCCAGCCCCTGGAGGGCTTCCTGGAAAGCACCGATCTGCGCGATCCTGAATTTAAGCCCGAGGCGCAGCTCTATCAGGGACTCTGGAAGGAGATTTCCTGGTATGACCAGAAGGTCTACGGTTTCCCCTTTACGGCGCTCAGCATGTATATGTGGTATCGTTCCGATTTGATCGGAGACGAGAAGGAGAAGGAAGGGTTCAAGGCCAAATATGGCTATGAACTCGCGCCGGCCAAGAACTGGGACCAGTATCGCGACATCGCCGAATGGTTCACGCGTCCCGACCAGGGCCTCTACGGCACCGCCTTGCAGGGCAAGCGCCACGAGGCGCTCTGGTATGAATGGCTGAACTTCCTCTACTCCTTCGATGGCGACATGCTGGAGGCGAAGTCGGGGTCGGAATGCGGCCCGGTGATCGTCAACAGCCCGAAGGCCATCGCTGCCACCGAATATTACAAGAGCCTCAAGACCTTCTCCCCACCGGACACGCTGAACTATTTCTGGGATGACGTGATGGCGCTGATGCAGCAGGGCACCGTCGCCCAGCTCATCATGTGGAACGACGCCACCTACGCCGTGGCCATCGACGAATCCGTTTCGACGGTGGTCGGCAAGATGGGCTTCGACACGGTTCCCGAGGGCGAAGGCGGCAAGATCGCCCAGACCGAGGGCTGGACCTATCTCATCCCCACCGAATCCAAGAACAAGGAGGCGGCCTATCTCTTCATCCAGTGGATGATGGATTATGACCAGCAGCTTGCCCAGCACCTCAACGGGGGAGCGACCGCGCGCCCGGACGTCTATGCCTCGGCCGAGGTGCAGAAACTGCCTTACTCCAAGGCCTCGATGGCCTCGAACGAGGTAGCGAAGCCCAAGCCGACCCTGCCGCAATCCGGCGAGATGACCGATATTCTGGTGCGGGAACTCTCGTCCTACCTGGCCGACGAAAAATCCGCCAAGGAAGCCCTCGACCGTTCGGCACAGGAAATCTCCGCCCTGCTGGGCTCCTGCGCGCCGATGAAATATCCGGTGGAGTGACTCGGATTCCTTCCAGGCCATAACGCAAATTGCCCCCGTGAGAACGCAGCGCGCTTCTCACGGGGCGCATGGCAGTGTCGTCATGAACAGAAAAATACAGAAATCGCACGGACGTTTCCTTCTTGACCGGGGCGCCTCGCTTCCCCTGATCCTGCCGGCAACCCTTCTTGTCCTCGTGTTCCTCGTGGGGCCGTTCGGATACATGACCTACACGGCCATGACCGATCTGAGCTACGCGAATCCGGACCAGAACGGCGCCTTCATCGGCCTCGACAATTTCCGCCACCTCGTGCGCGACGACCCCATCTTCTGGAACTCGTTCTGGCTGACGGCACGGTTCGTGCTGATGGCGGTCAGCGTCGAATTCGTGCTTGGCTTTGCCATTGCCTGGCTGATCTGGCGCTTCATCGAGCGTCAGCGCCTGCTGACGACGCTGCTTCTGGTGCCGATGATGCTGGCGCCCGTAGCCGTCGGCCTCATCTGGCGGCTTCTGCTCCAGGGTGATTTCGGCATGGTCACCTTCTACCTGCACAAGTTCGGCCTGCTTTCGAAGTCTTCGGCCGTGTTCTCCACGCCGTCCTTGGTGATGCCCACCATCATCGCCATCGATGTCTGGCAGTGGACGCCTTTCGTGACGCTGATCATCCTTGCCGGCCTGATGAGCCTACCGAAGGCGCCCTTCGAGGCGGCGACCATGGATGGCGCGGGACCCTGGCGGCAGTTCAAGGACATCCTGCTTCCGCTGCTGAGGCCGATCATTGCGCTCGTTCTCCTGCTGCGCGGCATCGATGCGTTCAAGGAATTCGACAAGGTCTTCATCCTGACCGGCGGCGGGCCCGGCACGGTTTCCGAGCTGCTGTCGATCTATGCCTACCGGGTCAACTTCAAGAACTGGAACCTCGGCTACGGCGCCACCGTCGCCTTCATGGTCTACCTCGTCGTCCTGATCATGTGCTCGATCTTCTACAAGGCCGTGTACTGGAAGTCTGTCGATACGGGGGCGCGGTGAGCGAGATGAACAGATCCTATAAAATCTTGGCGATCGGTGTTCTCGCCTGCATCCTGGTCATCGCGCTGACGCCCTACATCTGGATGCTGCTGACCTCCTTCAAGGGGCGTCTTGACATCTTGTCGCCGCAGCCGCGCTGGTTCTTCACGCCGACCTTCGACAACTATCCGGCGGTGTTCATCGACAAGAACTACCTGCCGCTGGTGCTCAATTCGCTGATCATCTCGGTCGCGTCCACGGTCCTGTCGATCTGCGTCGGCGCGCCGGCGGCCTATGTGTTTGCGCGCACCGACTTCCCGGGCAAGGAGGATCTTTTCTTCTTCTTCCTGACCACCCGCATGGCGCCGCCCATCTCCATCGCGGTGCCGCTGTTCATGTTCTTCACGGTGCTCGGCCTGACCGACACCATCTATTCGGTCGTCATCGCTCACACCACCTTCAACCTGTCTCTGGTCGTGTGGATGATGCGCGGCTTCTTTGCCGAGATTCCCAGAGAGATCGACGAAGCGGCGATGATGGACGGGCGTTCCAGGCTGGGTGCCTTCATCCGCGTCATCATACCGATGGCGGCGCCGGGCGTGGCGGCGACGGCGGTGCTGTGTTTCATCCTGTCGTGGAACGAGTTTCTCTACGCCTTCATCCTCGTGGCCTTCGAGGCGCGGCCCCTGACGGTCGGTATTCCCGGCCTGATAACGCCGCACGGAACCTTGTGGGGGCAGGTCGCCGCCGTGGCCGTCGTCGCCACCTTGCCGATCCTCGTCTTCACCTTCCTCGTCCAGAAGCACCTGGTGCGGGGGCTGACGTTCGGAGCCGTGAAGGGCTGAGCCTTGAAAGTGTCTACCGTCCGACGTGGTCAAGCGCGGGCGGAGACGCAGTTGAACAGATTAGTAGGGCGGTGCTGTCGCTACGTGCCGACGACCGCCACACCGGAATGTACGGAGCATTTTGATGGCAGTTTCTTTCACAGAAGTGACCAAGCGCTTTGCCGACGGCACCATTGCATTAGACGGGCTCAACCTGCAATTCGACCTCGGCGAATTCGTCGTCCTGCTCGGCCCGTCTGGTTCGGGAAAGACGACGGCCTGCCGACTTCTGGCGGGGCTCGAGACCCCGTCGGAAGGCCGCATCGAAATCGGCGGCAGGGACATAACCACCCTGCCGCCGCGCCTGCGCGGCATCGGCATGGTGTTCCAGAACTACGCGCTCTACAGCCACAAGAGCGTCTATGAGAACATTGCCTATCCGCTCCGCATCCGCAAAACCGCCTTGGCCGAGCTGGACAAGCGCGTGAAGGACGTGGCCGAACTGCTGCAGATCGGCAGCTATTTGCATCGCCGGCCGGGGCAGCTGTCCGGCGGGCAGGCGCAGCGGGTGGCGGTGGCGCGGGCGCTGGTGTGGGAGCCGACCATCTGCCTCATGGACGAGCCGCTTTCCAATCTGGATGCCCTGCTGCGCCTTCATATGCGCACCGAACTCAACCGCCTGCACCAGCGCCTGAACAAGACCTTCGTCTTCGTCACTCACGACCAGGAAGAGGCGATGACCCTCGCCACCCGCATCGCCGTGCTCAGGGACGGGAAGCTGGTTCAGTTCGACGAGCCCCGCGCCATCTATCGCCGGCCGGCCAACCGGTTCGTGGCGGAATTCATGGGCCGGCCGGCCATGAACACATTGGATGGCATGGTAGAAAGCGGCACGTTCCGCGCCGGCCGGATGGCCTGCAAGGTCGAATGCGCGGACGGGCCGGTCACGCTCGGCATCCGGCCCGAGCAGATCGGATTCGGCCAGCTCAGCGACGGCAACGGCTTTGCAATGACGCTGGACGTCAAGGAGACTGTGGAGCCCGACACGCTCCTGATTTTCGCCAACGGCGAGCGCAGCATCACGGTCAGGACCCATCGGGACTGCGATGACCTGAAGCCGGGCCAGCCCGTGCACCTTCATTTTCCCGTCGATGCCCTGCATTACTTCGACAGCAAAACTGGGGAGAGGCTGCGGTGAGCGTCGCCGGCTTTGTTCCCCTGATCCTTGCCGCTGTGGTGTGGTTTGCCTTTTGGCGCGTCAACCGCACCCGCAAATGGTTCACCATAGGCGAGGTGATCTTCTGGGACGTGGTCGTCCTGATCGTCATCCAGCTTGT
>JAEWHN010000112.1 GCA_023387775.1 Pseudomonadota bacterium | reverse complement strand
CCACCGAAACGCTCCGCGCCCACCTTCGTCAGCGCCGCCGTCAGCGTCGTCTTGCCGTGGTCAACGTGACCAATCGTGCCCACGTTCACGTGGGGCTTGGTGCGCTCGAACTTGCCCTTTGCCATGTCTGCGTCTCGTTGGATTGCCTGCCGGGGCTGGCGTGAAGTTGCGAAAAGTGGTGCTCACGAATGGAATCGAACCATCGACCTCCTCCTTACCAAGGAGGTGCTCTACCGACTGAGCTACGTGAGCAGATTGTGCGAGGCGGGCCGTGCGCTGCAATGCAATGGTGGAGCGGGAGACGGGAATCGAACCCGCACTAGTAGCTTGGAAGGCTACAGTTCTACCATTGAACTACTCCCGCGCCGGGAGGCCCTGCCGTGTTGCGCCGGAGGCTGGTAAGGCCGCCGGGTACCGCGAAATCCGGGGTGGAACGGTCGAACTGGTGGAGGGAGGTGGATTCGAACCACCGAAGGCGTAAGCCAGCAGATTTACAGTCTGCCCCCGTTGGCCGCTTGGGTATCCCTCCGCTTGTTCCCGAGGGTTGCCGCAAGGACTCCCCAAAGAGCCCGCAATTTTGACTGCGCCCGGCGATGCTGTCAACGCCCGCCGCCGAAATTTCCGCGGCGGCGCCCCCGCTCAGACGTTGAAGCGGAAATGCAGGACGTCGCCTTCCTGCACGCGGTACTCCTTGCCCTCCAGCCGCAGGCGTCCGGCGTCGCGCGCGCCGGCCTCGCCCTTGTACTTGAGGAAATCGTCGTAGCCGATGGTCTCGGCGCGGATGAAGCCCTTCTCGAAGTCGGTGTGGATCACGCCGGCGGCCTGCGGCGCGGTGGAACCGGCCTTGACCGTCCACGCGCGCACTTCCTTCACCCCGGCGGTGAAATAGGTTTGCAGGCCGAGCAGCTTGTAGGCGGCGCGGATCACGCGGTTGAGGCCCGGCTCCTCCAGGCCGAGGTCTTTCAGGAAATCGTCGCGGTCGGCATCGTCGAGCTGGCTCAGCTCTTCCTCGATCGCCGCCGACACCGGGACCACCTCGGCGCCCTCGCTGGCGGCGTGCGCGCGCACGGCCTGCAGGTGCGGGTTGTCCTCGAAGCCATCCTCGAGCACGTTGGCCACGTACAGCACGGGCTTGATCGTGAGCAGGAACAGCTCGCGGATCGCGGTTTTCTCGTCCTCGTCCAGGGCGACCGTGCGCGCGGCCTTGCCGGCATCCAGTGCGGCGCGCAGCTTGGCCAGCACCTCGATCTTGACCTTGGCGTCCTTGTCGCCGCTGCGGGCCACCCGCTCGAACCGCGCGATGGCCTTGTCGACGGATTCCAGGTCGGCCAGCGCCAGCTCGGTGTCGATGGTCTCGATGTCGGCGATCGGGTCGACCTTGTTGGCGACGTGGATCACGTCGGGATGCTCGAAGCAGCGCACCACGTGGCAGATCGCGTCGACCTCGCGGATGTGGGCCAGGAACTTGTTGCCCAAACCCTCGCCGCTGGCGGCGCCGGCGACCAGGCCGGCGATGTCGACGAACTCGACCGCGGTCGGGATGACCTTCTGCGGCTTGACGATCTCGCTGAGCGCGTTCAGCCGCGGATCCGGCACCGGCACGATGCCGACGTTGGGCTCGATCGTGCAGAACGGGAAGTTGGCGGCGGCGATGCCGGCCTTGGTCAGCGCGTTGAAAAGCGTGGACTTGCCGACGTTCGGCAGGCCGACGATGCCGCATTGGATGCCCATGTCGCGTGTGCTCCGTTGCGCGCCGGCCAGCGACCGGCGCGAGAGAATTCATTGCGGGCGCGGCGTGTGCAGCCGCGTCATCGCGTCGGAAAAATTGCCCTGCACCGCCAGCGGCAGCACGTCCAGCGCATCATCGATGGCGCGCAGGACCAAGGCCTCGTCGGCCGCGCCGGGGCGTCCCAGCACCCATGGCGTGACCCGGTCCTTGTGGCCAGGATGGCCGATGCCGATCCGCAGCCGGTGGAAGCCGCCATGCCCGAGCAAGCGCATGGTGTCGCGCAGGCCGTTCTGGCCGCCGTGGCCGCCGTCGAACTTCAGCCGCGCGGTGCCCGGCGGCAGGTCCAGTTCATCGTGCGCCACCAGCATCTCGCCAGGCTCGATCTTCCAGAACCGCAGCGCGGCGGTGAGCGACTTGCCGGAGAGATTCATGAAGGTGGCCGGCTTTAGCAGCCAGACCGACTGCCCGCCGATGTCCGCCTTGGCGGTTTCGCCGAACAGCTTGCTGTCCAGCCCGAAGCGCGCGCCGGCCTTCTGCGCCAGCGCGTCAATAAACCAGAACCCGGCGTTGTGCCGGGTTCGGGCGTGCTCGGGACCGGGATTGCCCAGCCCGACGATGAGGCGAATGCCCGCCATCGGGTGCGCGCGAGGCGACCGCGGCTGGCCGGGCGTGCCGGCCGGCCAGCGGGATTACTCGGCGTCGCCCTCGGCGGCGGGAGCGGCCGGAGCGGCGGCACCGTCGGCGGAGACGTTGGTCGCCGGCACGTCCAAGGTGTCGTCGCCCTCGACCGGCGCCTCTTCCTCGACCTTGACCGCGCGGGCCACGGCCACCGCCGGGTTGTGCTCCTCGCTCACCGGATGCACCAGCTCGACGCCCTTCGGCAGCTTGACGTCCGCCAGGTACACGGTGTCGCCGGCATCCATCTGGCCCAGGTCGACTTCGATCGACTCCGGCAGATCCTTCGGCAGGCAGGTCACTTCGACGTCATTGAGCTCGCTGGTCACCGAGACGTCGGCGTTCTTGCCGGCCGGCGAGGTGTCGATGTTGACGAAGTGCAGCGGCACCTTGGTGTGCAGCTT
>JAEWHN010000063.1 GCA_023387775.1 Pseudomonadota bacterium | reverse complement strand
CACCATCTATGCCCGCTCGCTCAACCAGGACGCCTATATGCGCGCGCTGGACCGGGCCGAACTGGTATTCGGCATCGGCCCCGCAGGCACCGGCAAGACTTATCTGGCGGTGGCCCACGCAGCCATGCTGCTCGAACGCGGCATGGTCGAGCGCATCATCCTGTCGCGTCCGGCGGTGGAGGCCGGCGAGCGCCTCGGCTTCCTGCCCGGCGACATGAAGGAGAAGGTCGACCCCTATCTGCGTCCGCTCTATGACGCGCTGTATGACATGATGCCCGCCGACAAGGTCGAGCGTGCGATCGCGGCCGAGGTCATCGAGATCGCGCCGCTGGCCTTCATGCGCGGCCGCACGCTGTCTCACGCCGCCGTAATCCTCGACGAGGCCCAGAACACCACCTCGATGCAGATGAAGATGTTCCTGACCCGCCTGGGCGAGAACTCGCGCATGATCGTCACCGGCGATCCGAGCCAGATCGACCTGCCGCCCAACACGCGCTCTGGCCTGGTCGAGGCGCTGCGCATCCTCGACAACGTGCCGGGGGTGGTGACGGTGCGCTTCAACGACAGCGACGTGGTCCGCCATCCGCTGGTTGCGGAGATCGTGCGGGCCTACGAGCGCGACGGCAAGATCGAGCGCGGCCTCGGCGGCTCCGAGATCTGATTGGCTGGCGGGACGTGATGGAAAACACCGCCGAGATTGGCGCCGCAGCGCTTCCGGTCGAGATCGACCTGATGGTGGAGGCCGGCGCCTGGCCCGACGAGGATGAGTTGGAGGCGCTGGCGCGCCGCGCAGTGGCCGCAGCCCTTGCCGAAACCGGCGCCACCGCTCCGACAGGCACCGAGCTCAGCCTCGTCTTTTCGGACGATGCCCACATTCAGGTGCTGAACGCGGAATGGCGCGGCAAGGACAAGCCGACCAACGTGCTTTCCTTCCCGGCCTTTCCGACCGAGCCCGGCGCGCCGCTGCCGCCGATGATGGGCGACATCATCCTCGCCGCCGAGACTGTCGAGCGCGAAGCGGCACTGGAAGGCAAGCCGCGCGAGCATCATATTATTCACCTGGTGATCCATGGTTTCCTGCATCTCATGGGCTATGATCACGAAACCGACGCGGAGGCGGAGGAGATGGAGGGATTCGAGCGCCGTGCGCTCGCAAGACTTGCGATCCCCGATCCTTACGCGTAACAGTTTAGGCAACAAACCGGACGACAATGAACGAGAAACCAGACACTGCCGCCAAATCGGAGGTCGGCAGCGCGCCCGCCGCGCCAGAAAGCCCTGAAGAGGACCCTAGTCCCAATGCGGCGCTCAACAGCGCCGCAAGCGAGCCCGGCTCTCAGCGGCCTTCGCTGCTGGAACGGCTGGCCGGGCTGTTCAGACCCCGCAATGGCTCGAGCCTGCGTGACGATCTGACCGATGCGCTGGCGGAAAGCGCCACCGAAGCGGAGGACTTTTCGCCCGGCGAGCGGGCGATGCTCAAGAACATTCTGCGGCTGCGCGAGGTGCGCGTCGAGGACGTGATGGTGCCGCGCGCCGACATCGAGGCGGTGGAGCTCAACACCACCCTCGGCGATCTCATGGTGGTCTTCGAGCAATCGGGCCATTCGCGCATGCCGGTCTATGCCGAGACGCTGGACGATCCCCGCGGCATGGTTCACATCCGCGACGTTCTCGCCCACATCACCAGGCTGGCGCGGGCCAAGAAGGGCAGGTCGTCCAAGAAGCCGGTCGGCGGCGCGGCTCTTGACTTTGCCACTGTCGACCTGACGCGCACGCTCGGAGAGCTGAACCTCATCCGCACCGTTCTTTTCGTGCCGCCGTCTATGCTGGCCTCCGACCTGATGGCGCGCATGCAGGCAGCGCGCACCCAGATGGCACTGGTGATCGACGAATATGGCGGCACCGACGGCCTGGTTTCGCTCGAAGACATCGTGGAGATGGTCGTCGGCGACATCGAGGACGAGCACGACGAGGAAGAGCCGCTGATCACCCAGACCGGCGAGGGCGTCTTCGTGGTCGACGCCAAGGCGGAGATCGACGACGTGGCCAAGATGATCGGCGAGGATTTCACCGCCGGCGAGCATGGCGAATATGTCGACACCATCGGCGGCATGATCTTCAACACGCTCGGCCGGGTGCCGACCAGGGGCGAGGTTGTCCAGGCGATCCCCGGCTTCGAGTTCCACGTGCTCGACGCCGACCCAAGGCGCGTCAAGCGTGTGCGTATCGTCCAAAGCCCGAAGGGCGACCGGCGCCGCCGTGCCGCCCGCGCCGAACAGGCCTGAGACGGCAGCATTGGAGCGTGGGCCTCTTGCTGATAAACCTTCGTGGGTGATTCACGCGATGAGGGGCCGCCCATGGAGCGCCTTGCAGGGCGGATAATTTTGCTGTGGGGGTGGCGGCGCGCGCTCACGGCATTCCTTGCCGGCGCGCTTGCCGTCCTTTCCCAGGCTCCTTTCGACTTCTTCGCGGTCTGCTTCGTTTCCTTCCCGGTACTGGTGTGGCTGCTCGACGGCGCGACGAGCGGCCCGACCGGCCCGATGCGACGGCTCATGCCGGCCTTTGCGACAGGCTGGTGGTTCGGTTTCGGCTATTTCCTTGCCGGGCTGTGGTGGATCGGCGGGGCCGTACTGGTCGAGGCGGACAGCTTCGCCTGGGCACTTCCTCTGGCGGTGGTGGGAATTCCGGCGCTGCTTGCGCTTTTCTACGGCCTTGCCTCCGCGGTGGCCCGGCTTCTCTGGAGCGATGGCATCGGCCGCATCGCAGCGCTGGCCTTCGGCTTCGGGCTTGCCGAATGGCTGCGCACTTTCCTGTTTACCGGCTTTCCGTGGAACGCGATCGGCTATGCCGCCATGCCGATACCGCTCCTGATGCAAAGCGTATCGGTGGTTGGCATGATCGGCATGAACGCGCTTGCCGTTTTCGTGTTCGCGATGCCGGCACTGCTGGCGGCGCAGCGGCATCTGCGGCTGGGCATGGCGCTGGCCACGCTTCTGGCGGCCGCCCACGTGGCTTTCGGCCATGTCCGTCTCAACGCTCCGGTCGAGACAACTGGAGAAAACCTTCCCGTCCGCATCGTGCAGCCCAGCATCGACCTGAGCGAGAAATGGGACGCGCAAGTGCGCGATCGCATCTTCCGCACGATGCTGGACCTGTCGGGCGCGCCATCAGAGCAGGAAGGTGCGAAGCCGCAGCTGATCCTGTGGCCCGAGACCTCCGTTCCGTTCTTCTTCACCGAGCGGCCGGACGCGCTGGTGGCGCTTGGCGACCTGCTGCGCGACGGGCAGACGCTGATCGCCGGCGCGATGCGCGAGGAAGGCGCCAGCACCGGCAGCGATGCGCGCTACTACAATTCCGTCGTTGCCATCGACGCCGCTGGCGAGATCGTCGATGCGGTGGACAAGCTGCATCTCGTTCCCTTCGGGGAATACATACCCTTTGCGGATCTGTTCGCCAGTTTCGGGCTCAGCCAGTTCGTGGCCGGACCGATGAACCTGGAGCCCGGCAACGAACGGCATCCGATCGCGCTTGCCGGAGGGGCGAAAGCGCTTCCTTTCATCTGTTACGAAATTATCTTTCCGGCGCTGGTGGCTGTTGACCTTGCGTCAACGGATATTATTGTAAATGTTACGAACGACGCATGGTTCGGCGATACGCCGGGCCCCTACCAGCACTTCCGACAGGCGCAGATACGTGCCGTGGAAACGGGGTTGCCGTTGATACGAGCCGCCAACACAGGGATTTCGGGAGTGGTCGATCCTCGTGGTCGCATTGTAGACGCCTTGTCCATGAATGCCCGGGGTGTGGTCGATGCCGTCATCCCGCTTGTTCGACAAGACAAGCGAATGTTCTGGAAGCACTCTGTTAACGGTTTGGTCATCCTGTTTTTCTTTGGCGCCATCGCTGCCGGGCTGGGTCTTGGACAACGGTTGCGCCCGAATTGACAGTCCAACAGAGCGGGATTCATAGTACGCCGCCCAAGGGGGAGGTCGGCGACAGGAGGAAATGGGAAGGTCAGCTCGCTAATCGATGAAAAATAAAAATAGAATAATGCCGAAATGGCGGCCGAGGACGAAATGAAGGATAAGGAAAACAAGAAAAAACCGAACCCGACCGATATCTATGTCGGAAGCAGAATTCGGCTGCGTCGAAACATGCTTGGAATGAGCCAGGAGAGTCTTGGCGAACAGCTCGGAATTACTTTTCAGCAGATCCAGAAATACGAGAAAGGAACAAATCGCGTCGGTGCCAGCCGCCTGCAGGCGATTTCGTCCATTCTCAACGTGCCGGTGTCCTTTTTTTTCGAGGATTTTCCCAACCAGGAAGGCGCAGGCAAGGGCTTTGCCGAAGATGCTTCCTCCGGCTTCGGTCTGGATCTGGTTACCAGCCCCGAGGGGCTGCAACTCAACCGCGCCTTCTTCAAG
>JAEWHN010000387.1 GCA_023387775.1 Pseudomonadota bacterium | reverse complement strand
CGCGAGCGAGCTGGAAGTTGCCGTCAGTCGAGACGGAACCGCCGGCCGAGGGATGTCTTATCAGAACGCCGCTCTGAAAGCCTGGGTGGCCATAGCTGCAGCTTACGCCAACGCCGCAGCTGGCCTTCCAGTCATCCTTGATGACCTGAACATCCGGAAGAGTACGAAACGCCTGGCCTGCAGCATCGACCGTGGGTGCGATGTCGCTGATGCTTCCGCCTGCGTCCGCCATAGCCGGCGCGGAAAAGCCGGTCAGCGTGCCAAGGACGAACAGCCCCGAACACGCGAAAGATGTGAGGTAGGGTCTCATTGTCGTCTCCAAAGGAAAAACCGTCCTTGAGGCTCAAGCCTGCGGTGGTGGCCAACAAGATGGGCCCGACCGGACGTCGCGTGAGAACGCATCCCGAACAGAAAGGTTCCATATGTTCCGTTTTGCCTTTTTTGCGCGCACGAAGGCCTTGTTTTCATCCGAACAGCGGGCCAACTTCCATTTGGATTCTCGCCCATGAGGGGGCGGAAATTGGCGCGCGAAAACTTCGATACCGCGAACCATGTCCCTAAAAGGTCGGCACCCGCCGGGCCGCCGATTGTGATTGCCCGAACCCCGGCACCGACGCTGCCGGAGCAGAAATCAGAGCCCCATGAGCATAGACATTCCGCGTAACGTCATCCTGCCCGTCGAAATGGTCGACGTGAGACTCGATCCGGCGCCGCATCCGTTCGAAAGCGGAAACGGCGAGGCAATCGAACGCAATTGGCTGGAGGAGAAGACTGCAAATCCGGCCCTGTTCGACGGAACCGTGGTGCTGCTTTCGCAGCTTTCCTACACGCAGGGCAGGCTGGAAGGACGCTGCCATGCAATCCGCTTCGCCACCTTCATGTTGTGGCGGCGCCAGCAGGCGGTGCCCAATGCCGAGCACGCCTACGCCCATGCAGTGCTGGTGTCGCGGGACAATGCCCTGGTTGCGATTCGCATGGGCCGCCACACGGTGAATGCCGGCAGCGTCTATTTCGCGGCCGGTTCCTTCGAGCCCTGTGACTTCCGGGAAGGGGTTGCCGACGTCGACTTCAACATGATCCGCGAGGTGGGGGAGGAAACCGGGCTGGACATTGCAGGCCTGCGCCGCGGGCGGCGCTATCATGTCTTTTCCACTCCCGCCGGCACCGCGATCTTCCGTCGCTATCACCTCGAGGCCGATGCCGACGAGATTGCAGAGCGGATTCGTGAGTTCGTGGCCGGCGACCCCGACCCCGAGATTGACGGACCAGTGATCATCCGCAGCCCCAACGACCGGCCGAAGGGGTTGAAGCCGCATATGTTCCCGATTCTCGAATGGCATTTTTCAGGCGCCGAATAGGGCCCAGGCCAGTGGCTGCGGTGTCGGCTCTTGCCGTGTCCGATTGACAATCCTGCCAATAGCGAGGTCATCATTGGGCGGCCGCGGGCATCCCGCAAGTCCGGGGAACAACCGCACCAGCGGCAAGGAAAGGGTGCCATGCAGGGCAGGAAATACCTCGTCTACGACGTATTCACGCAAGAGCGCCTGGCCGGAAACCCGCTGGCGGTGGTGCTCGACTCGCAGGGGCTGGACACCGCGGCGATGCAGCGAATCGCGCGCGAGTTCAATCTTTCCGAAACGGTCTTCGTGGCCCCGCCGCAAAACCCGAAGCACAAGGCGCGGCTGCGCATCTTCGCTCCCGACCATGAGATGCCATTTGCCGGCCATCCGACCGTGGGCACGGCGATCGCCCTGGCCGAACTGCAGCCCGCAGACGGCACCGACCGCATCTTCGTGCTGGAAGAGAATATCGGCCCGGTGCGCTGCGCCATTTCAAGAACGGACGCCGGCGTTTTTGCGGAATTCGACCTGCCGGAACTGCCGCAGGCGCAAGAACTTGCCGTCGAGCCGGAGGTGGTGGGTGCCGCTCTTGGGCTCGGACCACACGAGATCGGCTTCGAGAATCACCGCGTCGGCCTGTGGTCGGCGGGCGTTCCCTATCTGACGGTGCCAGTGTCAGGCCTTGAGGCGATCGGCCGGGCCAGGCTCGACAATCCGGCCTGGGCGGAATTTTCACCCCAGCTCACCGGGGGCAAGGCGGCCAACGCCTATCTCTACACGCGCGACACCGTGCATCACGATAGCTCCTTTCACGCCCGCATGTTTGTGGCCGGCGAGCTTTCCTATGAGGACCCTGCGACCGGATCTGCGGCAGCGGCGTTGACCGGGGCGATCTGGCGATTCGACGAACTGGCCGAGGGGCCGACTCGAATCTGGATCGAACAGGGCATGGAAATGGGGCGCCCGTCACGGATTGGGCTGGAAATCGACGTCGACGGTGGAAAAATGATCACCGCGCGGATCGGCGGCAATGCCGTGAAAGTGGCGGAAGGCCTGCTATTTTCGTGAGGCGCCGGGAGACTATTTGAATCTTTTACGACATTCGCGAAATTGAGGGCTGGACACCGCCAAAACCTATGGCTATATCGCGCCCATCACCGGCGGCGACCGGTGCGGTGGGTGTGTAGCTCAGTTGGTAGAGCAGCTGACTCTTAATCAGCGGGTCCACAGTTCGATCCTGTGCACACCCACCAAATAACTTCCTGAAATCGTTGTTTTCCCGCTGATTTGCCAGCCTTCGCGGCGCTGCCGGCCGATTAGCGTTCTGTCGCCCGTTCTCAATTTAGGCTGACGGACCTCGGACGCTTTACCGAGCCGAAGTCGGGCGACGTGGTGAACGTCGGCGGCCACGGCCGCGACGTGCTTGGCTGCAGGCCACTCAGTCCAGATGGACCCCGGTCCTCCATGCTATGGGCGTGAAGCGATAAGAGACGTAACCGGAAGTCGGTCGGTGGGTATCCCAAGAACCTCGGTCGCCCAAACGCGCATTTCTGGAGAAGCGTCACCGGACTTGAGTATCGACACAGCCAGCTTGGTCGTATCGGCGTTTGGCTTGGTATTGGCGATCACATAGGAGAAGTATCCTGCTGCGGTCGCGCCACCTATCGAAGCGAGAGGCAAGGCAACTACCAGTAACGTCCACGTCAATGATCGCCAGCGATGAAATCTTCTGGAACCATCAAGTGGAGCAGGATCGAAAGCGTCTATCATTCCACCCTCCATGATCAGGCTTTCAAAAAAATACTTTGTAAGTAAGGGTGTGTATCAGTTAAGAATAAGATAAAGTCTTATTTATTGGCGGTGAGAGATATTCATCGCCAACCCGCTGTAGACTTGGTGCCCGCCACGCTCTCATGATTGTCGCTGCCGCTCGCCCCTGGACGACTAAAGCACTCACAGGGCCTGTTTGCTCCTGTCAGCGACTTCCCCAGTCCGCTTCGCTTCGCCGGTCTTTCTACGTCGTGGAGCCAGGCGACCGGAGCCGCGTCCAACCGGGTAGATGGTAATCAAAAAGGCCCGTCGTCTCATCGAGGCGGCGGGTTCTTTTCTTGCGGCACTTGGCAAGCGATTCGTGACGCGCTAGAACGAATCCCAATGGGTCCACAGTTCGATCCTGTGCGTGCCAATCAAATAAATCGCTGATTTTATTTGCCTTTCTACGCTCTGCGCGGATTGGGTGCGGCGATCGCAGGCAATTGGTTTGGGGGCGGCGGCAGGCTTTGCCCCCGGTTGCCATGATCTGTTAAGGGCCGAGAGCGGAGCAAAGCCAAGTTGACCAGGTTCGATGTTGTTGTGATCGGTGCAGGCGCCGCCGGCATGATGTGCGCGATCGAATCGGGCAAGCGCGGCCGCTCGGTTCTGGTCGTCGACCATGCCACGGCTCCCGGAGAGAAGATCCGCATCTCCGGCGGTGGCCGCTGCAACTTCACCAA
>JAEWHN010000371.1 GCA_023387775.1 Pseudomonadota bacterium | reverse complement strand
GGCCGGTTCCGACCCGGCGCTCGCCACCACCCACCGCGAGGGCTATCTCGGCTTCCGTGACGAGGTCGAGGCGCTGGTGGCCGAAGTGCTGAGGGCGGAAGGCCTCGCTGCCGACAAGGCCGAACTGCGCCGCAACGCCATCGCCATCAACGCCATCATCGACGGGCTATGGATCGAGGGTTGCCTTGCCGGCGACATTTTCGAACCGGGCGAACTGGTCGAGATCGCCATCGCCACCGTCGAGGCGCTGCTGGGACTGAATTTACGTGAGGAGGAAAAGACATGACCACCGTGGGGGAGGCGCTGATCTCGTTGCTCGAGGCGCATGGGGTCGACACCGTGTTCGGCATTCCGGGCGTGCACACGGTCGAGCTCTATCGCGGGCTTGCCCGCTCGAAGATCCGCCATGTCACGCCACGCCATGAGCAGGGTGCCGGTTTCATGGCCGATGGCTATGCCCGGGTCACCGGAAAGCCGGGCGTGGCCTTCGTGATCACCGGGCCGGGGCTCACCAACACCATCACCGCCATGGGCCAGGCGCGGGCGGATTCCATCCCGATGCTGGTTATCTCAGGCGTGAATGCTTCGCCCACGCTCGGCAAGGGGCTGGGCTTCCTGCACGAACTGCCCGACCAGCGCGGCATGATGGAGAAGGTGGCGCTGTTCTCACACCGGATCGAAAATGCCAGCGAGCTCCCGGAAGTGCTTTCGCGCGCCTTCACGCTGTTCGCCTCCGGTCGCCCCGGCCCGGTGCACATCGAAATCCCAACCGACATCATGGCAAAGCCGACCGACGGGCTCGTTCCGCATCCGGTCGAGGCAAGTGCCCCGCAACCCGATGCCGCCACACTGGCGGAAGCTGCGCGGCTGGCGAGTGCGGCCAGCCGGCCGCTTATCCTCGCCGGCGGCGGCGCCAAGATGGCCGAAGCGCCCTTGCGCCAGCTGGCCGAGCTTCTCGACGCGCCGGTGGTGGAAACCGCCAATGCGCGCGGCCTCTTGCACAAGCATCCGCTCGGCGTGCCCGCCAGCCCCAGCCTGAAGGCGGTGCGGGCGCTGACGGCCGAGGCCGACCTGGTGATTGCGGCCGGCACCGAATTCGGCCCGACCGACTATGACATGTATGGCGATGGCGGCTTCGTGAAGCCGAAAAATCTCATCCGCATCGACGTCGACGGCAAGCAGATCGGCCGGCATCCGGCCACGCTGGGCATCCGTGCCGATTGTGCGGCGACGCTGGAAGGCATGGGCGAATTGCTGGTCTCGTCGCGCCGCAACGCTTCGGATGAAGGCTGGGGCGCTTCGCGGGCCGAACAGGCGCGCGCGGCGGCGCTTGAGGAAATCGGGCCGGCCATGCGGGGCCAGGTCGAGGCTGTCGAGATGATCCGCGACGCGCTGCCGGGCTCGATCATCGTCGGCGATTCCACCCAGCCGATCTATGCCGCGAACCTGTACTATGATCACGACCGTCCCTCCGGCTGGTTCAACGCCGCCACCGGCTTCGGCGCGCTGGGTTTTGGTCCGCCGGCGGCGATCGGTGCTGCCCTTGCGGTGCCGGACGCGCCGGTCGTCTGCCTGTCGGGCGACGGCGGGTTCCAGTTCACCCTGCCGGAGCTCGGGGCGGCGCTCGATGCCGAGGCGCCGGTCATATTCGTGGTGTGGAACAATCGCGGCTACCGCGAGATCGAGACCTCCATGCGCGACGTCGGTGTGGAGCCGGTCGGCGTGTCGCCCGCCCCGCCGGATTTCTGCAAGCTGGCCGAGGCCTATGGCATGGGGGCGGAAAAGCTCGAGGCAATCGCCGATCTCCCTGCCGCGCTGAAGCGGGCACGTGCGAGCGGCAAGCCCTGTCTCATCGAGATCGGGGTGGAGTAGGGGGATCGGGCGAAGTCCCGGCCATTTGAAATAACCCCCACCCCTAACCCCTCCCCACAAGGGGGAGGGGGACCCTGCTGCAATGACTGTCCGGCGCAACCTTCACAGTTTTGAGTGGCTGTGGCGACGAAATCGTCCCCCTCCCCCTTGTGGGGAGGGGACAGGGGTGGGGGTATAGGCCGGTCAAACTGAACCAGGCTTATGATGGCCTTGCCATCGTAAGGCTCAGCCCCTCAATGGTGGATATCGATCACCGGCTTGGGCTGGCTGAGCTCGACCGACCAGTCCGTCGGGCGCTCGATCATGCGCTTCACGCGCGGCGGCTCGGCGCCGCTGTGCAGCTTGCGGATCCGTTCGCTGACCACCGCATCGGCATGGGTCATGCGCTGGTTGTGTCGTACATATTCCACCCAGGTCGGGGTGTGGTAGGTCTCCATCCACAGCTCGGGATTTTCCAGGTCGCGCGACAGCGTCCATTGCCGCGCGCCGTCGCGGCGGCGGATGCGCCGGCGCTCGGCCATCACGTGGAGGAACTCGGCGATGTCCCTTTCCCGGATCACATACTCGATCATGATGGTGATCGGGCCGCTGCGCGGCTTCACGTCGAGCGCCAGATGCGGCTCCTTCCAGCGGTTGAGCGGGTCGAGGTTGAGCGCGGTCTGCTCGGGCAGGGTGAACCGTTTCAGGCCGAGCGCAGCACCCGCGATCATCAGCACCGCCGAATAGAGCAGGGCCTCGCCCGGACCGTATCGATCAGCCACCAGGCCCCAGATCCAACTTCCCAGCGCCATGCCGCCGAAGGTCGCCGTCTGGTAGAGCGACAGCGCGCGGCCAACCACCCAGCGCGGGGTCGACATCTGCACCGTGACGTTGAACAGCGACAGCGCGACCACCCAGCTTGCCCCGCCCACCAGCAGCGCCGCGCAGGTCAGCCAGGCCAGGGTGCTGGTGCCGGCAATCGCGGCGCAGACGGCAAAGCCGACGAAGCCCAGCCGCACGATCCATTCGTTGGTCAGCACCTGGCGCAGCCTTGCGCTGATCAGCGCGCCGCCCACAGCACCGATGCCGAAGGCCCCGAACAGCACGCCGTAGAGCAGCGGCCCGCCCTGCACGATGTCGCGCGCCACAAGCGGCAACAGCGCCATCACCGAGATTGCGGTGAAGCCGAAGACGAAGCTGCGCAACAACACCTTCTCGATGTTGGGCGACATGGCCACGTAGCGCAAGCCGGCGGTCATGGCGATGCCGAAGGGTTCGCGCGGCAGCGCGCGCGCCGTCACCGGCTGTTTCCAGCGCAGCAGAACGAAGATCAGTGCCAGGTAGCTCACCGCATTGACGGCGAAGGCCACAGCCGCGCCCGCCGCGGCCACGATCACGCCGCCGATGGCGGGGCCGACGGAGCGGGTGAGGTTGAAGCCCATGCTGTTGAGTGCCACCGCGGCCGGCAGGTCGGCGCGCGGCACCATGTCTCCCACCGAGGCCTGCCAGGACGGGTTGTTCAGCGCCGTGCCGCAGCCGATCAGGAAGGTGAAGGTCAAGAGCAGCCAGGGCGTCATCACCCCGGACCAGGCGGTGAGCGTCAGCACCACGGAGACCACGAGCATGAAGAACTGCGCCGTCAGCATCACCTTGCGGCGGTTGAAGCTGTCGGCGATGGCGCCCGAGGCAAGCGAAAACAGCATGATCGGCAGCGTGGTGGAAGCCTGCACCAGCGCCACCATGTCGACCGAGTTGGAAATCGCGGTCATCATCCAGGCCGCCGCCACGCTCTGGATCAGGCCACCGAAGTTGGAGGCGAGGCTGGCCGTCCAGACCGAGCGGAAGATGCCGTGCCTGAAGGGCGCCAGAGGCGAGGCCCGTTCGATCGCGGAATTTTCTTTCATTTCGTCAGGCTGGCCAGTTTGCGGATTTAGGCGGGAACTTGGGGGTTCTGTGAATCGTCTGTCTGCGCATCAGCCTAGAGCAATGCGCCGAAAGAGTGAATTCGTCTCGCGGCGTGGCCATTGGTCCAAACAAAAACCCCGCCGGATCGCTCCGGCGGGGCTTTTTACTTGCATGCAAGGGGCGACTATCAGTCGTCCTTGTTGCCGCGGTTCTTCAGGGCAGCGCCCAGGATGTCGCCGAGCGAAGCGCCGGAATCGGTCGAGCCGTACTGGGCAACCGCTTCCTTCTCTTCGGCGATTTCCAGCGCCTTGATCGAGACCTGCAGCTTGCGGGTCTTCTTGTCGAAGGCGATGACGCGCGCATCGACCTTCTGGCCGACGGTGAAGCGCTCGGGGCGCTGCTCGTCACGGTCGCGCGACAGGTCCGAACGCTTGATGAAGGTATCGATGTCGTGGTCGACGAGACGCACTTCGAGGCCGCCATCCTTGATACCGGTCACTTCGGCAGTGACGACGGCGTTCTTGCGCAGTTCGCCCGACGAGGCGGCTTCGCCGACGGCGTCACGCGACAGCTGCTTGATGCCGAGCGAGATGCGCTCCTTGTCGATGTCGACGTCGAGCACCTGAGCCTTGACCACGTCGCCGCGGTTGTACTCTTCGATGACCTGCTCGCCCGGACGGTTCCAGTCCAAGTCGGACAGGTGCACCATGCCGTCCACATCGCCTTCCAGGCCGATGAACAGGCCGAACTCGGTCTTGTTCTTGACCTCGCCCTCGACCGGGCTGCCCACCGGGTGGTTGCGGGCGAAGGCTTCCCACGGGTTCTCCAGCGTCTGCTTGAGGCCCAGCGAGATGCGGCGCTTGGCCGGATCGACCTCGAGCACGACCACGTCGACTTCCTGGGTGGTCGAGAGGATCTTGCCGGGGTGCACGTTCTTCTTCGTCCACGACATTTCCGAAACGTGGATCAGGCCCTCGATGCCCGGCTCCAGCTCCACGAAGGCGCCGTAGTCGGTGATGTTGGTGACCGTGCCGCGGATCTTCTTGCCGAGCGGGAACTTGGTGCCGATGTCGGACCACGGATCGCTCTCGAGCTGCTTCATGCCGAGCGAGATGCGGTGGGTTTCCTGGTTGATGCGGATGATCTGCACCTTGACCGTCTGACCGATGTTGAGGATCTCGGTCGGATGGTTGACACGGCGCCATGCCATGTCGGTGACGTGCAGCAGGCCGTCGATGCCGCCGAGGTCGACGAACGCACCGTAGTCGGTGATGTTCTTGACCACACCCTCGACCACCTGGCCTTCTTCGAGGTTCTGCACGATCTCCGAACGCTGCTCGGCGCGCGACTCTTCCAGAACCGTGCGGCGCGAAACAACGATGTTGCCGCGACGGCGATCCATCTTGAGGATCTCGAAGGGCTGCGGGTTGTGCATGAGCGGGGTGACGTCGCGGATCGGACGGATGTCGACCTGCGAACGCGGCAGGAAGGCAACGGCGCCGTCCAGATCGACGGTGAAGCCGCCCTTGACCTGGTTGAAGATGACGCCTTCGACGCGCTCACCCTTGTTGAACTTCTCTTCCAGCTTGACCCAGCTCTCTTCGCGGCGGGCCTTGTCGCGCGACAGCATGGCTTCGCCCAGCGCGTTCTCGATGCGCTCGACATAGACCTCGACGGTGTCGCCGACCTTCAGCGTGCCGTCCTTGGCCTTGGCGCCGAATTCCTTCATCGGGACGCGGCCTTCGACCTTCAGGCCGACGTCAATGATGGCCATGTCCTTCTCGATCGCGGTGATGATGCCGCGGACGACCTGGCCTTCGCCCGAATGACCGTCCGAGAACGATTCTTCGAGCATGCTCGCGAAATCGTCGCGAGTCGGGTTTGCTTGTGACATATGATCTCCTGGAGCGTCCCTCTGGTAGGGGACTGGCGCCGTGGGTTCGTGTTGCGTTGTCCTGCCGGCGTTCCCGGGCTTTTCTAGCCCTGTACCGCTATTAAGCGGCTCTTCCGGCGCAAGTGAATGCTGGCAGGCGAGTTCGTGCCCGATATGGAGAGCTCCGCAGGTTCCGGCAAGGGAAGGAGCGGAAATTCCAGCTCAGGCGGTGCCTCTCTTGGCCATCGCGTCGTCGACGATCGACTTTGCCGCGAGAAACGCGGTTTCTATATCCATTTCCGAGGTGTCGAGCAAGTGCGCGTTCTCGGCCGGTCGCAGCGGGGAATCGGCGCGTCCCATGTCGCGTTCGTCGCGGCGCACGATGTCGGAAAGGATCTCGGCAAACTCGGCGTGGCCGCCTTTTTCCTCGATCTCGTCCAGCCGCCGCTGCGCGCGCACTTCCGCGCTTGCCGTCACGTAGAGCTTCACGTCTGCATCGGGGCAGACGACGGTGCCGATGTCGCGCCCGTCCAGCACCGCGCCCTCGGGCTTTCCGGCGAATTCCCGCTGCTTTTCGACAAGTATGCGCCGCACCTCGGGAATGACGGCCACCTTCGAGGCCGCTTCGCCCACCGCATGCGCCGAAAGCACCGTGCGATCGAGATGGCCGAGGTCGACGATGCGCGCGGCCTCTATAGCGTGCGCGGCGTCGTCGAGCGGCCAGCCCTTTTCGATCAGCGTGTGCGCAACCGCGCGGTAGCTGAGCCCGGTGTCGAGCTGGGCAAGGTGGTAATAGTCGGCAAGCCGGCGGGCCAGCGTGCCCTTGCCGGCGCCGGCCGGACCGTCGATGGCGATGACGAAGCCCGTCACGCAGCGGGCTCCAGAACGTCGATCTTGGCACCCATGCCGGTCATCAGCCCCATGAATTCCGGGAAGCTGGTGGCGATCATGGTCTGGTCATCGACGGTGACCGGCTTTTCCGCTGCCAGTCCCAGCACCAGGAAACTCATGGCGATGCGGTGGTCGAGATGGGTCTTGACCGTACCGCCGCCCAGGCCCTTGCCGCCCGGCTTGCCGCGCACCACGAGCGTGGCTTCGCCTTCGGTGCAGTCGACGCCATTGGCTTCCAGACCGCGCGCGACGGCCGCGAGACGGTCGCTTTCCTTCACGCGCAGTTCCTCCAGGCCCAGCATCACCGTCTCGCCCTCGGCAAAGGCTGCGGCCACCGCCAGCACCGGATATTCGTCGATCATCGACGGCGCGCGGTCGGCCGGCACGGTGACGCCCTTCAGTTCGGACGAACGCACGCGCAGGTCGGCGACATCCTCGCCGCCGGCGTTGCGCTGATTGAAGAGTTCGATGTTGGCGCCCATTTCCAGCAGCGTGGTGATGAGGCCGGTGCGGGTCGGGTTCATCAGTACGTTTTCGATGACGATATCGGAACCCGGCACGATCAGCGCCGCCACCAGCGGGAAGGCGGCGGAGGAAGGGTCGCCCGGCACCGCAATGGTCTGGCCGGAAAGTTTGCCCTGGCCTTCGATGCGGATATGGCGAACGCCGTCCTTGTCGGTTTCGACCTCGAGATTGGCGCCGAAGCCCTGCAGCATCTTTTCGGTGTGGTCGCGCGTCATCACCGGTTCGATCACGGTGGTGATGCCGGGCGTGTTGAGGCCGGCCAGCAGCACGGCCGACTTCACCTGGGCCGACGCCATCGGCACGCGATAGCTGATGGGGGCGGCCACCTTCGGCCCGCGCAGCGTCAGCGGCATGCGGTCGCCGGGGGCGGCGTTCAGCACCTGCACGCCCATTTCGCGCAACGGGTCGAGAACGCGGGCCATGGGCCGGCTCGACAGCGAGGCGTCGCCGATGAAGGTGGTCTCCATGTCATAGGTGCCCACCAGGCCCATGGTCAGGCGCGAGCCGGTGCCGGCATTGCCGAAATCCAGCGGCGCCGTGGGCTCCAGCAGGCAGCCATTGCCGGTGCCCTGGATGATCCATTCGTCGCCACGCTTCTCGATTCTGGCGCCCATCGCTTTCATCGCCTCGCCGGTGCGCAGCACGTCTTCGCCCTCCAGCAGGCCGGTAATGCGGGTCTCGCCCGAGGCCAATCCGCCGAACATGAACGAGCGGTGCGAGATCGACTTGTCGCCCGGCATGCGGACCGTGCCGGAAAGCGCAGGCGACCTTGCTGCCGTGGCGGGTTGCGGAAGGGCTTGGTGCGACATGAAAATACCTCTTGGCGAACGCGAAAAACCGGGGCTTTCCGTTTGTTGCGCGGGTCTCCTATCATGGCCCGCGGCGCGGGTCATCCCCTCGCGCGCGCAGCGCCGGAACGGGGCCTTTACGGCCGCGGAGAATCATATTGTTTTAGCTTTGACAGCGCCTAAAACTGTGGTTATGGGGACCAAACTTTTCAGACGAGGATCTACGGTGGCTAAACCAGAACTTGGCACAAAGCGCATCGATCCGGAAACCGGGCGTAAGTTCTACGACC
>JAEWHN010000363.1 GCA_023387775.1 Pseudomonadota bacterium | reverse complement strand
TCGAAAAGTGCGATACCGCCGACGAGGCGGCAATGCGTGCCGAGTTTGCAACCTATTTCGACGCCGTGGCCTGACGCTAGCGGCCGCCAGAGAAGGAACCGGATTGGCGCAGACACAGGAGAGCAAGTCCCCCAAGGCCACGCCGATGGATCCGCTTTGGGCGGAGCAAGCGGAGGAGCGCGGCGTCAGCGAGCCTGCGCTGCAGATAGATATTGCCGGCTTCGAAGGCCCGCTCGATCTTCTCCTGCACCTTGCGCGCAACCAGAAGGTCGACCTGTCGCGCATCTCCATCCTGGCGCTCGCCGAGCAGTATCTTACCTTCGTCGACAGCGCGCGTGCCATAAGGCTGGAGCTCGCCGCCGACTACCTCGTCATGGCCGCGTGGCTGGCATTCCTGAAGTCCAAGCTGCTCATTCCCAAGCAGGCCGGCGACGACGAGCAGAGCGGCGAGGAAATGGCCGCGGTGCTGCAATTCCGGCTCAAGCGGCTCGAGGCGATGCGCGATGCCGCCGCCAGGCTGGTCAATCGCAACAGGCTGGGGCGCGACGTCTTCGCCCGCGGCTGCCCGGAACTCGTGGTGGTGGAGAGGCGCAACGAATACTCGGCCTCGCTCTACGATCTCTTGACGGCCTATGCGATCCAGCGCCAGCGGCAGGCGATCACCAATGTGCGCATCGCCAAGCGCGGCGTCTGGTCGTTGAAGGAAGCGCGCGACATCCTCACCCGCATGGTGGGCAGCTTCAAGGACTGGACCGCGCTCGACAAGTTCCTGATCGAATACATGACCACGCCGGAAGAACGCGCGACGGCGATCGCAAGCTCATTTGCCGCGACGCTGGAACTGGTGCGCGAAGGGCATCTGGAAGTCCGCCAGCACGATGCCTTTGCGCCGCTCTATCTGCGCAGCCGCACGGATGCCGCAAATCCAGCCGAAGGTGAGGCATGAGCGAGAACAGCGCCAATGCCACAGTTATCCCCTTCGTCTCCGACGAGGCGGCGGGCGAACGCAAGGCCGCCGAGCGCCGCCATCTGGCCGAGGTGGTGCGCATGGCGGAAGCGATCGTGTTCGCCAGTGCCGAGCCGGTCAGCGAACGGGCGCTGGCCGCCCGCCTGCCGGAGGGCGTGGACATAGCGGCCACGATGACCGAACTGCAGAAGATCTATGCGCAGCGCGGCGTCAATCTCGTGCGGGTGGCGGACTCCTGGGCGTTCCGCACTGCCGGCGACCTTGCATTCCTGATGAGCCGGGACGCGGTGCAGCAGAAGAAGCTGTCGCGGGCCGCACTCGAAGTGCTGGTCATAATAGCCTACCACCAGCCCGTAACGCGCGCCGAGATCGAGGATATTCGCGGCGTGGAGACCTCGAAGGGCACGCTGGACACGCTGCTCGAAACCGAGTGGGTTCGCATGCGTGGGCGACGGCGCACGCCGGGACGACCTGTGACCTACGGCACCACCGACAACTTCCTCGACCACTTCGCGCTTGAGGACATCCGCGATCTGCCCGGCATCGAGGAGTTGAAGGGGGCAGGGCTGTTGTCGGCCCGCATGCCCTCCAACTTCTCGATCCCGATTCCCCCTTCGGACCTCGACCTGCTCACTGATGACGAAGATCCGCTGACGGATATCGACTTCGAGGAACTCGGCCTGTTGACACCTCGGGCGGTAGATGATTGAGCAGGGAATGACAGTGCCAAAGGCTCTATTCACGTGAAGCTTGAGAATACGCAGACGGCGAGCCGGGTGACCGCGGGCGTCACTTTTGCTGCGCGCCTCGCGTTCGAAAACATCTGCCATTCCTTTGGTCCCGGTGCCGAGACGCTGCGGGACGTGTCGCTGATCGCCGAACCGGGCGAGGTGCTGTGCCTTCTGGGACCCTCTGGTTCGGGCAAGACCACGCTGCTGCGCATCGCCGCCGGCATCGAGGCGCAGACCACCGGGCGCGTGCTGCTCAACGATCGCGAAATCGCCGGTCCCAGCGTGTTCCTTCCTCCGGAAAAGCGTTCGATCGGGCTGGTGTTCCAGGACTTCGCGCTGTTTCCGCATCTGACCATCCTGGACAATGTTCGCTTCGGCCTGACCGCCTTGTCGGCGGACGAGGGGCGCCGCGAGGCGATGATCGCGCTGTCGCGGGTTGGCTTGGCGGATTATGCCGCGTCCTATCCCCATGCGCTTTCGGGCGGCCAGCAGCAGCGCGTGGCGCTGGCCCGCGCGCTCGCGCCGCGTCCGGCGGTGCTGTTGATGGACGAGCCCTTCTCGGGCCTGGATTCCCGCCTCAAGGACTCCGTGCGGGCCGAGACGCTGGCAATCCTGCGCGAGAGCCGCGCCACCGCAATCGTGGTAACGCACGACGCGGAGGAGGCGATGCGCATGGCCGATCGCATCGCGCTGCTGAAGGATGGCAGGCTGGTGCAGTCGGGCCGCGCAGAGGACCTCTATCTCAAGCCGGCCAACCTGTTCGTCGCGGGTTTCTTCTCGGAGCTGAACGTCTTTCAGGGCCGGGTGAACGGGCACTGCGTCGACACGCCGATCGGACGGGTGCCGGCGCCGGATCTGGCGGATGGTGCCGACGCGACCGTGGCTGTGCGGCTTACCGGATTCGATGTGAGCGAAACGGCGGGCGAAATCGAGGCAAGGATCCTTTCGCGACGCTTCCTCGGCGTCGTGGAATTGCTTGAACTTGCCGTTTCAGGCGCAGAGGCCCCGGTGCGGGCTCGAATACGCTGTGGGGCATTGACTGCAAAAGCGCGTGACATCTGGCTTTCGCTGCGCAAGTCTGACGTACTTCTGTTTGAAACACAGCGTGAAAGCGCATAGATCAATCTCAGGAAATCGTTCGAGAGAGAGTTACCATGGGTTCCTTTTCGATTTGGCACTGGCTCATCGTGCTGGTAGTGGTGTTGCTGCTGTTTGGCCGTGGCAAGATCCCGGAACTGATGGGCGACATGGCCAAGGGCATCAAGAGCTTCAAGAAGGGCATGTCCGACGAGGACGACGACGAGAAGGCCGCCGACGCCCGCACCGTGGAGCATCGTGCCGACGAAACCGTCCAGGCGAAGGAAAAGACCAGCAAGAGCTGAAGCGCTTTCCGCTAGTCGGGTTGAGTAACCATGTTTGATATCGGCTGGAGTGAGATGCTCGTGATCGCGATCGTCATGATCGTGGTCGTGGGGCCCAAGGACTTGCCGCGCATGCTGCGCACGTTCGGCAAGACGACGGCGAAATTGCGGACGATGGCCGGCGATTTCCAAAGACAGTTCAATGAGGCGCTCAAGGAAGCGGAACTCGACGACGTAAAGAAATCCGTCGATGCGCTTCGTAGCCTTAATCCGGCGACGGAAATCAAGAAGCAGCTCAACCCGTTCGAGCAGGCGGCTGCCGACGTTCGTTCCGGGCTGGATACCGCGCTGAAGCCATCGCCGTCGCCGGTCCCGCCTGCCTCGGATGCCGCGCAGCCAGCCGAACCGCTGAAAACCGGCGCAGAAGCTGTGCCCGCGCCGCCGGCCGAAGCGGCACCCACGGTGGTGCCGGCTGCGGCGGTGCCTCAGCCAGAGCCCGCCAAGAAGGCTGCCACCGAGGCTGCGACCGTGAAGGCGAAAAGGCCGGCCGCAGCGAAGACGGCAGCTTCGGCTGCACCCAAGGCTGCGGCTTCGAAGCCCGCAGCCAAGGTGGCTTCCAAGGCCACCACAAAGAAACCCGCCAAGGCTGCGCCCCCCGCCGACAAGGCAAAGGCCGCCGCCAGCAAAACCTCATCCGGAAGCGCCAAGTGAGCGAACAGGACGACGAAATCGAAAAGTCATCGGCCCCGCTGATCGAGCATCTGATCGAGCTGCGCAAGCGCCTGATCTGGTGTCTGGGCGGCTTCTTCGTGGCCTTTCTCATCTGCTTTTTCTTTGCCAAGCAGATGTTCAACGTCCTGGTCATTCCGTTCAGATGGGCGACCGCATGGGCGGGCCTCGACACGCATAAGGTCGAGCTGATCTATACCGCTCCGCAGGAATTCTTCTTCACCCAGGTCAAGCTCGCCATGTTCGGCGGCCTTATCATCGCTTTCCCGCTGATCGCGGCGCAGATCTACAAGTTTGTCGCCCCCGGCCTTTACCGGAACGAGCGGCGGGCATTCCTGCCGTTCCTGATCGCGTCGCCCATACTGTTCCTGATGGGCGCGGCGCTGGTCTATTTCTTCTTCACCCCGATGGTGATGTGGTTCTTCCTTGCTATGCAGCAGGTTGGAACCGACAGCGAGGTGCAGATCTCGCTGCTTCCGAAAGTTTCAGAATATCTCAGTCTGATCATGACGCTGATCATCTCGTTCGGCCTCGTGTTCCAGCTTCCGGTGGTGACGTCGCTCATGGTGCGCGTGGGGCTCCTTTCGTCGCAGGCGCTCGCCGACAAGCGCAAATGGGCCATCGTTCTGGCCTTCGTGGTGGCCGCTGTGCTGACGCCGCCCGACCCGGTAAGCCAGATCGGCCTTGCCCTTCCCACCATCCTTCTTTACGAGATTTCCATCTGGGCCGCCCGGATGATCGAAAGGAATCGCGAGCAGGAACGCGTGGCGCGTGAGAATGAGGAAGCCGCCGACGCAGTGACCGACAAGGCATCACTGCAAGGTTCAGGCGACAGCCCCGCCGCAAGCTGACCTTTCGATCCGCTGTCGCGGCCATGTTAACTCATACTGCGACCGGATCGTTACATGCTTGATATCAAATGGATTCGCGAGAACCCCAAGACCCTCGTTAATGCGTTGGTGAAGCGCGGCCAGTCGTCGGAGGCCGCGCAGGCAACCGTGGACGACCTGCTGCTTAAAGACGAGATGCGCCGGGCGCATCTCGGCGAGCTGCAGGTCAAGCAGGAACGCCGCAATGCCGCCTCCCGCGAGATCGGCAACGCCATGCGCAACGGCGACGCCACACTGGCCGAGCAGCTCAAGCTCGAAGTCGCCGACATCAAGGCCTTCATCCAGAACGGCGAAGCCCGCGAGCGCGAACTCGACAAGGCGCTTGGCGATGCCCTGGCGGTCCTACCGAACATTCCTCTGGACGACGTGCCGGTCGGCGCGGATGAGCGCGACAACGTCGAGCTGCGTAAGGTTGGCGAGGTGAAGCCGCGCCCGAACTGGGTGAAGGAACATTTCGACATCGGCGAAGCGCTTGGCCTGATGGATTTCGAACGCGCCGCCAAGCTGTCTGGCAGCCGCTTCACTATCCTCAAGGGGCAGCTTGCCCGGCTCGAGCGCGCGCTTGGCCAGTTTATGATAGACACGCACACCACGGAGCACGGCTACACCGAGGTCCAGCCGCCGCTTCTGGTGCGCGACGAGGTGCTTTTCGGCACCAACCAGCTGCCCAAGTTCGAGGAAGACCTGTTCTTTACGCCGCACGGCGAAGGGCGTCTTGGTCTCATCCCCACCGCCGAGGTGCCGCTGACCAACCTGGTGCGCGAAGAAATCCTCAGCCAGGAGCAGCTTCCTCTGCGCGTGACGGCCTTGACGCCGTGCTTCCGCTCGGAGGCCGGGTCCGCTGGGCGCGACACCCGCGGCATGCTGCGGCAGCACCAGTTCTACAAGGTCGAGCTTGTCTCCATCACCGATGCCGAAAGCTCGAATGCCGAGCATGAACGCATGACCCAGTGCGCGGAAGAGGTGCTGAAGCGCCTCGAACTGCCGTTCCGCACGATTGTGCTGTGCACCGGGGACATGGGCTTTGGCGCGCGCAAGACCTATGACATCGAAGTCTGGCTGCCTGGCCAGAACGCCTATCGCGAGATTTCTTCCTGCTCCGTCTGCGGCGATTTCCAGGCCCGGCGCATGGATGCGCGCTATCGCGTCAAGGACGACAAGAACCTCCGCTTCGTGCATACACTGAACGGTTCCGGCACCGCCGTCGGCCGTGCGCTCATTGCCGTGCTCGAGAACTACCAGAACGAGGACGGCAGCGTGACAATTCCTGACGTTCTTCGTCCTTACATGGGCGGCGCGGAGAAGATCGAGGCAATCCGGTCCTGATGCGTATCCTCCTGACGAACGACGACGGCATCCACGCCGAAGGCCTTGCCTGTCTCGAGCGCATCGCCCGCACCATGTCGGATGATGTCTGGGTCGTTGCACCCGAGACAGACCAGTCGGGCTTTGCGCATTCGCTGTCGATCTCGGAGCCGTTGCGTTTGCGCAGGATCGACGACCGCCACTATGCCGTGCGCGGCACGCCCACCGATTGTGTCATCATGGGCGTGCGCAAGGTGATGCCCGAGCCGCCGGACCTCATCCTGTCGGGCGTGAATTCAGGGGCGAACCTCGCCGACGACGTGACCTATTCGGGCACAGTGGCCGGCGCCATGGAGGGAACTCTCCTCGGTATCCGCTCCATCGCGCTGAGCCAGGCCTACAATGTGGTCGACCAGGCCCGCATCGTTCCGTGGGACACCGCCGAGACGCTTGCGCCAGCCCTGCTGGACAAGCTGCTGCAGATCGATCTTCCGAGCGGCGTGTTCCTGAACGTCAATTTTCCCAACTGCCCGCCGGAAGAAGTGGAAGCGCCGGTCGTGACGAGCCAAGGCAAGCTGGTGCACAGCCTTTGGATCGATGAACGCGCCGACGGCCGCGGCTTTCCCTACTACTGGCTGCGCTTCGGTCGCGAGGCGCCCGAGGTCAGGGAAGGCTCCGACATTCATGCGGTGAGAAACAAGCGCGTGTCCGTCACGCCGCTGAAGCTCGACCTCACCGCCCACGAAATCCGTGACCAGTTGACGAAGGCATTGGGATGACCACCGCCAGCGAGGACCGCGAAGCTTTTGCCGCTTTCCTGTTGCGATTGCGCGGCCGCGGTATCGTGGCGAAAGACCTGATAACGGCCTTCGAGGCTACCCCCCGGCGCGCCTTCATGCCCGCGCAATGGCAGAACATCGCCTGGTCGGATCGCATGCTTCCCATCGAATGCGGGGAGACCATGGAAGGCGCCGATCTCCAGGCGACGGTGATTTCGGCATTGGGCATAGAGCCGAACAGCCGCGTGCTCGAGATCGGCACCGGCTCCGGCTATACGGCCGCCGTCATGTCGCGGCTTGCGGCGCGCGTGGTCACAGTCGACCGCTACAAGACATTGGTCGAGCAGGCTCGCCAGCGCTTCGAGGCGCTGGGCATCGACAATGTGTTCGTGCGGCAGACGGATGGTTCCAACGGCCTGCCGGGCGAGGGGCCATTCGACCGCATTGTCGTTTGGGCGGCGTTCGAGAGCCTGCCGCGCTACTTTGCCGACCAGCTCTCCAGCGGTGGCGCCATGGTGGTGCCGCTGGGACCGCCGGAGGGCGAGCAGGTGATGATCAAGCTGGGCAAGCTTGGCAGCCGATTCGAGCAGGAAGACATCGGCGTCGTCCGCCTCCAGCCAATGGCCCGAGGCGTTGCGGCGGCGATCTGACCGCATTCACAATCTCCAAAGAGACTAACAACGCTTCAAATGCTGGAAGGCCCGTTGCCACTGGCTTTTGGCTCGTGCAATCCGCATTTCCTCGCGACACTTTCCTGCAGTTCCGCGGACAGTTTGCGGCGGGTTCGGCAGGGCGAACCAATTCTTAACCGCCCGGTAAGATTAACGCGCTTTAATCATGCCGAAGTTTGGGTCGGGTATGCGGGTTATTGCGATGCGGTTCAGTATGTTAGCCAAGAATGAACGCGTTTTGGTGCGCAGTGCAGCGGTCCTCCTCCTGGCCGGCATGGCGACCGGCTGCAGTTCGCACGTGTCGCGCTTTGCAAGCGTCGACGACATTTTCACCGCCTCGACGCCGAATCAGCGCCAGATCATGAATCAAAACCAGTCGTATCCTGGCGACATGCAGGCTGCGCCGCTGGCTAGTGCGGAAACCGCTCCGGTTACCCGCAGCACCCTCACGCCGGTTTCGTCGCAGCCGCTTCCGCCGCCGGTCACCCAGCCGGCTGCTGCCACTGCTTCGGCCGCCCCGGCGAGCCAGCCTGTCATGCCGGCACCTGCCAGGGCAGCCTCCGCAGCACCGAAGCCCGAGATGCAGCCCAGCAAGGCTCCGGTGCTTTCAACTCCCGACGGCCAGGTCGCGATGCTGCCCCAGCCCGCCAAGGTGACGGCAAACCAGGGCGCGTCAACCGCAACGTCCGGCACCTACACGGTCCAGGAAGGCGATACGCTTACCAGGATTTCCAGGAAGACCGGCGTCAGCGCCGCGGCACTCCAGTCGGCCAATGGCTTGAACGACGGCGTCGTCCGCATCGGTCAGACCTTGAAGATACCGGCAGGCGGTACCACCGCCGTCGCGGCGGCAACGCCCGAGCCTGTCGCTGTCAGCACGCCGGCGCCTGCCAAGGCAGCCGCGGAAGCCCCTAAGGTGGCTACCTACACGCCGCCCAAGAGCGAGAAGACGATCGAGCAGGCCGAACAGGTCGCCGCGGTTGCTCCTGATTCGACCGGCATCGGCAAGATGCGCTGGCCCGTGCGCGGTCGCGTCATTTCCGGCTATGGCAAGGGCGGCGGCAAGGCCAATGACGGCATCGACATCCAGGTGCCGCAGGGTACGCCCGTCAAGGCGGCCGAAAACGGCGTGGTCATCTATGCCGGCGATGGTCTGAAGGAATTCGGCAACACCGTTCTGGTGCGGCACGAGAATGGTTTGGTCACCGTCTACGGCCACGCCAGCGAACTCAAGGTGTCGCGTGGCCAGACCGTCAAGCGCGGCCAGGAAATCGCGCTCTCGGGCATGAGCGGAAACACCGAATCGCCTCGACTGCACTTCGAGGTGCGCAAGAACTCCACGCCGGTCAATCCGTCGACTTATCTCGAATAGGGCCCTCCAGATCGCGCAAAAACTGCAAAACCCGCCACGAAGGGCGGGTTTTGTCTTGTGGGAAATTAGGACAAGGCTCCGAAAGCGGGCCTAAGGTGCGATTCTGACGCCCTTTCAATCCTTCAGCGGCTGGCTCAGGCGCCCCGCCAGGTCCTGGATGAACTGCCAGGCGACGCGGCCGGAGCGGCTGCCGCGAGTGGTCGCCCACTCCAGCGCTTCGGCGCGCAGCGTCTCGGGATCGATGTTGAGCCCGTGATAGCGGACGTAGCCGTCGACCATGTCGAGATACTCGTCCTGCGAGCATTTGTGGAAGCCGAGCCACAGGCCGAATCGGTCCGAAAGCGAGACCTTTTCCTCGACCGCTTCGGATGGGTTGATGGCGGTAGAACGCTCGTTGTCGATCATGTCGCGCGGCAGGAGATGCCGCCGGTTCGAAGTCGCGTAGAAGATCACGTTCGCGGGCCGGCCTTCCACGCCACCTTCCAGCGCGGCCTTCAGCGACTTGTAGGACGTGTCATCATGATCGAATGAAAGGTCGTCGCAAAAGAGGATGAAACGATGGGACGAGGCCTTCAGCTGCGCCATCAGCCTGGGCAGAGTGTCGATATCCTCGCGGTGGATCTCGATGAGCTTGAGCGGCGACTCCGTCTTTCCGGAGGTGTTGATTGCGGCGTGGCTGGACTTGACCAGCGAGGACTTGCCCATGCCGCGCGCGCCCCACAGCAGCACGTTGTTGGCCGGAAGACCGGCTGCAAACCGTTCCGTATTGTCCACCAGAATGTCGCGCACGCGGTCGACGCCCCGGATGAGACCGATGTCGACGCGGTTGACGCGCTGGACAGGCTCCAGAAAACCGCGCTCGGCATCCCAGACGAAGCAGTCTGCCGCGTACAAGTCGCTTTGCGGTGTTGGCGCTGGCGCCAGGCGGCTGACTGCCTCGATCAGCAGGTCGAGCTTTCGGGTCAGTGCTTCGATGGTCTTGTCGCTCATCCTGTTTTCCGTATTCGAAAGCAAACGCTTGCCCACTGCCTCTAACACGGTCGAACAGGGCGGGAAAGCAGGGGGGCACTGTGCCAACGCAGTTGCAAAGGTCGCTCCAGCCACTATATTCCGCGCAGCTTTCACCAGGGGGCTCGTTGCGAGCTATCCGTCCATTTCCAGGAGTTTTTGATGTTCGTGACACCGGCATACGCCCAAGGCACCACTGGCGCCTCTCCCGATATGCTTATCAGCGTCCTGCCGTTCGTCCTGATTTTCGTGATCATGTACTTCCTGATCATCCGGCCGCAGCGCCAGCAGCTCAAGAAGCGCGGCGAAATGCTGACGGCCATCCGGCGCGGCGATACGGTGGTGACCGGCGGCGGTCTCGTCGGCAAGGTCACCAAGGTTGTTGACGACAACGAGCTGGAAGTCGATCTCGGCAACGGCCTGAAGGTCACGGCGCTGCGGTCGACCATCGCCGACGTGCGCGTCAAGGGCGAGCCGATCGCCAACCAGAACGCGAAGAAGTAACCGCCTGCGGGCGGGCTCTTTCAGGAGCCGTTGAAAGACAGCCATGGCAGGGATCGTGATACGAGAGGCGCATTTTCCCGGTCGCGCCCCGATCGAGGCCTATGGCAATGGCGGCTTTCGCTTTGCCGACATGTCGCATCGCGGCTCCCTTCTGTGCCTGCCCTCTGGCATCTATGGCTGGGAACCAGCTGACCCGCTGGCGCTCGTTGCCGAAGATTTCGCACGGGTGCTGGCGGAAGCGGCCGAAATCCAGATTCTGCTTGTCGGTACCGGCAGCGAGCTGCGCCTGCTGCCGAAGGCGCTGAGAGCGGCTTTGCGGGAGCAGAACATTTCGGCCGACCCGATGTCGACCGGGGCGGCGGTGCGCACCTACAACGTGCTTCTGGCCGAAGACCGTGCCGTTGCCGCCGCGCTGATTGCCGTCGACTGACATGGATGATCACGCCAAGATCGTGATGGAGGCGGTTCGAGCCGCCGACCGCGACCGCTATCTCAGCGCACTCTATGCGCCGGAGGACAAGCGGCCGGCGTTGTTTGCGCTCTATGCCTTCAACGCGGAGATCGCCGCGGTTCGCGACCGTATCCGCGAGCCGCTGCCGGGCGAGGTGCGGCTGCAATGGTGGCGCGATGTGATTGCCGCCGGCACCGCGCAGGCCGCCTCCGGCCATCCGGTTGCGGAAGCACTTATCGCGGCTATCCATACCTACCGCCTGCCGCAGGCTGCCTTCCAGAACTATCTCGATGCCCGGATTTTCGATCTCTACGACGATCCGATGCCGTCGCGGAACGATCTCGAGGGCTATTGCGGTGAGACCGCAGGGGCGATCATCCAGCTTGCCTCGCTGGTGCTCGAGCCATCCGCTGCGCCGGCCTTCGGCACCCTTGCCGGACATGCCGGCTGCGCCCAGGCCATAACCGGGCTGCTGCGCCTGTTGCCGCTCCACCGCGCGCGCGGCCAGTGCTTCGTGCCGCGTGACATCCTCGCCGCTGTCGGCTCGTCGCCCGAGGAGTTAGTTTCCGGCGATGGCGGGGCAGGGATGGCGGGTGCGCTCTCGGCGATGATCGCGCTTGCGGAGGAGCATCTTTCCGCGTTCGAACGCGGCGCAGGCGAGATCCCTGTTTCCTTGCGCCCGGCCTATCTGCCCGTGGCCTTGACCCGCGCCTATCTCAACCGGCTGCGCAGGATGGGCGCCAAGGCGTTGACCGCCCACGCGGATGTGGCGGCCTGGTACCGGCACGCGATCCTGTTTCGCCACGCCGCTCGGGGCTGGAAGCCGAATCGTTTGACGTAAACGTAAGGCGTGCTACTTCTTGGCCGTTGCCGCCTGCCGGGAGGGCTCGGGCGGCGGTCGGGTGGAGAAATCGGCTCATGAGCCTGCCTGTCCTCGTCGCCATCGTGGTTGTCGGGATCAGCCTTTGCGTCGTCGCGGTGCATCTCACCGGCGGCAGCAGATTGGCGACGCTCGAAGACGCCGACGATGCGGCTCGGCATTTTCACCAGGATTTTCCGGACGAGGCTATCCGCACGGTTCGCCTCACCGCCGACCGGCGCACCGCCTTCATGGATCTGGACGGCGGCCGCACCGGCATCGTCCAGACATTCGGCGACCGTTTCCTGACGCGCATCATCACGCCGCCGGATGTTGCCTCGGCCTTGCTCGCCGGGCCGGGCGTGGTGTCGATCCGTTTCAGGGATTTTACCTGGAGTGGCGGGAGATTCGCATTCGCCGACCCCCGCGATGCAGGCGCAGTGCTGCAGGCGCTTCAGCTTGCCCGGCCCGAATGCGCTGTGGAGGCATGACTATGGAAAGCTACGATTTTCCGCAGGTTACGCAGCTCGCCATTCCCTTCTTCGTTGCGGCGATCCTGATCGAACTCTGGCTGGTGCGCACGGGCCGGGCAAAAGGTGCGTTCGAAACGCGCGACACCCTGACCAGCCTGATGATGGGCACCGGAAACGTCGTAGCCGGCCTGCTGCTCGGCGTGGTCTCCTATACCGCGCTGATGTGGGTGTGGCAGTTCCGATTCTTCAATCTGGGCCTGTCGGCCTGGGTGTTCATCGCCGCCTTCCTGCTCGATGACCTGCGTTACTACTGGTATCACCGCATCGCCCACCGCCTGCGGTGGGTATGGGCCGAGCACGTCAACCACCACTCCAGCCAGCACTACAACCTGTCCACCGCGCTACGGCAGAGCTGGACCGGCCTGTTCACCGGCATGTTCGTGCTGCAGGTGCCGCTGGTGTTGCTTGGCTTCCACCCGGCAGTGATCGCCTTCGTCTTTGGGTTCAACCTGGTCTGGCAGTTCTGGATCCACACCGAGGCCATCGGCCGGATGTGGGGCTGGTTCGAGTTCGTGTTCAACACGCCATCGCACCACCGCGTCCATCACGCCACCAATCCGCGCTATCTGGACGCGAACTATGCCGGCACGCTGATCATCTGGGACCGCGTGTTCGGAACCTTCGTGGAGGAATTGCCGGAGGACCAGCCGCGCTACGGCATCGTCAGGAACATCGGCACGTTCAACCCGGTGAAGGTGGCGTTCCATGAGTACATCGGCATGTTCCGCGATGCGTTGGCGCCGGGCCTGACAATGCGGCAGCGCCTCGGCTACCTGTTCCAGCCGCCCGGCTGGAGCCATGATGGATCGCGAAAGACGTCGGAACATCTGAAGGCCGATTATGTCCGCCGGCATCCGGAAGAGGCGGGGCGGCCGGGCCTGCCGGGCGGCGTTACGTCCGCCGAATGAAAACGCCCGCTGGAGGCGGGCGCATTTCCAATTGACCGGGGTTCGGTGAGGCGGCTGCTATTCCGCGGCCTGTGCCTCAGCCGGGATGCCGAGCCATGCACGGCAGTCTGCCAGCGCGCGCGAAGTGATCGCATGGCGCTTGGCCACGATCTTGTCCTTGCCGCGCAGCCGCTTGCCTTCCATCTTCGGCGCCTCGACCGGGGGGAACAGGCCGAAATTCACGTTCATGGGCTGGAACGAGCGCTTGCCCGGCTCGTCGTCGGACACGATGTGCCCGCCGGTAATGTGGTTGAGGAGAGCTCCGAATGCAGTGGTGGCCGGCGGTGCCGAAACCTCGCGGCCGAGAATCTCGGCGGCGGCGAAGCGTCCGGCCAGCAGGCCGACGGCGGCCGATTCGACATAGCCCTCGCAGCCGGTGATCTGGCCGGCAAAGCGCAGTCCGGGGCGGCCCTTGAGTTGCAGCGTCGTGTCGAGCAGCGTCGGCGAGTTGATGTAGGTGTTGCGGTGCAGCCCGCCCAGGCGCGCGAAGTCGGCGTTCTCCAGGCCGGGAATCATGCGGAAGATGCGCGTCTGCTCGGCGTATTTCAGCTTCGTCTGAAAGCCGACCATGTTGTAGAGCGTGCCCAGAGCATTGTCCTGCCGAAGCTGGACGACGGCATAGGCCTTCACTGTCGGATTGTGCGGGTTGGTCAGGCCCATCGGCTTCATCGGGCCATGGCGCAGCGTCTCTGCGCCGCGTTCGGCCATGATTTCGATTGGCAGGCAGCCGTCGAAATAGGGCGTGCCTTCCCACTGCTTGAACTCGGTCTTGCCGCCATCGATCAGCGCCTGCACGAAGGCCTCGTACTGCGCCTTGTCCATCGGGCAGTTGATATAGTCCTTGCCGGTGCCGCCGGGACCCACCTTGTCGTAGCGCGACTGGAACCAGCAGGTGTTCATGTCGATCGTCTCGAAATAGACGATCGGGGCGATGGCGTCGAAGAAGGCGAGCGCATCGGCGCCGGTCCGCTGGGCGATGGCCTCGGCCAGAGAGGGTGCGGTCAGCGGCCCTGTGGAGATGATCGCCTGCTCCCATTCCTCCGGCGGCAGGCCGGTGACTTCCTCGCGCTGGATGGTGATCAGCGGGTGGGCTTCGAGCCTGGCGGTGACCGCCGCGGAAAACCCGTCGCGATCCACCGCGAGCGCGCCGCCGGCCGGCACCTGATGGGCATCGGCCGACCGCATGATCAGGGAGTTGGCCAGGCGCATCTCGGCGTGCAGCAGCCCGACCGCATTCGCCTGCGCGTCGTCGGAACGGAAGGAGTTCGAGCAGACCAGCTCGGCGAGACTATCCGTTTTGTGGGCGTCGGTGCCGCGCACCGGACGCATCTCGTGGAGGATGACGGGAACGCCGGCCTGCGCTGCCTGCCAGGCTGCTTCAGAGCCGGCGAGGCCGCCGCCGATGATGTGCAAGGGTTTGATTGTCATGTTCGGGAAATAGGCTGCTGAGCGAAGGAAATCAATCGGAACTGCCTTGTCCGTAAACGACAACACCCGCCGGGGGAGGAGATCCGGCGGGTGTCGGTAGAGTGGTCAGCGATCGGGAGGAGGATGAACGCTGACCTTATTCATCGGAACCCGGGAGGAGGTAGGCGCCGACGAAATTCCCTTCGCCATTTTAAGGGTGCGAAGGCCCTGGAAACAACAGCACCCGCCGAGGGAGGAGGTTCGGCGGGTGCCGTTAGAGGCGGTCAGCGATCGGGAGGAGGATGAACGCTGACCTTATTCATCGGAGCCCGGGAGGAGGTTGGCGCCGACGAAATTCCTTTCGCCATTTTAAGGGTGCGAAGGCCCTGGAGAAGCAGCACCCGCCGGGGGAGGAGGTCCGGCGGGTGCCGTTAGAGTGGTCAGCGATCGGGAGGAGGATGAACGCTGACCTATTCGTCGGAACCCGGGAGGAGGTAGGCGCCGACGAAATTCCTTTCGCCGTTTAGAGGGGGCGAAACCCTGGAGACAGCACCCGCCGAGGGAGGAGGATTCGGCGGGTGCCGTTAGGGTGGTCAGCGATCGGGAGGAGGATGAACGCTGACCTTATTCGTCGGAACCCGGGAGGAGGTAGGTGCCGACGAAATTCCGTTAGATCGACCGGCGCGCCACCGAATGGATTTCGCTGCGGCTGATGCCGAGATCGTTGAGTTCGCGGTTCGAAAGGCGGCTCAGCTCGGAAACGGTTTCACGGTAGCGGCGCCAATTGCGGAAATTGCGGAGAATATTCAATTTTTCTTGCTTTCTTTTTCGTACGGACGTGGCCAGACGGCCTGGAAATTAGATCGACTTGCGCGCCACCTGAGGAATGTCGCCACGGCTGATGCCGAGGTCGTTGAGCTCGCGGTTCGAAAGGCGGCTCAGCTCGGAAACGGTGTCACGGTAGCGGCGCCAGTTGCGGTAATTGCGGATCAGGTTCATCTTCGTGCTCGTCTTCGGTTCGTTTTCTTCAATCGCTGTTTACGAGGCGTAGATAGGCTGGGCCGTTTCTATTTGGAAGGGCTGTTGGTGCATGGCAGCAATGCGTTTTGTGCATTGCAACATTAATCGGTTTTAGCGCCTGCGGCGCAATTGTGACCGAATGTTAAAAATCCTGTGACAACAAGGGCTTGAATGGCGGTCGTTTTGCCGCAGAGAGGCTTGGGGTGAGTGAATTGGCAGGCTATTCGTCGCGGGTGAAACGGGACATTGCGCGCTGGGCTGAGAAGGGGCTGATAGACGCCTCCACGGCCGAGGCAATCGGGCGCGATGTCGAGGCGAACGAAAGCCGCCTGTTCAGCTTCGGTTCCATCCTGGCGGTCATGGCGGCGCTGCTTCTGGGCGCGGCCATACTCCTTCTGGTAGCGACCAATTGGGAAGAGATCCCCAGGCTCATTCGGGTGGCCGGGCTGTTTGCGATCATCCTTGCCGGCTATGTCGGCGGCGCGGTGGTGAAATCTCGTGGTCAGGAAGCCATTGGCGAAGCGTTGTGGCTGGTGGCGGCCGCTGCCTTCGGGGGCTCGATCGCGCTGATCGGGCAGATGTATCACCTGCCTGGCGATGGAAGCTCAGCCTTGCTGACCTGGTGCTTCGGCACCGTGCTGGCAGCGGTGGTGCTGCGGTCTGAACCACTCACCATTGCCTCAGCCGCGATCGGCACCGCCTGGCTTGCAATCGTCGGTTTCGACGATGGCAACCTCCTTCGTCTCAACTTCTACCCGGTGATAGCGCTTGTGGTGTGGCTTGCATCCTATTGGACGCGGAGCCGGGTGGCGCGCCACCTGATACTGCTTTCGCTCATCCTCTACGCCTGCTTCCTGGCGTTCCACCACGACGTGACAGGAACGGGCATCGGCCTTGCACTGGTTTCGGCGGCGCTGTTCGCGCTGGCTTGCCTTTTGCCGGCGCCAGTGGAAGCTGTGGCACGCCTTGGAGGCCGGCTGCCGGTTCATTGCCTGATCGGTTTTCTCGCCGGACTCGCACTGGTCCAGTTAAATCAGATCGATCATGCCGGGCGGCTGGCCATGTCGGCCGTCGTGGTCTTCGCCGGCATTGCGGCCGCGCTCTATCTTGCCGGTCGTGAAAGCCGAGCGCTTCGCACGGTCGCCTATACGGGCTTCGGCCTCGAACTCTGCTTCATCTATGCCGTGACGATCAGCACCATGCTCGGCACGGCCGGGTTCTTCCTGGCTTCAGGTGCCGTGCTGGGCATCATCGCCATCGTCATAATCCGGGTGGAAAGACGCATCAGGACCAGCGCGGGAGCAGCATGATGTCCAGGAACAGGCTTGTAGTCACAGCAACCGTGCTTGCGCTGCTTCAGATCGGGTTCTTGTCCTGGATCATCGCTTCGCGCGCCGCAATCCTGCGCAACGGGCAGGAAGTCCTGCTCAAGGTCGAGCCGGTCGACCCTCGCGACCTTCTGCGCGGGGATTATGTCAGCCTCGGCTACGACATCTCAACCGTGCCGATCAAGATGATCGAAAACCCGCCTGAGGGCTCACGGCCGGCGGATGGCGGGCCTGTGCGCGTGCGCCTTGAAAAGAGCGAGAACGGCTTCTGGCATCCCACCGCCGCGGTGTTGGGCGAGGCATTCGCGACGCCGCCAGCGGCCGGACAGGTGGACGTGCGGGGTACCGTCCTGTCCGGCTGGTCGCTTGACCGGGATGCTGCCGTCCACGTCGACTACGGCATCGGTCGCTTCTACCTGCCGGAAGGCGAGGGGCGGGCGATAGAGCAGGACATGCGCGTGCGCAGCTTCGGCATCCTCGCCGCCGTTGCCAAGGACGGCACGCTGCAGATCAAGGGGCTGATGGACGGGGACAAGCTGCTGTTTTCCGAGCCGCTTTACTAAGCGCAGCGCGGTGTGTCGGCGGCCGGATAGGGCCGGCGGTGCGTTGATCTCAACTATTTGACAGAGTACGCTAAATCCCATGGGAGGTTTTATCCCCACGGGCAAGGAGCCGGCGCTCATGGCCATGGCAAGGGATCGGCAGATCCGTGCCATGCTCGCGGTCTGTACCGCGATCCTTGGCACCACGGCGCTCTATTTCGCCGGCTCGATTTTCGCGCCAATCACTTTCGCCATCTTCATCCTGGCCATCGTCTGGCCGCTGCAGGATGCGCTGCAGAAATGGCTGCCCAAGGGCATTGCGCTCTTCATCACGCTCGCGCTCACGGCCATCGTCGTCCTGGTCTTCGCGTCCATTGTGGCCTGGGCATTGAGCTCGATCGCGGTCTGGCTGCAGAACAATGTGCAGCGGTTTCAGACGCTCTATGCTCAGCTGACGGACTGGCTCGAAGATCACGGCATATTCGTGGCCGGCGTCGTCGCCGAGCGTTTCGACGCCGTGTGGTTGCTTCGCATGTTCCAGCAGGTCGCCTTACGCCTCAACCAGCTCGCAGGATTCGGCGTTCTGGTCTTCATCTTCCTGATGCTGCAATTGATGGAGGTCGACCAGATCCGCCGGAAGGTTGCGTCGCTCGAAAAGGACAGTGGCGCTGCGCTTCTCGAAGCCGCGGCCGAAATCGGTGCAAAATTTCGCCGCTACATGCTGGTGCGAACCCAGCTTAGCGTGCTCACCGGCTTTCTGGTCTGGGGGTTTGCGTGGCTTACCGGGGTCGAGCCGGCGGCTGGTTGGGGGCTTCTCGCCTTCGCGCTGAACTACATCCCCTTCATCGGGCCGTTCGTGGCGACCCTGCTTCCGGCGCTGTTCGCCATGGCCCAGTTGGACACGTGGCAGGCAGTGGTGTTCGTGGTTATCGGCCTGACCTTGATCCAGTTCCTGATCGGCAACTATCTGGAGCCGCTGGTGGCAGGCGCGGCGCTGGCCATTTCGCCGCTGGCGGTGGTCTTCGCCGTCTTTTTCTGGGGCTTTCTGTGGGGGATCACGGGGGCGTTCATCGGCGTCCCGATCATGATCAGCGTCATTTCGCTTTGCGCCCGTTATCCGTCTACCCGATGGCTGGCCATCCTCTTGTCGGGCAAGGCGCCCTAGGTACTTCGCAATAACGATCTGACCGCGGTAGCGTGCAACCTTCGACAGGGGCCGGTCTGCCATGACAGATGAGTCAGGGCCAGCAGGACAAGCGGCGGGACCGGTCATCGATCCCCGCTTCGGCGATATCGAAGACGATGCCTCGAGCCCGAAGCGCCGCTCGCTGCTTTCGCTCGCCGGAAGCCTGCTGCTGGAAATCAGCCTGCCGAAGCTCATTCTGGCCTGGATATTGCTGCTCGTCGTGCCCGGCCTTCTGCTGGGCCTCGCGCCAATCATCGTCTCGTCCTGGGTCGTGACCTTCTCCGTGAAGATCGCTTCGCTGGTCATCGGCTTCTGGTCGCTGCTTGTTCTGGCGGCCATCATCGCGGCTGGCTGGTTCGGCTGGCGTGCGCTGTTTCGTATGACCGAGAGGAACTTCTGGTCCCTGAATGCCGTGGTCGTGCAGCCGGCCTATGCAGCCTTCCGCGAAGCCCTGAACCAGCTTACCGAAAGGATTTTTGCACGGAACTCCACCGCCGCTACCCGGTCCAGATTGCGCGCGGTGATGTCTGCGGTGGCCGGTGTGCTGGTCTGCGCCTTGGCGCTGCTGGCCTGTTGGCTCGCCTGGCCGAGCGCGCACCTCTTTGCCGACATCTCCGAGATAAGCTCCTGGAGCAGGGTGGCGATCGTCGCGCTGGCAAACAGCATCGTGCTGGTAGCTGCATATCTGGCGGTCGCGGCGCTGTTCTGGGGCTTTGCCGATGCCACCATGGCCCAGCCTCGCAACCTTGAGCGCTTTGACACTGCGCCTCCCGACGCCCGCAGGTGGCGCGTTGCGCATCTTTCGGACGTGCATGTCGTGGGCGAGCGCTACGGCTTCCGTATCGAGAGCGGCAGGTCGGGCGCACGCGGCAACGATCGGCTGAAAAGAATCCTGACGCGGCTGGATGAAATCGACGCGGTTGAGCCACTCGACGCGATCCTGATCACCGGCGACATGACCGATGCCGGCGTTTCAACGGAATGGGCCGAATTTCTCGATGCTATAGCCGCGCATCCTCGGCTGGTCGACCGGGTCCTGATGCTGCCCGGAAATCACGATCTCAATATCGTCGATCGCGCCAATCCGGCGCGCATGGACCTTCCGACCAGCCCGAACCGGCGATTGCGCCAGATCCGCGCCTTGTCCGCCATGATTTCCCTTCAGGGGAAACGAGCCCATGTAGTGGATCTGGAGGAGGGCAGCCTCGGCCCCACACTGGACGACGCCCTGCAGCCGCATATGGGCGAATTGAGCACCTTCGCCGACGAGGCCAGGCCGCGTCTCTCCAACACGATACCGGAAGTCTGGGCCAGGGCATTTCCGATGGTCGTGCCACCGCGTCCGGGCGAGGCGCTGGGGATAATCCTGCTGAACTCGAATGCCGATACGCATTTTTCCTTCACCAATGCGCTCGGCATGATCTCGGCTGGACAGATGCGCGGCATAGAGATCGCCTGCGCCGAATATCCGGACGCCTGCTGGATCGTGGCATTGCACCACCACGTGGTCGAATACCCCTGGGCGGCCAAGAAACTCTCCGAACGTATCGGAACCGCGCTCATCAACGGCAAGTGGTTCGTGCGCCGCATGCAGGCGCTTTCAGGCAAGGCCATCCTCATGCACGGGCATCGACATATTGATTGGATCGGCGAATGCGGCGGACTTCCGATCGTCTCGGCTCCGTCTCCGGTCATGCACTCCGACGCCGTCGACACCGCCTTCTACATTCACCACCTCGCGGTTGGCGGAGACGGCCTGTTGCGTTTGCTCGCGCCCGAACGCGTCGTCATCCGCGGAGAGCGCAGCACGGCCGACCTGACCGCCGGGTAGCGAAGGCGATTAGCGGCTTGTCCGGCTGGCTACACATTCTCGTGCGGCAATTGCTTTTTGACCGGGCGCAAAGCGCTCTCGACCCGCCATGATAGTTTCGGCGCGAACCCGAACAGGGAGCGTTGCCATGAAGAGCATTGTTCTTTCCGGGCTGGTCTGGGCCGGCTCGCTCGCTTTGCTGGCTGTGCCCGCCAGCGCGCAAGACAACGTCACCGAGGAGCAGGTGCACGCCATTGCCGTCGATGCCTACCTCTACTTCTATCCCCTGATCACGATGGATCTGACGCGGCAGCAGTCCGTCAACGTCGAGCACCCGACGGAACTCGGCCAAGCGCCGATGAACACATTCGCCAACGTGCCGACATACCCGCCCGCCGATATGAGGACCGTGGTGCGCCCCAATTTCGATACACTCTATTCGGTTGCCTGGCTGGATCTGGCGAAGGAGCCGATGATTGTTTCCGTGCCTGACACCGGGGGGAGGTACTATCTCCTGCCGATGCTCGACATGTGGACCGACGTGTTTGCCTCACCCGGTTGGCGGACGACCGGCACCAAGGAAGGAAACTTCCTGGTCACGCCGCCCGGCTGGCGTCCGAACCTGAAAGAAGTGATCGCAGAGTTCAAGCTGCCGAAGGACATCCAGCATATCGCGGCGCCGACGCCGGTCGTCTGGATCGTCGGCCGCACAAAGACAGATGGGCCGCAGGACTACGACGCCGTCCACAAGATCCAGGCGGGCTTCAAGATCACCCCGTTGTCGGGATGGAACAAGACCGACAAGCCGGTCGAAGGAAAGATCGATCCCAAAGTCGACATGAACACGCCGCCGAAGATCCAGGTCGACACGATGTTGGCTGAACAATATTTCACTCGTGCGGCCGAGCTTCTCAAAGAGGTTCCGCCCCACATCACCGACCAGCCGATCATCGCGCAGATAAGGAAGATCGGCATCGAACCTGGCAAGAGCCTTGATTTCGGAAAGCTCGACCCGGCGGTTCGTACCGCCCTTGAGAGCGCGCCCAAGGATGCGCAGCAGTTGATGACTTGGAAGGTGCCGACGCTTGCGCGTGTCGTGAATGGCTGGTCCATGAACACCGACACGATGGGCGTCTATGGCAATTACTATCTCAAGCGGGCCATCGTCGCCCAGTTCGGCCTCGGCGCAAACTTGCCCGAGGATGCAATCTACCCGCTGAACCTGGCCGACAATGCCGGCAAGCCGCTGAATGGCGCGAACAACTATACTCTCCACTTCGACAAGGGCGCCGCGCCGCCGGTTGACGCCTTCTGGTCGATCACGCTCTACGACAGCGATGGCTATCAGGTGGCAAATCCGCTCAATCGCTTTGCCGTCAGCAACTGGATGCCATTCAAGCAAAATGAAGACGGGTCGCTGGACCTCTATTTCCAGAATGAAAGCCCCGGCCAGGACAAGGAGGCCAACTGGCTGCCCGCGCCGAAAGGCCCGTTCAACCTGACGATGCGGCTCTACGCTCCTCGGTCTGATGCGCTCACCGGTAGGTGGTCGCCGCCGTCGATCACACGGGTAGGTGCCTCGGGCTCCAACAGCGAGTAGGTCCAACGGTGTCAAAGTATTTGGCGGCGGCGTCACCCACGATGCCGCCGCTCGTAATTGCGTTGCCAAAAGCAAACCGTTCCCTCCGGCCATCTGTTGTTCTAGTTTCCAGCAGGATCGTCGCCAGCGAGTGAGTCTATGGAACGCACAGTCTATGTGAACGGGAGCTATGTGGCCGAAACCGAGGCCAGGATTTCCGTATTCGATCGAGGTTTTCTTTTCGCTGACGGTGTCTACGAGGTGACCTCGGTCCTTAACGGCAAGCTGATCGATTTTGCCGGGCATCTGCGCCGTTTGCGGCGCTCGCTCAACGAGCTGGCGCTTGAAATGCCGTGCTCCGAGGAGGAGCTTTTGGCAATTCATCGGGCGCTGGTGGAGAAGAACTCGCTGGTCGAGGGCCTCGTCTATCTGCAAATCACGCGCGGCGCCGCCGACCGGCAGTTCCTCTTCCCCAAGTCCACGCCGCAGACACTTGTCCTGTTCACGCAGGCGCGGTCTCTGCTGGAGAACGCGGAGGCCAGGCGCGGCGCGCGCGTGGTCACGGTCGACGACCTTCGGTGGGGACGCCGCGACATCAAGACGGTTCAGTTGCTCTACGCGTCGATGGCGAAGATGGAAGCCCATGCACGCGGCGTCGACGACGCCTGGTTCGTGCAGGACGGCATGGTCACCGAAGGCACCTCGAACAATGCCTATATCGTGACGCGGGAAGGCACGATCGTCACGCGCGACCTGTCCAGCGACATATTGGCCGGGATCACCCGTGCCGCAGTGCTGGAATGTGCGCGTGAGCTGCAAATGAAGGTGGAGGAGCGCCCGTTTACCGTCCAGGAGGCGCTGAACGCCGCTGAGGCGTTCACCACTTCGGCCTCCGGGTTCGTGTGTCCGGTGGTGGAGATCGACGGGACCATGCTGGGCAGCGGCGAACCGGGTGTCGTCGCGACACGCCTTCGTGAGGCCTATAT
>JAEWHN010000072.1 GCA_023387775.1 Pseudomonadota bacterium | reverse complement strand
TTCGGAGGTACCTGGCAACAGAAACCTCCACTTCTCCCTCGAAGTTACGCCGCTTTCTTCTCCCGTTGGATCAGGGCGCAGCTCACCCGTTCGGACCCAAGGAATTCCGCCGGCCGGTTGCTAACCTGGCGGTAACTTTTCCAGACCGCGACCGGCCCTGTGCCTGTTGCGCTCGTGCGCTATATGCGGTTTACGATAGGGCCGAGCTTGAGTACAGCTAGCCAACTCGATTCACCGGAAGCACGCCCGCATATGCCCGAAGACCAGATTCGCTACGATATTCTTGCCCAGGAAGCGCTGCGGGGCGTCATGCGCAAGGTGCTCGGAGAGGTGGCCCGCACCGGCCTGCCCGGCAACCACCACTTCTTCATCACCTTTCTTACCGGCGCGCCGGGCGTTCGCATCTCCAGCCGGCTGCGCGAACGCTACCCCGAGCAAATGACCATCGTCATCCAGTTCCAGTATTGGGACCTCAAGGTCAGCGAAACCGGCTTTGAGATCGGGCTGTCCTTCTCCGACATTCCCGAGAAGCTCGAAATCCCCTTCTCCGCCGTGCGCGGCTTCTACGATCCTTCCGTAAACTTCGAACTGGAATTCGACGTCAAGATCGAGGGCCTCATCGATTCCATCGAGGAAGAGCCCGAGCCCCAAGTACCTGCCAAGCGGCAGAAGAGCGCTCCGGCCAAGGCCGAGAGCGGCAAGAAGGCGGCAAAATCCTCCGAAGCCGAAAGCGAAGCCCCGGCCAAGGGCGCGGACGTCGTTTCGCTGGACGCCTTCCGCAAGAAATAGGAGGCCCGGCAATTGGCGGAAATCGTCAATCTTCGCCGAGCCCGGAAGAACAAGGCGCGTGCCGAAAAGGAACGTGCCGCCGAGCAGAACCGCATCCTGCGCGGCCGCACCAAGGCCGAGAAGACCCGCGACCGGCTGGCCGCCGACACGGCTGAGCGATTTCTCGACGGCCACCGGCGCGAGCGCGGCGCCGAAGCCCCCTCTCCCACCTCGGACGACGACCGGTGAGCCTGGTGCGCAAGCACTCGGTGACGATCCGCGGCCACCGCACCAGCTATTCGCTCGAACAACCCTTCTTCGACGACCTGTCTACCATCGCCGCCGAACGCAATGTGCCGCTGGCGGCCCTCGTCGCGGAAATCGACGAAACGCGTCCGCGCGAGGCCAATCTCTCTTCCGCGCTGCGGCTCCATGTTCTGGACTGGGCCAAGCGCAACAGTGCCGGCGTGCCCGGCACGCCTGCGCAAGCGCGGACAATGTACGGGCTTATCGGCAGGATGATCGCGCAGCCCGGCAAGCGCGACGAACTGGTCGCCATCATGCAGGCAGGCCCGCCGCGCCTGCCAGGCTGTCTCAGTTATGTCGTCGCGACCGACCCCGCCCACGACGCCGCCATCTGGATCACCGAAGTCTGGGTCGATGAGGCCAGCCACAAGGCGTCACTTGCCCTGCCCCAGGTGCAGGCGGCGATCGAGAAGGCGCGCCCCCTGATCGCCGGTTTCGACAGCCGCACCGTCACCGCGCCGGTTGCACTCGTCGGCCTAGGCGGCGGGGACTAGCCACCCCGCCGGCAAGAGGCCGGCGAGTTCAGCAGAGCCGGATCTGCTTAAGGAAAGTGCGCGGCGCCTCTCTAAAGCTTCGCCACCAGCGCTGCCAGCTGGTCGGTGCAGCGGCCCCAGCCCTCATGAAAACCCATCTTCTCGTGCGCGTCGCGGTCCTCCACGGTCCAGTGGCGCGCGCGGGCGGTGTATCTCGTCTTGCCGCCCACATCCTCAAAGGTCAGCACCCCGGTAAAGAACGGCTTTGGCGACGGCTGCCACGCCTCCGTATAGGCGTCGGTGAACACGAGCCTCTCGTTTTCCAACACCTCCAGATAGACGCCGCGGTTGGGATAGTCGTTGCCGTCGGGATCTCGCATCACGATCAGGCTGGAGCCGCCGGGCCGCACGTCGAGTTCGGCCGATGGCGTGGTCCAGGGCAGCGGCGCGAACCATTGCTTGAGCAGTTCGGCGTCGGTCCAGGCACGGAAAACCTTCTCGCGCGGAGCATCGATGATGCGGGTCAGCACCAGTTCGCGGTCGGGGGTCGGGGTGGTTTCGGCTGCGGCGGTCATTCTCGTCTCCACGGTTTGTCGCTTTCCCTCTAGACGCACGAACCGACAGAAACCCGACAGCACCAAGCAGTTTTACTCGATACGGCCGCCGTGGCGCTCTCAGCCGCCACCGTCCTCCAGGTTACGCAGCAGCTCTTCTATCGATTCGGGATCGAAGGTGTTCGCTCCACCGGGCGCTAGCTGGTTTGGCCTTGGCGGTGGCGGCAGGGGCTCTCGCTCAATATCCGGCGCCTGGTCCAACTTCCTTTCAGCCTCCGCCCTGCCCCTGGCCGCGGCTTCGGCCTTCGCCTTCTTCTCCGCTTCTGCCTTCGCCTTGGCCGCAGCTTCGGCTTCGACCCGCGCCTTGGCTTCCGCTTCGGCCTTCTGCGCTGCCGCCTGCTCGGCGGCTCTCGCCTCGGCCTCTGCCTTTGCTTTTGCTTCGGCTTCCGCCTTTGCCTGGGCTTCGGCTGCAGCGCGTGCCCTGGCCTCGGCCTCCGCCTTCAGCCGCGCCTCCTCCGCCTCGCGCCGGCGCTTTTCCTCGGCAGCGCGTTCGCGTTCCTGCTGCAGCGCGGTGTAGTAGCGCGCCTCGCGACGCAGCCGCTGCTTTTCCAGCACCTCGGCCTGCATGGCCTCAACCCTTGCCTGCTCGCGCTCAAGCGCGCGCTGCGTCAGGAACTGACCCAGCGGGTCGCTGTCCAGCGTCCGCCTCGGTGCGGCAAGCGGGCCCGAAAGGCTGAAGCGAAGGCTGGGTTCCGAGCCCACCAGCGCCTCATCGCCCGGCGCGTAGGCAATCGTGCCGTCGGCCGCCACCGTGCCGGCATTAAGGTCGGCGCGCAGGTCGCTCGAAAGCCTCGCCTTCGGCGTTTCGAAGCTGAAGGGCGGCGCGCGCAGCACGCCCGCGGCCACGCTGAACGCAATGTCGGCATCACCGGCCGCCAGGCTCCCGGAAGCGACGATCTCCGGCGCGAAAGCCGCCGTGCGCGCCGCGTTGACGTCACGGCCGATTGCGTCTGCCTTTTCGATCAGGGTCGGCAATGCTTCGGGGTTAACCCCCGGAACCACGAGCCCTTTCAGCGAGGCCGTGCCCGAGCCGGAAAGCGCGGCCACCAGACCGTTTACCGACTTGCCGCTCGCCGACAGAGCGGCGGCGATATCGGCGCGGCCGGCCAGCCCGGTTTCGGGCAGCGCCGCCGCGAGATCGGCGTCGTCCAGCTTGAGCTGGCCGGATATCAGGCCTGTGCCGCCGTTGTTCTTGATCTCGAACAGACCCTTGAGCCGGCCCTCGAAGAGCTTTGCCTCCACATCGGAAAGCCGCAGCCCCTCCTCGTCCAGCTTCAGCGCCAGGTGGGCATCATAGGCGGTGTTCGTTCCGGCTGCGGTGATCGTGGCGACCGTCAGGTCGAGATTGGCTGCAAAGGGCGCCAGCGGCCTCGGCTGGAAGGCAACCTCCGACCAGTCCTTGCCGGTGGGCGCAACCGCCTGGTGGCCCAGCACCATCGCAATGGCCGGATCGAGGTTCAGCTCGTCCAGCGCCAGCGCGCCGGTCAGCTGCGGCACGTCGTTCTTCGCCTGGACATTGACGGCGCCCGAAATCGCGCCCTCATTTACGGCGCCTTCGATCTTGTCGAGCACCAGCAAGCCGCTTTCGTAGTCGGCCTCGGCGGAGAGCGTCAGCGGCGTGCCCAAGACCATCCCAGGCAGGCCAAAGCCGACCGTCATCATCCACGGCTCGATGTCCTGCGCATCCAGCTTCATGTCGCCTTTCGCGCGCGCCTGCCCCTCGACATAGCCCGTCATGCCCTCGAACGAGGCGGAAAAGCCGTCGCCGCCGAAGCGGAAAGACGTGTCCAGCCCGCCCGCGACCGCGCCCTTGGCAGAGAGGGAAAACTCGCCGGGGCCCGTCAGGCCGAGCGGCAGCGTCGGCAGGCCGGCAAGCGCCATCAAAGCGGTCGCGTCGTCATTATGCGCCGACAACGACAGGTCAAGCGGCGCGCGGTCGAGTTCGTCGGGCCGCCCGTTGGCCGAAAGGGAGGCCGAGATCGCCGAGTCGCCGGCACTGCCCTGCACGCTCAGCGTCAGCCCGGTGTCGCCATCGCCATTGGCCGCAGCATTGGCCACCACGTCAATGCGCGCATCCTCGAACAGGCCATGATGCGCCGCCGCGCGAGAGGCCAATCCCGCAAGCAGCAAGTTTTCCGGATAGTGCTGCGCCGCCAGCCCGATCAACGGCGCAAGGTCTACCGAAACGATTGAGGCGTCCAGATTGCCGGTCGGGCTTTGCGGAAAGTCCTTGATCCGGCCAGTCGCGCTCAGCGAAGCACCGGCCAGCCCGTCGATCGACAGCCGGTCGATCTCCAGCAGGCCGCTGCGCAACCTCAGCGCCGTGTCTATCCTGTCGGCGGTCAGCCCGCCTGCCGAAACCGGCCCGGCCTTGATGTCGAAGTCGAGGTCGCGGTCGGCGAAGCGGTTGGCGCCCTTGTCGCTGACGAAGAGCGAGGCGAAGGCCGAAAGCCCGTCAACGTCCAGCGCCTCGCCGTCGAGCCTGATCGCCACCGATGGGCGTATCTCGGCCGGCTGCCGGCTGTCGATACGGCCGGAAAACTTCGCCTTGCCGAGCATCAGTTCGAGGTCGTCGAAAACCTGGCGTTGCTCGGTCATGTCCACCTTGGCCTTGAAGCCGGCGGCAGGCAGGCGGCGGATCGCCTCATCGACGTCAGAGGCCACCCAGGCGGCAAAGCCGGAAGGCTGGCCCACCGCAAGCAGCAGCGAACCCTTGAAGCCGAAATCGCCCTCGGTGCGCAGCAGGCCATCGGCCTCCAGCGTGGTGCGGCCCGGCAATGTCGCAGCCAGCGACTTTACCGCCCAGCCGCCCTCGGCGGGCTCGGCCGACAGGCGCACGTCCCGCACCGTCGTGTCGCCGGCCACGATCGCCGGCAGGTTGACGTCGATGCTGCCCGGCATGCCAGGCTTGGGCAGGTTGGAAAGCGCCTTTTCCAGCGCGGCGATGCGCTCCGCCAGCGTCAGCCCCGCGTCGGTCTCGTCGCCTGCGACCGCTTCGTCGAAGCGCACCTGAGCGCCCTTGGCCTCGATGGAAAAGCGCGGGGCGGTGCCGAGATCGATGAAAGCCGTGCCGTCGGCCGTATAGGGGTTGTCCAGCGGCCCGGTCTCGAAGCGGAAAGTGTCGATTCCAAGCTTGCGGTGGTCGAGCGAGAACTGGCCGTTCAGCCGGAAGCCCGGCTCGGCTTTCAGCCCTGCCGCCTTGACCATTTCGCCGTCGCCGCCGCGCAGTTTTTCCGCCGCGCGCTCCTCGCCGAGGATCTTGAACTGGCCCGAATAGAGCGCAGCACCGTTTTCGATCCGGGCATTGCCGTCGGCCTCGATGGCGACCGGATAGTGCTCGGGCTCGGCCCTCACCTTGACGCGCAGTTGCCCGTTTTCCTCGTCATACGTGCCGGTAGAAGCGGAAATTGCGGTCCGCATGCCGTCCACCAGCGCGGTGCCGTTGGCCCGCCACGGGCCGGCGAGCGATTTCGCCGAAACCTCGGCATTGATCTCGGCCAGGCGATGCTCGCGCCCGCCGGCGGCGTGGCGGATCACGACCTCTCCGTCCGTCACGGTCAGCTTCTCCAGCGCGATCCTCCGTGGATCGAAGGGCGAGGACGGCCGCATCGCCCAGTCGACCGTTCCCTCGGCCGCGATGTCGATGGTCGCCCTCGGGCGCACCAGCCGCATGTCGAAGATCAGCAATTCGCCGCGCATGAATGGCGCCAGCTCGGCATCCATCGAGAATTTTTCGACCGTCATCGCGGGCTCGCCGTCGGCAGAGCCGCCCACCGCGACATCCGAGAAGGTTACCGACGGAAACGGCAGCAGGCGCGCAGTGGCGGCCCCTTCCACCGTCACCCGGCGCCCGAGAATCACGCTCGCCTCGCGCTCGAAATCGGCGCGGTAGGAGGTCCAGTCGACAAAATACGGAGCCACGAGCGCTGCCGTCAGCGCCAGCACGATCAATCCGCCCACAAATACAAAAAGTCGGGCCAGCATCTTACTCCGACAAATCGCCCCAAACGCTCCTGCACTCTACCCGGATGAGCGTGTCGATAAAGAGGCATCTTGGCCGGATGCACAGAACCCGCCCGACCGCATGATGCTGGCAGCCGCGCATGTCAGCCGCGCGCCGCGCTCAGAGCGCGTGATGTCCGCGCGTGTCGCGCTTGGCCTGCGCCACCTTGCCGGCCTTGCGCTGGCGGCCAAGCTCCATCGGCCGGATCAGGTTCTTGGTCTTGCCGCTTTCCACCGCGCGCATGCCGCTATGGGCGTGGCGGGTGTTGAAGTCGGGCTCACGCGCCTCGGCCTGTTGCTTCATGGCCAGCGCCCGGCGCGAGTTCTCGATCTGCTGCATGCTTGCCGCGAGCTGCTGGCGGCGCTCCACTTCCGTATTCACGCGACGCATGGCCATGGCAAGCACGGCGAGCTTGGTGCGGGAGCCCGCATCGCCGGTCACGGGCTTGGTGCCTTTGGGTACGCCCTTGCCGCGGATTTCGCGCCGGCGGCGAAACACATCGCCTTGCGCCTTGTCGCGCCGCTCGCGCATCAGCTTGACCAGGTCGTGGAGTTCGGCGTCGGAAAGGTTCTGGATTTGCGGGTGGTGGGATTTTTCCACCAGCTCGCGCTCGTCCGCATTCAGGGCCCGGGCTTCTTCCTTGCGTGAAATCGCCATCTCGCTTGCTCCTCGGCTATGCGCGCTTCCAGTCTGGAAATTTGGCGCGATCCCGGAAGGGTCAAGGGCAAGAGCACAGAGCTTTTGTCCAAAAGCTCCATCCACTTGCGTCAGCGCGGCAGGATTTTTCCGGGATTGAGGATGTTCTGCGGATCGAGCGCGGTCTTGATCGAGCGCATCACGGCTACCGCCTCGCCCAGCTCGTGCTCCAGGAAACCCATCTTGCCCTGGCCGATGCCGTGCTCGCCGGTGCAGGTGCCGTCCATGGAAATGGCGCGCATGTTCAGCCGGCCGACGAATTCCTCCGCCTGCGCCACCTCCTTCGGATCGCTCGCATCCATCAGCACCAGAACGTGGAAATTGCCGTCGCCGACATGGCCGACGATCGGCGCGATCAGACCCATGCGGGCAATGTCGGCCTCGGTCTCGGCGATGCATTCGGCCAGGCGCGAGATCGGCACGCAGACGTCAGTGGAAAGCCCTTTTGCGCCGGGCCGCAGCGTCAGCGAGGCCCAATAGGCTTCGTGCCTCGCCTTCCACAGCTTTGTCCGCTCTTCCGCCACGCTGGTCCACAGGAATGGGCCGCCGCCATGCTCGGCCGCGATCTCGCCAAAGCTCTGCGCCTGCTCGGCCACACTCGCCTCGCTGCCGTGGAACTCCACGAACAGGCACGGGCTTTCGGGATAGTCGAGCCCTGAATGTTGCTTGATCGCCCGCATCTGCAACTGGTTGACCAGTTCGATGCGCGCCACCGGAATGCCCATCTGGATCGTCGCGATCACCGCGTTGCAGGCCGCTTCCACCGACGGAAACGGGCAGACGCCGCCCGAAATCGCCTGCGGGATGCCGTAGACCTTCAAGGTCAGCGAGGTGATGATGCCGAGCGTGCCTTCCGAGCCGACCAGAAGCCGTGTCAGGTCGTAGCCGGCCGAGCTTTTCTTGGCGCGCCGGGCGGTGGTGACCGCGCGGCCGTCGGCCATCACCGCCGTCAGCGCCAGCACGTTGTCGCGCATGGTGCCGTAGCGCACCGCATTGGTGCCGGATGCCCGCGTCGCCGCCATGCCGCCGAGGCTGGCATTCGCGCCCGGATCGATGGGGAAGAACAGGCCCGTGTCGCGCAGATGGGTGTTCAGCGCCTCGCGCGTCACACCGGGCTCCACCACGCAATCGAGATCCTCGGCATGGACGGCGAGGATGCGGTTCATGCGCGAGGTGTCGAGCGAGATGCCGCCGCCCGGTGCATTCACATGCCCCTCAAGCGAGGTGCCGGTGCCGAAGGCGATCACCGGAACGCGGTGCGCCGCGCAGGCGCGCACGATCTCCTGCACCTCTTCCGTCGTTTCCGGAAACACCACCCCGTCCGGCGCCTGGGTGGGGATATAGGTGGTGGTGTGCGCATGCTGCTCGCGCACCGATGCGCCGGTCTGGAACCGCTCGCCGAAACGCTGCTTGAGGATGCCGAGCACCGCCGCGATGCCATCCTCGTCGCGTTCAACCGTCGCCACGTCGCTAAGAGCCATGCTTTCCTCCGCTATTGGACCATGAGCGGCCGGCGAGAAGAGTCTAAGTGTGTTGCATCCAACAATCGCCAAATGAGGAAGCTGTCAATGACCATCCAGGCCCCGTTCGTCTCCCAGGAGATGGAGATCGAGAAAGACTGGATCGACTATAACGGCCATCTCAACATGGCCTATTACAACGTGATCTTCGACCGCGGCTCCGACGGGGCGTTGGAGCTGCTGGGCATGGGAGCGGACTATGCCCGTGACCGCAAGCTCACGATCTACACGGCGGAAGTGCACATCTGCTACGTGCGCGAACTGCATCTGGGCGACAAGGTCACGGTCAGCTTCCAGCTCATCGATCATGACGAAAAGCGGCTGCGCGCCTATCAGGAAATCCGCCATGTGGACGGCTGGCTGGCCGCCACCTCTGAGACGCTGTCGCTGCATATCGACATGTCGGGCCCGAAGGTCGCCTCCTTCCCCGAAGACATCCAGGCCAGGGTCGACGCCATGGGTGCCGCGCACGCTGCCCTGCCGATGCCGGAGCGCGCCGGACGCTCCATCGGCATCAAGCGCAAGGCCAGCTGACCGCCCAAGCCATCTTCCTGCGACACCGCGCCGCTCACCTCGGGGCAGGGCCAACGGCGGGCATCGCGCGATGCCTGCCGCGTCGGTGCATTTGCGCTGAACAAGCGCGGGAAATCGCGCCAATCGTTAAAATCTTAACGGAGAGTGACACATTAACCTTAAGGGTTTTTGCACAGTTTGAGCCAAGGGGCGGATTGATCCCACCCGCGTGGCGGGCACAATCCCGACGATTCGACTCAACGACCGGAACGGTGGCGGGCGGCAACGTTCGGAGAATTTGGCATGAAGATTGACGTGGCGCAGCTCTCCAGCCGCCTTGCATCCGACCACTCGATAAGTGACTACGATTTCTGGCGCGCGTTGAAGACAATAAACAACGAGCTCTACCGCATAGAACGTCTTCAGCTTCCTATCCCGATGAAGATGATCTACGCCCGCGCGATCATCACATCTGCAAGAAACCAGCGTCGCCGCAAGGTAAACTGAATCTGTATTTGCGCAGCCTGCGAGGCGCATGCGCCGCGGCGAACCTCCCTCTCCCAGAAAATCTGCTTTTGAAGCGAGCCCAGCCCGAGAGAATCAGGCCGCGCTCGCCCGCTTCGCATTAACCAAGCAGGCGTGAAGGCGTTAACGAAGGTTGAGAGGTTTGCGCCTCACCCTCCAAGCTTTTCCTTGAGGAAGGCGATGGTGCGCCCCCATGCGAGATCGGCCGCCGCCTTGTTGTAGCGCGCTTCGGAGGTGTCGTTGTTGAAGGCATGCTGGGCGCCTTCGTAGACGTAGATCGTGAACTTCTTGCCCTGCGCCTCCAGCGCTTGCTTGTAGGGCTCGATGCCGGCGTTGATGCGCTCGTCCATGCCGGCATAATGCAGCAATAGCGGCGCATGGATATTCGCCACCTCCTCGGCCTTTGGCTGGCGTCCGTAATAGGCCACCGCCGCATCAAGATCAGGCGCGTTAACCGCCAGATCGTTGACCACGCCGCCGCCCCAGCAGAAGCCCACCGCGCCGACCTTGCCGTTGCCGCCATCGATCTGCTTCAGATAAGCCACGGTGGCCAGCCCGTCCGCGACGGTCTGCTCAGGCGCGAGCCGCCCAAACATTTCGCGCGCCTTGTCCTCGTCGGACGGCGTGCCGCCAAGCGGCGAAAGAAAGTCCGGTGCGAGAGCGATAAAACCTTCCAGCGCAATGCGCCGCGCCACGTCGCGTATGTGCGGGTTCAGCCCCCGGTTCTCGTGGATGACGATGACCGCGCCGAGATTGCCGCCCGCGGCCGCCGGGCGCACCAGGTAGCCCTTCATTTCGCCCTTGGAGCCCGGATAGGTGATGTCCTGGCCCTTCACCCGCGCATCGTCCTCCGCCACGATCGCGGCCTGTGCAGCGTTTGCGGCCAGCAGCGGCGCGATCGCGGCGGCTGCGGCGCCGGAGCCCGCCAGCTTGGTCAGCTTCTCCATGAAGCCGCGCCGGTCGAGCGTCAAATGCGTGTATTCGTCATAGGCGTCGATCATCGCCTGCGTAATGGCCGGTCTGTTCATCGCTTCCTCCTGCCTCCCGTTCCACCGAGCAAATATGCGAGCGCCCGGCATGGTCCAGCCTCATCAAATTTTCGTCAATCGCTGTCAGCCCGGCGGCAACGCCACATCTCAGGGGCAAGGCTTTCATTGCGGGCTCGCCTAGCCGCCAGTGCACCGCACCTGCCGCGCACCCCCGCAGATGTCGCTGTCGGCACAGACTGATCGTGCCGGAACAGGCGACGACGTCAACGAAGGAGAAGTGCAATGACCTTCAGGACCTTGCTGTCAGCGAGCGCCTTGGCAACCGGCGCAGCGTTCCTGGCGTTTCCCACCTGCGGCTTTGCCGCCAACCCTACCGCCGCCCAGATAGTCCCCGTGGCAGCAACGACGAGCCCGAGCGGCCAGCAGCATCAGCCGCGCAAGATGGGCTTCCGGCAACGCGTCCACGAATGCAAGGCCGAGTGGAAGGCCGACAAGGCATCCGGCAAGATTTCGGGCAACGAAACCTGGAAGAAATACTGGAAGGACTGCAACATTCGGCTGAACACCGGCCAGTGAGGCCGCAACCATGAACGCGCAAGAAATCATCGTCGCGGTTTCGAACCAAAGCGGCCTCGACCAGGCCAAGGCTGAAATGGCCGTTGGCACCATATTGTCGATGTTCGAGCACGAGGCAGGCGAAGAGCGCGTCGCAGGGCTCTTCGCCGCCGTTCCCGGCGCGGAAGACCTGGCCCACAGCTACGACGTCATGGCCGCCGCACAGTCCGGCGGCGAAAGCGGCGGGCTTCTGGGTTCCATCACCTCGGCGATCGGCGGGCTCCTGGGCGAAAAGGCCGGCGCTCTGGTGAACGGCATCGCGCAGCTTCGCGCCAGCGGGCTCGACGCAGACCAGATCAAGCAGGCCGGCCAGACCCTTTTCCAGAAGGCCGAACAAGCCGCGGGGCCGGATACGGTCAAGCAGATCGTCGACTCCATTC
>JAEWHN010000045.1 GCA_023387775.1 Pseudomonadota bacterium | reverse complement strand
CCCTCGGGGGGCTCGGCCTCGAAATGGTGCAAGGGCTGATCGCCGACATCAACCGCAAGCACCGCGCCTCCGCGCTGCATCTGCCGGCGAGCGAGAACGGCTGGGGCAGCGTGCAGGCTTCAACCTGGACAAGCGGTTTTCCGCTGCGCACGGGGCTGGCGCGCGGCTATGCCGAGTTCGACCCATGGCGCTTCGACGTGGCGCGAATGATCGCCGAGGGCGAGGCCGACCTGCATCTGGTCGTCTCGGCCGATGCCGGGCAGGTGCCCGCCCATGAGGGGCTCGCCCTTGTCGCGCTTGCCAGGACCGACAAGCCGATCGCGGGAGCAGCCGTCACCATTGCCATCGGCACGCCGGGCGTCGACCACGACGCGGTCGTCTATTCCAGCCGCATCGGCACGCTGGCGGCGCTCGAGGCAAAGGCGCCAGGCGAATTGCCGTCTGCCGCGGCCGTGCTGCGCCAGATCGCCGAACACCTGCCGCATGAAGAGGCGCTGCCATGCTGACCAGGATCACCGGCGGCGAGATCGTCGATCCCGTAAACGGCCGCGTCGGCAAGGGCGATCTCTGGATCGAGGACGAGATGATCGTTGCGGCGCCTTCGGGCCGGCAGCCTGATGTGACCCTCGACGCCACCGGCTGCGTCGTGATGGCGGGCGCCATCGACATCCACTCCCATATCGGCGGCGGCAATGTGAACACGGCCCGGCTGCTCCTGCCCGAGCACCACAGGGCGCATGCGCCGCGCCCGTCCGCCACCCCGCTGTCGCAGGTCGGCTGGACGACGTTCGAGACCGGCCGTCTCTATGCGCAGATGGGTTTCACCACGGTGGTCGAGCCGGCCATGTCGCCCGGTGCCGCGCTGCACACCCATCTCGAACTTGCCGACATTCCGATCATCGACAAGGCGACGCTGGCTATCCTCGGCAACGACGATTTTTTGCTCTCGATGATCCGCGACAGGGCTTCGCCGCGGATGATCGAGGATTATGTCGCCTGGACCGTGGCTTCCAGCCGCGCGCTCGGGGTCAAGGTCATCAATGCCGGCGCGGCGGCGGCCTTCAAGGAGAATGTGCGCAGCTTCTCCTTCGATGATGTCGTGCCGTTCTACGGCACCAGCTCGCGCAGCATCGTCAAGACGCTGCAGGCAGCGGTGACCTCGCTCGGCATTCCGCATCCGCTGCACGTCCACTGCAACAATCTCGGCGTGCCCGGCGCGCCGGAGACGGCTGCGGAGACCATGGCGGCGGCGGAAGGGCTGCCGCTGCATCTGGCGCATCTGCAGTTCTATGGCTACGGCACCGAGGGCAAGCGCGGCTTCTCTTCCGGGGCGGCGCGGCTTGCCGAGCTCGTCAATTCGACGCCCGAGATCACCATCGATGTCGGACAGGTGATGTTCGGCCAGACGGTGACGATTTCCTCCGACGTGCTGCGGCAGTTTTCCGCGCGCGGCACCGCCAATCCGAGGAAGTCGGTGATCTTCGACGGCGACGCCAATGGCGGCGGCATCGTGCCCCACCGCTATCGCGAGGATTTTTATGGTTCGCTGCAGTGGGCGATCGGGCTGGAGCTGTTCCTGCTGATCGATGATCCGTGGCGGGTGTTCTTCACCACCGATCACCCGAATGGCGCGCCGTTCACCGCCTATCCCGAGATCTTCGAGCTTCTGATGAGCCGCGAGGCGCGCGCGAAAGCCATGGAAGGGCTTTCGCAGCGCGCGCTGCACTTCTCGACGCTGCCCTCGCTGACGCGCGAATACACTTTTGAGGAAATCGCGATCATGACGCGGGCCGCACCCGCCAGGCTGCTGGGGCTGAAGGATCGCGGCCACCTCGGGGCAGGGGCGCTGGCCGACGTGGCGGTCTATCGCAAGGGCAGAGACATCGCGCAGATGTTCCGCTCGGCCGCCTTCGTGCTGAAGAATGGCGAGTTGGTGGTTGAGGACGGCATCGTCAAAAACTATCGCTGGGGCAAGACGCTGCGGCTGAAGCCTGAGCCGGACAAGGCGATGGTGAAGCGGCTGGAGACCTATCACCAGGATCGCTACGGCCTGTCGCTGAACTGGTTCGACTTTCCCGATTCAGCGATCCAGCGCGAGCAACCCTTCAGCGAGGTGTCATGCAACGCTTGACGGTCAACGGCGTCGCCATCGACGACACCTTTGCCGAAGCCTTCGGCATGCGCGCCACCGCCATCATCATCACCGGACCCAACCGCAAATGGGCGCGGCAGGCGGCAATCACCATGACCGGCTTCGCCACCTCGGTGATCGGTTGCGGCTGCGAGGCAGCTATCGACGTGGAACTGCCTGCCTCGGAGACGCCCGACGGCCGGCCGGGCTGCCGGGTGATGATCTTTGCCGTCAGTACCGACGAGTTACAGAAACAGCTGCAGAACCGGCTCGGCCAGTGCGTGCTGACCTCGCCGGGCAGCGCCTGCTTTGCCGGGCTGAAAGGCACCGCCGATCTCAAGCTTGGTGCCGCACTTCGCTATTTCGGCGACGGCTGGCAGGTGTCAAAAAAGTTCGGCGGGCGGCATTTCTGGCGCGTGCCGGTGATGGACGGCGAGTTCTTGTGCGAGGCGACGACGGGGCTGACCAAGGAGGCGGTCGGCGGCGGCAACCTGCTGCTGGTCGCGTCCTCCAACGCCAAGGCGCTGGTTGCGGCGGAAGCGGCGGTCGAGGCGATCGAGAAGGTGCCGGGAGCGATCATGCCGTTTCCGGGCGGCATCGTGCGCTCGGGCTCCAAGGTCGGCGGCAAATATAGGGGCATGATGGCTTCGACCAACGACGCCTTCGCGCCCACGCTGCGGGGCGTGGTGAAGAGCGAGCTCGGCCCGGACGACAACGCCGTGCTGGAAATCGTCATCGACGGCGAGACCAGCGATGCGGTGGCGGCCGCAATGAGGGCAGGCATCGGCGCAGTCACGGCGCTGGGGCCGGAGAAGGGCGCCTCGCGCATCAGCGCCGGCAACTATGGCGGCAAGCTGGGCAAGTTCCACTACCATCTGAAGGAATTGCTGCCGTGAAGCCGCTCACCTTCACCTTGCGCGAGACCCCGCCGGAACGGCTCGACCTTTCGCCGCTGACGCCGGAGGGACTGGCAGGGCTGTCGGCCAGCGAGATCGGCGAGATCCGGCTCGGAATGTCCAAGCGCGGGCTGAAAGTTGGCGACATCTTCCGTATGTCCGGCAGCGACGTGAAAAACATCGTTTTTGAAGGCGGCAGTTCTCGTTTCGATGGCGTCGGCACCGGCATGGCAGAAGGCAGCATCCGCGTCGCCGGCGATGTCGGCGCGCAGACGGGCCGAAAAATGCGTGGCGGGCAGCTTCTGGTCGAGGGAAGCGCCGGGCCGCATGCCGGTTCCTGCATGCGCAAGGGCCGGCTGGAGATTCTCGGCGATGCCGGCGACCATCTCGCCGGGCCGCTGGCGGGCGAACTTGCCGGCATGAATGGCGGCGTGCTGATCGTGCGTGGCCGCGCCGGCGACCATGCCGGCGACCGGATGCGGCGCGGCGTGGCGGCGGTGCTGAAAGGCTGCGGCGACTATGCCGGCGCGCGCATGATTGCCGGCACGCTGGTGGTTACCGGCGGGGTTGGGTGCATGCCGGGCTATCTGATGCGGCGCGGCTCGATCCTGCTCGATCGCATGCCGGAAGAATTGTCACCCAGCTTCGTCGAATGCGGCGCGCCCGACAGCGTGTTTGCCGCCGTGTTCGATCGTTATCTGGTGGCGGAGGGGATTTTGGAAGGCCCGTTGCTGGGTTCGACACCGGGCAAGTTCGGCGGCGACAATGCGGTGGCCGGAACCGGGGAGATTTTGTTCCGGCGGTGAACGCGCTTAGAACAGGATGATCTCGGATAGAAAATTCGACCCCCACTCCGGTTTGCTTCGCAAACCACCTCTCCCCCGATCGACGGGGGAGAGGAAACGCCGTCCGCGAGCTTGGCGCCCTTCCTCTCCCCTTTTGAGGGGGAGAGGTGCCGAGCGAAGCGAGGCGGAGCGGGGGTAGGCCGTGCCATATGCGATTGCCCTGCCGAGGATGAGGCGGGGCCAGTCGAGCCTTAATGCTCGTGTTCGCAAAGCTCGTGATGGGCAAGTGCGCGGATGACGTAGCAATCCTTCACCTGGTCGCCATGCGGATGGTTGGCGATGCGCTCCAGTTCGCTTTCCAGCCGCTTCAGCTTCTCGATCTTCGCCCGCACGGCGTGCAATTGCTCGCTCGCGATGCGGTCGGCATCGGCGCAGGGGCGGTCGGGATGCCGACTGAGGTCGATAAGCTTGCGGATCGCTTCGATGGTCAGGCCCAGATCGCGGGCATGGCGGATGAAGGACAGGCGATCCAGTTCCTCGCGCGTGTAGCGGCGCTGGTTGCCTTCCGACCGTTCGGCGGCATCCATCAGCCCCATCTGCTCATAGTAGCGGATGGTCGGGATCTTTACGCCGGTTTGCCGCGACAGCTCGCCGATGGTCAGCATTCTTGGTTCCTTTGAAAGCTCTAGTCTCTAGAGATATGAGGCTGGCGCGCTGCTGCGTCAAGGTTCGCCAAGTTTGCCACCGCTTGTGAAAATACCCCCACCCCTAACCCCTCCCCACAAGGGGGAGGGGAATCTCGCCCCGTCGATGCCAAGACGACAGAGCTTAGGTTGGGCGGCCATGCAGCAAATGGTCCCCTCCCCCTTGTGGGGAGGGGCTAGGGGTGGGGGTGTAGGCCGCAAAAATCCATTTCGAGAAAAAGTTCAAAGAGCCTCTTGTAGCTCTAGTTGCTAGAGGTGTTACGCCGTTCCTGTACGAACAGGAGCAAGCCATGTCCGCCCGGAAAGACGCCGACCTCATAAAGCTGGAGCAAGCCTGCTGCGGCAGCGATCAAGGCAACAATACCCCATCGGAAAGCCACCGGCATTTGCATGACCATGCGCAGGAACACAGCCACGCGCACGGACATGATCATGGCGGCTGCTGCGACCACGACCACGGCGAGGTCGATGCCGAGATCGCGTCCGCGCCGGTGGTTACCGGCCGCAGCTTCCGCGTGTTCGGCATGGACTGCGCCGAGGAAGTGGCGACGTTGAAGTCGGCCGTCGGCCCCGTGGTTGGCGGCGACAGCCATCTGGCCTTCGACGTGCTCAACGGCCGCATGACCGTTCTCGCCAGCGCCGGATCGATCCAGAGCGGCACGATCATATCGGCCATCGCCGCCACTGGCCTGCGGGCCGAACCGTGGCAGGAAGGCGCGCCGCCGGCCAAGGATGCGCGGCTGGCCGAGCAGAAGCTGTTCACCGCGCTCAGCGGGCTGTTCCTGCTTGCCGGCTTTGTCATCCACGTCATGACCTCGCCGGGGCAGTCCTTCCTCGAGATCATGGGCTTCCACCACCCGGAGGGCGCGCCTACGGCCGAACAGGCGGCGCTGCTTTTGTCCGTCATCACCGGCGCGCGCTTCGTTGCGATCAAGGCCTGGTATGCGCTCAAGCGCCTGTCGCCGGACATGAACCTTTTGATGATGGTGGCCGTGGCCGGCGCGCTGATCATCGGCGACTGGTTCGAGGCGGCCACCGTTGCCTTCCTGTTTGCCCTTTCGCTGATGCTCGAAAGCTGGAGCGTGGGCCGCGCGCGCAATGCGGTCTCGGCCCTGCTGGATCTGGCCCCGCCCGTTGTTCGGGTGAAGGATGCAAGCGGCGAGCGCGAGATGCAGGCGGCCGATGTGCCGGTCGGCAGCCGCTTCATCGTGCGCGGCGGCGACCGCATCGCGCTCGACGGCCGCATCGTCTCGGGCGCCAGTGCCGTGAACCAGGCGCCGATCACCGGCGAGAGCCTTCCGGTCGCCAAGGAAGCAGGCGACGAGGTCTTTGCCGGCACCATCAACGGCGAGGGGCTGCTGGAGGTTGAATCGACCCGCGCCGCGACGGACACGACGCTGGCTCGCATCATCCGCATGGTCTCCGACGCGCACAGCCGCCGTGCGGCTGTCGAGCAGTGGGTGGAGCGCTTCGCGCGCGTCTACACGCCGGCGGTGATGGTCCTGGCGCTGCTGGTATTTCTGGTGCCGCCGCTGCTGCTGGGCGGCGAATGGGGCGCCTGGTTCTACAATGCGCTGGTGCTGCTGGTGATCGCCTGCCCTTGTGCTCTGGTCATTTCCACGCCGGTCTCCATCGTGGCCGCGCTTGCCTCTGCCGCGCGCAACGGCGTGCTGATCAAGGGAGGCACTTTCATCGAACTGCCCGCGAAACTGACGGCGCTGGCCATGGACAAGACCGGCACGCTGACCAAGGGCGAGCCGCAGGTCACGCGGGTCATCCCGCTCTCGGGCCACGACGAGAAGGAACTGCTGCAGCGCGCCGGCGCGCTTGAGGCGCGCAGTTCGCATCCGCTGGCGGACGCCATCATGCGCCACATGGCGGAGGAGGGCGTCGAACCCATGGCCGGCGAGGGCATAAAGCTGCTGCCCGGCAAGGGCGTGCAGGGCGTCTTCAACGGCAAGACCTATTGGCTCGGCTCATGGCGCTATGCCGTGGAACGCGGCCAGGCCGACGATACCGTCGCGGCACAGGTGGCCGAGATGGAAAGCAACGGCGCCACCGTGGTGGTCGTCGGTTCGGAAGGGCATCTGTGTGGCGTCATCGCCTTCGCCGACACTATCCGTCCCGAGGCGAAGGCCATCCTTTCGGCGCTGCATTCACAGGGCGTGAAGGAGGTCGTGATGCTGACGGGCGACAACCGCGCGGCGGCGACGAGCGTGGCGCGGCAGGTCGGCATTGACACGGTGAAGGCGGAACTGCTGCCGGACCAGAAGGTCGAGGCCATCGACGAACTGACGAAGCGCCACGCGATGGTCGCTATGATCGGCGACGGCGTCAACGATGCCCCGGCCATGGCGCGTGCGCATTTCGGCATCGCCATGGGCGCGATCGGCTCGGATACGGCTATCGAGACCGCCGATATCGCGCTGATGACCGACGATCTTTCCAAGGTGCCGTGGCTGATCCGCCATTCCAGGCGCGCCATGGGCGTCATCCGGCAGAACATCGTCTTTGCGCTGGGCGTCAAGGCGCTGTTCGTAGCACTCACGGCGGTGGGCATCGCCACCATGTGGGGCGCGATCGCGGCGGATGTCGGGGCATCGCTGCTGGTCGTGGGCAATGCGCTTCGCTTGCTGGACGGCAAGAGCGAGGCCGAGGGGTGAGCAAGTGTCTTGCTTGGGACGGACCGTCCGTTGCGCCGGCAAGGTTTCGTTAACCACGACTGCGGACAATGTTGCCAAACATGATTTGACGCCCGCAGTTCCGCCACAGATGGTGGGCAAGCGGAGACCGGGCGACTGGCTTTCGGGGACGAACCGGATTTGAAACTGCTGCGCAGATTTGCTGTTCCTTTGGCCGTGCTGGCGCTTTCGACGGCGCTGGCAGGCTGCGTGTCGAGCGTGCTCGACGTCGACAGCCGCGGCATCCAGCCCATTCCGGCGCGCCTCGTCAGCCAGATGAAGGCTAGGCAGATGAAGCCGTCGGACCCGATCCTGATCCGCATCTTCAAGGAAGAAAGCGAGCTGGAAATCTGGAAGCGCGACCGCAGCGGCCGCTACGCGCTTCTGAAGACCTATCCGATGTGCAGGTGGTCGGGAAAGCTTGGCCCGAAGAAATACAGCGGCGACCGCCAGGCGCCCGAAGGCTTTTACCAGGTCTCGGCCAAAATGCTGAACCCGGCTTCGCAGTATTACCTGTCCTTCAATCTCGGCTTCCCCAACAGGCTTGAGAGCGCGCTCGGCTATACGGGCGACGCGCTGATGGTGCACGGCGCCTGCTCCTCTGCAGGTTGCTATGCGATGACCGACGACGGCGTGGCCGAAATCTATGCGGTCGCGCGCGAGGCGCTGCGCGGCGGGCAGACCTCGTTCCAGGTGCAGGCATTCCCGTTCCGGATGACGGCGCAAAACATGGTGCGGCACCGCAACGATCCGAATATGCCGTTCTGGAAGAACCTGAAGGAAGGCTACGACATCTTCGACGTCAGCCGCCGCCAGCCCATGGTTTCGGCGTGCGGACGGCGCTATGTGTTCGACGCCCAGTTCGAGGGCGGCGAGCCGAAAGATCCGCTTGCCGCCTGCCCGCCCATGACGATCGCTGCCGATCCGGCACTGATCGCCAAGCGCGAGGCCGACGCTCGCGTCATCGAGGCGGCTGCCGTCGAGGGCAGCGAGATTTCCACTCATGCCTACGCCGACGGCGGCATGCACCCGAGCTTCCGCGCGATGCTGCAAAAGAGCGGCGCGCAGGAACTTGCAAGGAAGACCTCGCGCACCCGAGTGCCGGTGAGCCGGCCGGATTCGATATTGCTGGCCGATCAGGACGTTTCCGCGAACTGAGGGGCGGTGCGGCAAGCAGTTCCGCCTTGTCTTTCGGCCACTGGACCGACCCGCACGGCGACCTATCTTCGAAACAATAGCTGTCGATTTTCAAGCATATCCGTGTTCGAAGAGGCAGTTCATGTTCAGTCGCCGTTCGTTCATGCTGGGCCTGGCCACGGCCATGCTGGCACCGCAAGCCGCCTTCGCGGCCAGATACAAGAAGCACTTCGTCCTCAATCCCAGATATGCGCCGCAAATAGTCCCGTTTTCACGGCAATATGGGCTGGGAACGGTGGTGGTCGATCCGCACAGGAGGTTTCTCTATCTGGTCGAGCGCCGCGGCCTTGCCCGCCGTTATGGGGTGGGCGTGGGCAAGGCAGGTCTTGAGTGGTCAGGCCGCGCGGTGATCGGCCGCAAGGAAGAATGGCCGCATTGGCGGCCGACCGACGATATGATCCGTCGCGATCCTCGCAAATATGCCCGATATGCCGATGGCGTCGATGGTGGCCCAGGCAACCCACTCGGCGCGCGGGCGCTGTATCTCTATAATGGCGGGCACGACACCTACTATCGCATCCACGGAACCAACGAGCCGTGGACCATCGGCCATGCGGTGTCGAATGGCTGCATCCGCATGGTCAACGAACACGTCGAGGACCTGTACGAGCGCGTGGACATTGGCACGCCGGTGGTCGTGCTCTAGCCTGTCAGCTCATGAAGCCGGAAGCACTTTCGGCTTGGAATGGCGACGGGGGCCGGCTGGCCAGGCGTCTGTTCGGCGGGTGGAACTTGCGATGAGCAGGTCCCTCGACAGGCTCGAGGGACCATGCAGCGTTGCCGTCAACGGCCGCAGAAATGCAACCGGCCATCGGTGCCGACAAAGGTGCCGGTACGTGGATTGAAGCTCCGGTAGCGGGCTTGGCAATACTGGAACCATCCTGGCGACCACGCACGAACGACCACGACACCGGGGCGATAGAGCGGCGCGGTTCCAACATAGTCAGGCGATGGGGCCACGTAGTTAGGCGCGTAAAGCGGCGCAGTGCCCCCATAGTTGGGTGCGTAAAGTGGTGCCGTGCCTGCATAGGCGGGGCCATAGCCGCGCCAGGAGGGGTATGCGAGCGCGGCTACCACCAAAGCACCCGCCGCGATGCCGCCGGCTATCCACCAGGCCGCCGCCGGGTTGGCATCTGCCGCCGGTGTATAGGCTATTGTGCTGGCAGCCACGGCTGCGGCGAGAACGGTTGTCTTGAGGGGATGGATCATCACTGTCTCCTTCTCGCAGGCTCGCCTTGCGAGCGACGAGCCAAGCTCAGAAATGAGAAATAAGGGTGAGGCCTTGGCTTGCAACCTGTACGGATTTGCAGCGCCTTGAAATGTGATCGGCTGTGAACGCGCTGCCATTGCCGCGAAACGACATGCAATGGGCGGCCCGAGCGAACCGCCCAAAGCAGGCTTTTGCTGCCAAGCTCATGATTCGAGGTCCGACAATGGTGGTGTTAGTACCAACCCCACCATGGCCGCGCCCTGGGCACGATGACCACGCGGCGCGGCGTATAGTACGCCCTGGGGCTGATGTAACGCCGGGAGTAGTAGTCGCTTATTCCATAGCTCCGGCCCACATAGTTTGGTCCTATCCGATAGCCCGGTGCGGTTATTCCATAACGAGGCCCTACATAGTTCGGACCTACTATCCCATAGCTCGGTGCCGTGATTCCATAGGTCGGCCCGACCAATGCGGGGTTCACCGCCAGCGATCCGTTTGGAAGCCTGTAGAGTGTTTCAGGGGGATAGTAACGCTCATCCAGGGCACTTGCCGCCGGCAGGAAAGCCAGCGAGGCCACGCACGCGGTTGCAGCTAGCACAGTAGTCTTGAGGACATAGTTCATGGCGATCTCCTTCCCACGGGCCCGCCCGGGGAATGACGAGCCCAGCCTGAGGAAACATAGGGCAGGGCCTTTTGATGTAAGCTGGCGAGGCGCGCATGCTCTGAAATTTGATCGCGGCAACCCTTGGCTGTGCAAAAGCGAGCTGAAGCTGAAATGGGCGGCGCATCGGCCGCCCATTCGAGCGCATTCAGGTCCAATCAGTTGAATTCGGCGCGTTCAGCGGCCGCAGAAGTGCTGGCGGCCATCGTAGCCGGTGAAGGTGCCCGTGGTGGCGTTGAACGACCGATACCGCCCTTCACAATAGCGATACCAAGCCGGTGTCCAGGGCTGCAGCGATACGGCCACTGCTCTGGTGGGGGCATAAACGGGGGCGCTGATGTAGTTCTGGTAGCTGTAGTTCGGCACCAGGTTCGGCCTGGTATATGTGAAGCGAGGCTCTCCAACATCGGGGCCTACGTAGGAATAATCGGGCTCGATAACCGGCGCATCGTAGTACTGCGGGCCGAATGTGTAGACAGGGTCGGCGACGCCGAAAATGCCGCTCGCCAGTGCATAGAGTGGGGTGTCCGTGTCCCAGAACAGCACGTTGGCGTGTGCGGCCGGCACGCCGGCCAGGAAACTCGTAGCCAGAGCTACGGCGGCGAGGGTGGTGCTCGGAAAGAAGGTGGTCCTCAGAAAGTGATTCATGACAATCTCTCCTTCGCGCAAGTCCGTCGGGGCGGACCAAGCGTCGGAGGGAGAGATAGGGCAGGGGGTCCCGCGGAGCAGACTCGCAGGCGAGCTTTTATCCGGTGGGTGGTCTATCCAGACACCTGCTGCTTTTCGAACACAAATCCCACCGGAACTTCGAGGAACCGAGATCCGGCATCGCACTTTGGCGAAAGAGAAGGGCGGGGGCGGGGGGGCGGGCGGCCCGGCGCCGCGGG
>JAEWHN010000334.1 GCA_023387775.1 Pseudomonadota bacterium | reverse complement strand
TAGAGCACCACCGAATTCTGGGCCAGCGGCTTGATCGCCTTCAGGCCGGGGGTGATGTCTTCGAGCGAGCCACCTTCCATCTTGTTGACGGCCATCAGGAACTGCCAGCCAGTGGTGCCGGAAATGTCGCCGATGGTGACGCGGCCGGCATATTTCGGGTCGAACAGATCCTTCCACGAGGTCGGCGGCGTGGTCACGGTCTGCGGGTTGTAGACGAGGGTCGTCGCGCTCAGCATCGCCACGACATAGGCGTCGTCCGCGCCCCAGGCGTCAGGGACGATCTCGTCAGCGTGGGTGAGCTTGGAGCGGTCGAGCTTTTCGGTCAGGCCCTCGTTCTTGAGCTGGGCGGCGAAGGCATCATCCATGAACACGACGTCCATGTCGGATTCGCCCGCAGTGGCGCGCACGGATGCGGCGTGCTGCGACGAGTTCGCCAGCTTCAGGGTAACCGTCGCGCCGGTCGCCTTCTCGAAGGGCTCGACATAGCAGGCCTTGGCGTTGTCGGCGAAGGAGCCGCCGAAGGCTCCCACGACCAGCTCCTCGGCGCCGGCTGCAGCCGGGAACAGGATGGCGCCGGCAAGAGCGGCGGCTTTGGCAATTCGGGCAGTGATTTTCATGTGCGCTCCCATTTCGGTGCGTAGGGCCAATTCCAGGCTTTTTATGTTTCCTGGCGCCGCGCCTGATGCGCCTGCGCCGGGCCGGACGCCTAACATGGAAGATTATGTCTTTCAAGAAAGAAAACCGGAAGGTAAATTACCTGAACCGGAGCCTGCCGCAACGATGTGTCCGTTGCATGGCTTGCCGCGCGAAATTGGATATGATGAATGCCGAAGCAGATTGCCGGGAACGCGATGAAAGCTGAGAACGCCGAGATTTGGGCCAATGACAGGGTCGCGCGCGGCATGGCGCAATGGCGGCGCGAGCGTCCGGACATCGATTGTTCGGGCAAGGCCGTGGTCGGGCGCATCCTGCATCTGCACGACGTCATCCTGCGCTCGGTGGACCGCGTGCTTGCCCGCCACGGGCTGAAATATCCGTCCTATGCGGTGCTGGCCACCTTGCGCGTGGCCGGCAGTCCCTACCGCATGTCGCCGGGCGAACTGCTGGACACGCTGCTGCTCTCTTCCGGCGGGCTGTCGAACCTTCTGCGCCGCATGGAGAAGGATGGGCTGGTGCGCCGCATGGCCGACGAGCGCGACGGCCGCGGCGTGATCGTGGAGTTGACGGAAGAAGGGCTGAGGATCGCCGATGCCGCCATGGCCGACCATGCCGAAATCGAGCTGAAGCTGGTCTCGGTGCTTTCGGACGAAGCGCGGGACATGACCGCCGACGCGCTCGGCATGATGATTGCCGCTTCCGAACGCTGACGCGGCGGCACTCTAAGCGGCGGCGCTATTTCGTCGCGCCGCCGGTTGGAAGTCAGTTCCAGACCAGGTGTCCGGCGCCCATGTCCTGCATCACCAGCTTCGGCGGCACATAATCCAGCCCGTGGACCGGGCTTGGCAGCTCCCCGTCGGCGCGCACGAAAGGCTTGCGGTGGCGGTCCGGATCGGCCACCGGAACGGCTTCCATCAGCTTCCTGGTGTAGGCGTGCTGCGGGTTCTCGAACACCTGTGCGCGCGTGCCGGTTTCAACGAAACGGCCCATATACATCACCGCCACTCGGTGGCTGATCTGCTCCACCACCGCCATGTCATGGCTGATGAACAGGTAGGATATGCCGGTCTCGTTCTGGATGTCCTGAAGCAGGTCCAGCACCTGCGCCTGGATCGACACGTCGAGTGCCGCCACGCTTTCGTCGGCCACAATGACCTTGGGCGACAGCGAAAGCGCGCGCGCAATGCAGATGCGCTGCCGCTGCCCGCCGGAGAACTCGTGCGGATAGCGCTTCATCTGGTCGGCCGACAGGCCGGTGCGCCGGAACAGATATTCCACGCGGTCGTTCAGTTCCGAGCCCGAGGCCAGCCCGTGGATCACCAGCGGCTCGGCCACGAGATCGCCCACCCGCATGCGCGGATCGAGCGAGGCGTAGGGGTCCTGGAAGATCATCTGGATGTCGCGCAGCACCTGCTTGCGCTCGGGCCGCGTCAGGTTGGCGGTTTCCTTGCCGCCGACGCGGATGCTGCCGCTCCAGGGGATGAGGTTGAGCAAGGCCTTGCCGGTGGTCGACTTGCCGCAGCCGGATTCGCCGACCAGCGACAGTGTCTCGCCAGGCTTGATCTGGAACGACACGCCTTCCACCGCATGCACGCGCTTGACCGGGCGCTGCAAAATGCCGCCCTTGATGTCGAAGCGCACCACGAGGTTGTCGACTTCCACGACCGGCGCCTCGGCGGCGGCCTGCGTCGGCGCGGCTTCCTCGCCCTTCGGCTGGGCAGGCGCTCGCTTGGGCTGCGTCGTGCCCGTCATCTCGCCGAGGCGCGGCACGGCGGCCAGCAGCGTGCGGGTATATTCGTCGGCGGGCTGGGTAAAAATCTGCTTCAGCGGGCCGCTTTCGACCTCCTTGCCGCGGTTCATCACCAGCACACGGTCGGCCATTTCGGCCACGACGCCCATGTCATGGGTGATGAGCATCACCGAAATGCCGTTCTGGGCCTGGAGTTCGCGGATCAGCGCCAGGATCTGCGCCTGGACGGTCACGTCGAGCGCCGTCGTCGGCTCGTCGGCAATCAGGATCTCCGGCTTCTGCGCGAGCGCGATGGCGATCATCACGCGCTGGCGCATGCCGCCTGAAAGCTCATGCGGATACTGGTCGAGGCGGCGCGCCGCGTCGGAAATCTGGACCTGGTCGAGAAGGTCCTTCGCCGCCTTCCTTGCTTCGGCCGCGGAGACGGGCTTGTGGGCGGCGATGGCCTCGGCAAGCTGCCGCCCGATGGTCAGCACCGGGTTGAGCGAGGTCATCGGCTCCTGGAAGATCATGCCGATGTGCTTGCCACGCACATGGCGCATCTGGCTTTCGGAAAGCGCAAGGATGTTCTGGCCGTTGAGCATGGCCGTGCCGGAGGCGACGCGCGCCATCGGCTTGGGCAGGAGCTGCATCAGCGACAGCGCCGTCATCGACTTGCCGGAACCGCTTTCGCCGGCGATGCACAGCGTCTCGGCGCGTGCGAGGTCGAACGACAGCCGATCCACGACGATCTTTGCGCCCTCGGGCGTTGCCACCTGGGTTACGAGATCTTTGACGCTGAGAAGCGTCTCCTGCGTTGGCTTGTTCATTATGCCTGGATAGCTCCGAGAGGGGGAGCGGGACGCGGACGAATGCCCGCGTCCCACGATTTCATTCGAATACGACGCGCGGGAAATAGAACGACACGACCCAGTTGGGCATGTCGACGATTTCGCTGATCCTCAGATCGCCGCAGACCGAGCACAGCATGTAGGCGTCTTCCGCCGACAGGCCGTGCTGCTTGCCCAGCAGGTCGACCATGTTGGACACCGCAGCCTTGGCGCCGCTCATCAGGTCGGGGCCGATGCCGGTGGTGACCTCGTAGCCCTTCTCGTCGAGATGGCGCGTGACCGGTCCCGGCGTGGTGAAGCGCGGCATGGAAAGGTTTGCGTCCTTTACCACGTCGAGCGTCACCGCCACGTTCATGGCGCTTTCGATCGCCGTGCCGCAGACCTCGCCGTCACCCTGGGCGGCGTGCGTATCGCCGATGGAGAACAGCGCGCCCTCCACCTCCACGGGCAGGTAGAGCGTCGTTCCGGCGGCCAGATCGCGGATGTCGAGATTGCCACCCACACGTCGCGGAGGAACGACCGAATGCAGTCCCTCTTCCGCCAGCGCCACACCAATGGTGCCGGCGAAGGGCTTCAGCGGCACGCGTGCATGCTTGCCGAACAGCGCCGGCTGCATCGTATCGGGATCGTATTTCCACAGAGCCAGCGCCGGTTCCTTGAACTGGTCGGCGAGCAGGCCGAAGCCGGGGATGTTCGCCGTCCAGCCGAAGCCCGACGGCTCGAACTCATGGATCGTGATCTTCAGCGCGTCACCCGGCTTGGCCCCATCGACATAGATGGGACCGGTGACTGGATTGACCTTGGAGAAGTCGAGCGTCGAGACGTCGGCAACCGTGCTGTCCGGCTTGAAGTGGCCGGAGCCGCTGTCGACGCACTCGAACTTCAGGCTCGAGCCCGGCGCCACCGTCGCCACGGGCGGGATCGAACGATCCCACCCATAGTGATGGTTAAGGCTGTGGATTGTGTAGTCGCAGTTACTGCACATCTTTGGCGTAGACCTGATCGTAGTGAACGGGGATGTGGACCGGATCGACGAAGAGGTTGTCCGCACCGCCGATACGGGCCGAACGCACGGAGAAGCGCTCCTCGTTGAACACCGGCGCCCACGGGGCGTCTTCCATGATCTTCACGTAGATGTCGCGCCACATGGCCTCGCGCTCGCCCTGCTTGGCGGGATCGACGATGGAGTCGGCTTCGGTGGCCTTCTTCTCGAGATCCTCGTTGCAGTACCACGACCAGTTCCAGCCGCCCTGCACCGCGCCGCCGCAGCCCAGGATCGGGCCGTAGAAGTTGGACGGATCCGGGAAGTCGGCGATCCAGCCCATGCCGCCCGACCAGACCATCGGTGCGCCGTCCGGCTCGCCGCCGGCCGCGATCACGTTGGCCTGCGCCAGCGCCTTGATCGAAGCCTTGATGCCGATGGCGGCGAGATCCTGCTGGATCGCCTGGGCGATACGCGGCTGAGGATCGGTGTTGGCGACGAACAGCTCGGTCTCGAAGCCATCGGCCAGGCCGGCCTCGGCCAGCAGCGCCTTGGCCTTCTCGACGTCATAGGCATAGCCGGCATAATCCTTGGCGTAGCCCGGCATGGACGGCGGCAGCGGCTGGGTGGCGGGAATCGCGCGGCCATTGATGATGCGCACGATGCGATCCTTGTTGATCGCCATGTTGACCGCCTGACGCACCTTCACATTGTCGAAGGGAGCGATCTTGACGTTCATGGTGACGTAGCCGGTGTGCAGCTGGCCGCCCTGGATGATCAGGTCCTTGAACGCCGGGTCGTCCTTGACCTCGATGAACTTGGCCGGCGGGATGCCGTCGCCCGGAATGTCGACCTCGCCCTTCTGCAGGCGCAGCAGCGCCACGATCGGCTCCTGGCCGACCTCGAAGGTGATCTGGTCGAGCTTGGGCAGCTCCGGGTTCCAGTAGTCGGCGAAGCGCTCGAACACCAGCTTCTGGCCGAGCGACCATTCGGCCAGCTTGAACGCGCCCGAGCCGACCGGGTGCTTGCCGAAGTCGGCGCCGTACTTCTCCACCTCTTCCTTGGGCACGACGTGCGAGAAGTTGATCGCCATCACGTGCAGGAAGGTGGCGTCCGGGCGCGAGAGCTCGAACTTGATCGTGTAGGGGTCGACGACGGTGATGCCGGAAAGGCCCTCGGTCTTGCCCTCGGAAGCTTCCTCGAAGCCGACGATGGAGCCGAAGAAGCCGGCGCCGGGGCTCTGCGTCTTCGGGTCGACAACGCGGTCGATAGAGTACTTGACGTCCTCGGCGGTCAGCTCGCGGCCGTTGTGGAACTTCACGCCCTTGCGCAGGGTGAAGGTGAAGGTCTTGCCGTCTTCCGAGATCGTGTAGTCCTCGGCGATGTCCTTCTTCAGGTTCGTCGTGCCCGGCTCGTAGTCCATCAGGCCGTCGAACAGCGACTTGATCATCGACCAGTTCTGCCAGTCGTAGCCGATCGCGGGGTCGAGCGTGGAGACGTCGTCCTTGTAGGTGACGATCATCGAGCCGCCCTTCTTGATGTCGTCGGCGAAAGCCGGGCCGGCGATGGCGACGGCCAGAGCGAACGACGCAACGCTCTTGAGAAGCTTTGTCTTCATATTCTGTTCCTTTACTCCAGGGTTCTTGTTGTCATGGAATGCACTTCAACGAAGCTTGATGCGCGGGTCGACCCATGGCGCAATCAGGTCGGCCAGCAGGTTGCCCAGCACGATGGCGAAGGCCGACACCATGGTCACGCCCATGATGATCGGAATGTCGATGCGCTGGATGGCCTGCCAGGCGAGCTGGCCGATGCCGGGCCAGCCGAACACGCTCTCCACCACCACGATGCCCGACATGAACAGGCCGATGTCGATGCCGATCATGGCGATGATGGGCAGGATGGCATTGGGAATGGCGTGCCCGAACAGGATCTTGGCGCGGGTCAGGCCCTTGGCGCGCGCGGTGCGGATGTAGTCCTGCCGAAGCACGTCCAGCAGCGACGAGCGCATCATGCGCGAATACCAGCCGGCGCCGAGGAAGCCGAGCGTGATCGACGGCAGCACGAGATGCGCGAAGGTGCCGTAGCCGCCGATCGGAAACCAGCCGAGCTGCACCGCAAAGACGTAAAGCAGCAGGATGCCGATCACGAACTGCGGCGCCGAGACGCCCAGGAAGGACACGATCATCAGGCCGTTGTCGACCTTGGTGCCGCGCTTCAGCGCCGCGACCACGCCCATGGTCAGGCCCATCAAGAGCTCGCAGAAGATCGCGCCGCACATCAGCAGCAGGCTCGCCGGCAGGCGCGACCAGATCAGTTCGGCCACTTCCGTCTTCTGCAGGTAGGAGCGGCCGAGGTCGCCCTGCAGCAGCCCGCCCAGATAACGCAGGTATTGCTGGTAGAACGGGAGGTTCAGGCCGAGCTGCTCGCGGATGTTGGCGACCGTCTGCGCGGTGGCGCTGCGCCCGGCGATCTGGCGCGCCGGATCGGCCGGCACGAGATAGAGCAGGACGAAGGTGACCAGGCTGATCCCGAGCAGGATCAGCACCGTTTGCAGCAGGCGGCGGGTGATATAGGCAAGCATCAGTGGTGTCCCTGCTGCGTGGGGTCGAGGATGTCGCGCAGGGCGTCACCGACGAGGTTGAAGGCGAGCGCGAGCAGCAGGATCGCCGCACCCGGAATGAACACCAGCCACGGCGCGCTGGTGAAATAGGTCTGGTTTTCGAAGATGATGTTGCCCCATGACGGGATCGGCGGCTGCACGCCGATGCCGAGGAAGGACAGCGTCGCTTCCAGCAGCACCGTGGTGGCGATGCCGAGCGTGGCCCACACGATGATGGTGGAAAGCTGATGCGGGAGAATGTGCCGCAGCATGATGCGCATGTGCCCCGCCCCCATCGCGCGCTCGGCGTCGATGAAGTCGCGCTCCGACAGTGAACGCGTTTCGGTGTAGATGACGCGGGCGATCTGCACCCAGTTGACCATGGCGATCACCATGGCGACGATCCACAGGCTGGGCGTGAAGATGGCGGCCAGCACGATGGCCAGCAGCAGTGCCGGGAAGGCCATCATCAGGTCGGTGAAGCGCATCAGCACCGTCTCGACCCAGCCGCGGAAATAGCCGGCGCAGATGCCGACCACCGCGCCGGTGAACACGGCTGTGCCGTTTGCCACGACGCCGATGATAAGCGAGGTGCGCGCGCCGTAGATAAGCCGGCTAAGCAGATCGCGGCCAACCAGGTCGGTTCCGAACCAGAACTTCGCGTCGGGCGGCAGCGGCGCGCCTTCAAGGGTCAGCCCGTCGAAGAACTGCTCATAGGGATCGTGGGGCACGATCCATGGCCCGAAGACTGCGGCGAACACCGCGAGCGCAATGATGACCAGGCCGAAGAGCGCGAGCGGGCGCCGGACAAGTCGGCTCCACACGCCCCTGGACGGGGCGGTCACCGTGGGTTGGGTTGCTTCAATTGTGGTCATCGGGCCAGTCTTGCCTCGCTGAATGTGTCGATGAGGCGCTCGGCAGCCGTTTCCAGCGTTTCGCGGTCAGCCATTGCCATGAGCCGAAGTTTCTGGAAAGCCGCCTTCGCGCTGATGTTGTCGCGCAACATCAGCACGGCCGTCGCCTCGGCCAGGAGTTCGCGGCTGTCGAGGCGCGCGCGCAGCGCCGCAACTTCCGCCAGCAGCGCCTTGCGCTGCGCAAATGCATGGGATGCCGCCACCAGCGCGCTGTAGAGACCGGCGCTGCCGATCGGCTTCAGCATCTGGGCGTCGGCGCCCTGGTTCATCGCCCAGGACACGCGTCCCGGCGCTTCGCTGCCGATGAGCGCGATGGTGGGCACCGGCGCCTCGCCGGGCTTCCACGGGAACTGCCCGTCATAGCCCATGTCGGCGTCGATCAGCACCACGTTGAACTGGTCGAGCTCCGGCAGGTCGGAAATTTCCGGCCAGCAATGCGAAGCCGCCATGCCGATGCGCTCGAACTGCAAAAGCAGCGCGTCGACATTTGGATGCGGCTTGTGCACCACCAGCGCCCGCCAGCCGATGAAGGATGGTGTCGGTCTCGACATGCTCATTGGACAACCCTCAAATGAGCGGACTTGGCCTCGCTCTCGGTCGAGGAAACCCCGAGGCGCGTGCGCGTCAGGAATGGGTCCGGTTCGATTGCCTGGGCGGCCTCGTGGACGACGTCGAAGTCGCCATCGGCCCGCGCCTTGCCGATATGGGCCGGCATCAGCACGTGGTTGGTGCGCGCATCCACGACGCTCTCGCCGAAGGGCGCGGAGAAGCGATGCGCCTTGGCCACCGCCAGCACCTCGGTGATGGCGTCGGTGCCGGCCTGCCGGATCGCATTGGCGATCATGAGGACGCTTGTGTAGCTCTGGGCAAAGAAGCTGGTCACCTGCTCGGTGCCGGGCTGGCCTTCGACGGCCTTCAGGAACGCCTGGTTGGCCGGCGTCTGCAGGGACTGGAAATAGCAGCTCACCGTGTAGTGGCCGGCGACGGCTTCGCCGAGCAGCGCCCCCTCGCCTTCGTAGAAATTGCAGCTCAGCACCGGCCGCGCCCCCGGCGCGAAGCTTGGATCGGCAAGCCCGAGCTCGTAATAGGCCTTCAGGAAGGCGTAGGACGAAGGGCCGATCAGGTTGTTCAGGATGAAATCCGGCTTCTTCGCCCGGATCTCGCCCATGATGTGATGGATGTCGACGTCGCCGATCGGCACGTAGCGCTCGCCCAGCACGCTGCCGCCGGAATGGTGCAGCACCTCGCGGGCGATGCGGTTCATCTCCCAGCCCCAGATGTAGTTCGATCCGGTCAGGAAGGCGCTACGCCCGAAGCGCGGCACGATGTAGTCGAGCAGCGGCAACAGGTGCTGGTTTGGGCTGGCGGCGATGTAGACGACATTCTCGCTCGCCTCGAACCCCTCGTAGACGCAAGGATACCACAGCAGTGCGTCCGCCTTTTCCACGACCGGAATGACTTCCTTGCGGCTCCAGGAGGTGGTGCAGCCGACCACGTGGCGCAGGCCCGTACGCTTGATCATGTCGCGGCACAGCCCGGCATAGCGGTCCGTGTTGCCTTCGGGATCGGCGGCATGGGCGACGAATTCGAACGGATGATCGGCGCTGGCGTTGACCGCCTCGATCGCGGCCAGGGCACCATAGAAGCCCTGCTGGCCGGGGGCCCAATAGGGTCCGGACCGCGAAAACAGCAAACCGATCGGTATCGAGCTCCCCATGCCTTCCGGCTTACCCCCAAAATGCAAACGGCCTCGCTCGCGGAACATGAATTCCGGAACAAGGCCCAAGTGCCAAGCAAAATCTGATTGTCGGCTATACTCTTCCGGCCTCTTGAACCGGTGTCAAGTGGTTTTCGTCGCCGCCTGGAAAGCCGGCGCACAGCATATTGCCGCAGCGACAAGATGCTGTCCGGCGCGGCGGGAGACAAACTGACGCGAGATTTCCGCAACGGGACGCTGTAAGACAAGAACTTCAATGGTTAGATCGGCTATCGAGATGAATGTCAGGCAAGACATCCACAATTCCGACATTCCGGTGCTTTGCCAGGCGTGCGAGGCGAGGCACGGCGGAATTTGCGGCGCGCTTGCGCCCGAGCAACTGCTGGCGCTGAGCAAACACTCGTCCAAGCACAAGATCGAGGCCGGCGCGGAGCTCATCGGCGACAGCGAACCCATCACCACCTTCTCGAACATGCTGTCGGGCGTGGTCAAGCTCAGCAAGGTTCTGTCGGACGGGCGCCAGCAGATCGTCGGACTGCAATTCGCTCCCGACTTCCTGGGGCGGCCCTTCAAGTCGGAAAGCACGCTCAACGCCGTGGCGGCCACGCCGCTTTCGCTTTGCTCCTTCCCAAGGTCGGTCATCGATCGGATGATCAAGGAAGCCCCGGAGCTCGAGCACAGACTCCTGAAGCAGACGCTGGACGAACTGGACGAAGCGCGCGACTGGATGCTGACCCTCGGCCGCAAGACGGCTTCGGAAAAGGTCGCGAGCTTCCTGCACCTGGTGGCAACCCGCATCGATCCGGAAGCTTCGGCCGGCGACGGGCCGATCACCTACGACCTGCCGCTTACCCGCGCCGACATCGCCGATTTCCTCGGCCTGACGATCGAGACCGTCAGCCGCCAGATGACCAAGCTGCGCAAGGACGGCGTGATCGAGATCGAGAACAATCGGCAGATCACCATCCCCGATATTGCGCGCCTGGCAAAGCGGGCAAACGTCTAGGCAGCTCACACTTTTTCCAAAAGCAGCGGCGCCATCGCCTCACGTTCGCCGGCGACATGGCGACGCACCGCCGAGAAGAAGCCGCGCAGCATATATCCCAGCGCGTCGGCGTTGGGCATGTCCGAGCCGGTGGCGACAAGCGACAGCCCCTCCGCCAGCTCGGTTGCGAAATCCACGTCCTCGATGTGCTCGGCCTTCAGGCGGGCAATCAGTTCGTCTGCCTGCGGCGTCGCGCCCTGGCTGGCGACATAGGCGGGAAACAGCACCTCTTCCTCGTAGGCGTGAACGGCCCGCATCAGCGGCTCCAGCGTGGCGGCAATCTCGGCGCATCGGGCGGGGTCGAGGTCCTGCGGAAGTGAATCGGCAACTTCTTCCAAAAGGTCGCACAGCTTCAGCTTCTCGGCATGCAGACGCGCCATGACGTCAGCAGGAGGGCCACCGCAAAGCCGGCAAACCTTGTCTTCGATGTCGTCTTTCTCGGGCCTCGCTGAAAGCACGCTGCTTTCCTCCATCGCCGCCATGAACATTCCCCTCCCTACCGCAACAGCGCCGATTTACGGCCCCAGGGTGCGACCAAGATGCACGTCTGCATGCCCCTGCTCTTTGATCCAGATCAAGGAGAGGGCACCGCGGGGCGGCCAATGTCCGGCCGCGGATCGACCTTCCTTCCGGGGGATTCGCTGTCGAATTGCCTCATAGGGGACCGTTCATGAAATTTGGTGTCGAAATCATCGGCGTCACAGTCGCTGCCTTTCTGGCACTACTGGGCGCCGCCTTCGCGGGCGACGACCTGTTCCGCGCGCACATGTGGGTGTTGTTCTTCGCGCTGGCTGCCGGCGCGATATTGCTGATGCGCAATACCCGCTTCGGCGTGGCCGCGGCCACGGCCGATACGTCCGAATATCTGGACGGCCCGATCCGCTACGGCGTCGTCGCGACCGTATTCTGGGGCGTGGTTGGCTTTCTGGTCGGCGTCCTCGTCGCCGCGCAGCTCGCCTTTCCCGACCTTAACCTGGAGCCGTGGTTCAATTTCGGGCGCGTTCGCCCGCTGCACACCTCGGCGGTGATCTTCGCTTTCGGCGGCAACGCGCTGATCGCGACGTCTTTCTACGTCGTCCAGCGCACCTCCCGCGCGCGGCTGTTCGGCGGCAATCTCGCCTGGTTCGTCTTCTGGGGCTATCAGCTCTTCGTCATCATGGCCGCCACCGGCTATCTGCTCGGCATCACCCAGAGCCGCGAATACGCGGAGCCTGAGTGGTATGTCGACATCTGGCTGACGATCGTCTGGGTGGCCTATCTGGCCGTATTCCTCGGCACCATCCTGAAGCGCAAGGAACCGCATATCTACGTCGCGAACTGGTTCTACCTGTCCTTCATCGTGACGATCGCGATGCTGCACATCGTCAACAACCTGGCGGTTCCGGTCTCCTTCCTCAGCTCCAAGAGCTATTCGGCCTTCGCCGGCGTGCAGGACGCACTGACGCAGTGGTGGTACGGCCATAACGCGGTCGGCTTCCTGCTCACCGCCGGCTTCCTGGGCATGATGTACTACTTCATCCCCAAGCAGGCCGAGCGCCCGGTCTATTCCTACCGGCTGTCGATCATCCACTTCTGGGCGCTGATCTTCCTCTACATCTGGGCCGGTCCGCACCACCTGCACTACACCGCCCTGCCCGACTGGGCGCAGACGCTGGGCATGGTCTTCTCGATCATGCTGTGGATGCCTTCCTGGGGCGGCATGATCAACGGCCTGATGACGCTCTCGGGCGCCTGGGACAAGATCCGCACCGACCCCATCATCCGCATGATGGTCATGGCCGTGGCCTTCTACGGCATGGCGACCTTCGAAGGCCCGATGATGTCGATCAAGACGGTCAACTCGCTGTCGCACTACACCGACTGGACCATCGGCCACGTGCACTCCGGCGCGCTGGGCTGGAACGGCCTCATCACCTTTGGCGCGATCTATTTCCTGGTGCCGAAATTGTGGAACCGCGAGCGGCTCTACTCGATCCGCATGGTGACCTGGCACTTCTGGCTGGCCACTCTGGGCATCGTCATCTACGCGGCCGCCATGTGGGTTGCCGGCATCCAGCAGGGCCTGATGTGGCGTGACTACGACGAGCAGGGTTTCCTGGTCTATTCCTTCGCCGAATCCGTCGCCGCCATGCTGCCCTACTACGTGCTGCGCATGCTGGGTGGCGTCCTCTTCCTCGCCGGTGGGCTGGTCATGGCCTGGAACGTCTTCATGACCATTCGTGGCCATCAGCGCCAGGAAAAGCCGATCCCCGGCACGACGCCCGCGCTGCAGCCGGCCGAATAGGAGCTTTAAATGTCATTGCTCGACAAACATTCCATCATCGAGAAGAACGCGACGCTGCTGCTGATCGGCTCGTTCCTGGTCGTCACCATCGGCGGCATCGTCGAGATCGCGCCGCTGTTCTATCTCGACAACACCATCGAGAAGGTGGAGGGCATGCGCCCCTACTCGCCGCTGGAGCTGGCCGGCCGCAACATCTACATCCGCGAGGGTTGCTACACCTGCCATAGCCAGATGATCCGGCCCTTCCGCGACGAGGTGGAGCGCTACGGCCACTACAGCCTGGCGGCCGAGTCCATGTACGACCACCCCTTCCAATGGGGCTCCAAGCGTACCGGGCCGGACCTCGCCCGCGTAGGCGACCGCTACTCGAACGAATGGCACGTCCAGCACCTGATCGAACCGCGTTCGGTGGTGCCGGAATCGGTCATGCCTTCCTACGCCTTCCTCGCGACCAGCCGGCTCGAGGTGAAGGACATCAAGTATCACCTCCAGGCCAACAAGGCGGTGGGCGTTCCCTATACCGAGGAGATGATCGACAGTGCGGACGCCGACCTGAAGGCCCAGGCCGATCCGAACGCCGACACGTCGGCCCTGCTGGCGCGCTACCCGAAGGCGAAAATAGGCGACTTCGACGGCAACCCCGCCGTCCTCACCGAAATGGACGCGCTGGTCGCCTATCTCCAGATGCTCGGCACGCTGGTCGACTTCTCGACCTACGACGCCGCTGCTGGTTACCGCTGAGGAGGTCGCGATGGAAACCTACACAGCAATGCGCCACTTCGCCGACAGCTGGGGGCTGTTGGCCATGGTGTTGTTCTTCGTCGGGGTCGTTCTGTTCGCCTTCCGCCCCGGCAGCCGCAAGCATGCCGACGCGGCCGCGCAAATCCCGCTCAAGGATGAATGAATATGACGAAAAAGCATATCGACGAAGTTTCCGGCGTCGAAACCACCGGTCATGAGTGGGACGGCATCCGCGAACTCAACAACCCCATGCCGCGCTGGTGGGTGTTGTGCTTCTACGCCACCATCGTCTGGGCGGTCGGCTACACCATCGCCTATCCGGCCTGGCCGATGCTGACCTCTGCCACCTCCGGCATACTCGGCTATTCGAGCCGCGGCGAGCTCAAGAACGAAATGGCCGTGGCGGACGCCGGCAAGCAGAGCTTCGCCGACGCCATCGCGGCGAAGTCGGTCAGCGAGATCATGGCCGACGACCAGTTGCGTGACTTCGCCACCGCGGCGGGTGCGGCCGCCTTCAAGGTCAACTGCATCCAGTGCCACGGCTCTGGCGCGGAAGGCTCGCCCGGCTTTCCTAACCTCAACGACGACGATTGGCTGTGGGGCGGAAGCGCCGACAACATCTACCAGACGATCGCGCACGGCATCCGTTATGCGGGCGACCCGGACACCCATTCCTCCGAGATGCCGGCGTTCGGCGACATTCTCGACAAGGAACAGATCCGGCAGGTTTCCTCCTATGTCGCCAGCCTGACGGGCAACGCCGCTGACGCAACGGCGGCCGCCGCCGGCGAGCAGGTGTTTGCCGACAATTGCGCCAGCTGCCACGGCGAAGACGCCAAGGGCAACCGCGACTTCGGCGCCCCGAACCTCACCGACGCGATCTCGCTCTACGGATCGACCGAAGCCGAGGTCGCCAGGCAGGTTCGCGCACCAAGGCACGGCGTGATGCCGGCCTGGTTGGGCAGGCTGGGCGACAGCACGGTGAAGGAACTCACCGTTTATGTTCACTCGCTGGGCGGGGGAGAATAACGTTGGACAAGCGCACCATGGAGCGGGCCGACATCGAACGGCTTGAGGCCACACCGGTCAACTCGGCCAAGAGCCGTCAGCCGCTCTATGCGCCGCGCAAGAAAATCTTCCCGAAGCGTGCTTTGGGAAGTTTTCGGCGTTTCAAGTGGCTGATCATGGCGGTCACGCTGGGCATCTACTACCTGACGCCGTGGCTGCGCTGGGATCGGGGGCCATACGCTCCCGACCAGGCCGTGTTGCTCGACATGGCCAACCGCCGCTTCTACTTCTTCCCCATCGAGATCTGGCCGCAGGAGTTCTTCTTCGTCGCCGGCCTCCTGGTCATGGCCGGCATCGGCCTGTTCCTCATCACTTCGACGGTGGGCCGCGCCTGGTGCGGCTACACCTGCCCGCAGACGGTCTGGGTCGACCTTTTCCTGGTCATCGAGCGCGCCATCGAAGGCGACCGCAACGCCCGCATCAAGCTCGACGCCGCGCCCTGGTCGTTCGACAAGCTCTGGAGGCGGGTGACGAAACACCTGGTCTGGCTGCTGATCGCAATCGCCACCGGCGGTGCCTGGATCTTCTACTTCGCCGACGCCCCGACGCTGCTGAAGGAGCTGTTCACGCTCCAGGCCGCGCCGATCGCCTACATCACCGTCGCAATCCTCACCGCCACCACCTACACATTCGGCGGGCTGATGCGCGAGCAGGTGTGCACCTATATGTGCCCGTGGCCGCGCATCCAGGCCGCGATGCTCGACGAAAACTCGTTGACCGTCACCTACAACGACTGGCGCGGCGAGCCCCGCTCGCGCCACGCCAAGAAGGCCGCCGCCGCCGGCGAGACGATTGGCGATTGCGTGGACTGCAATGCCTGTGTGGCCGTCTGCCCGATGGGCATCGACATTCGCGACGGCCAGCAGCTCGAATGCATCACCTGCGCGCTCTGCATCGACGCCTGTGACAGCGTGATGGACAAGATCGGCAAGGAACGCGGGCTCATTTCCTACGCCACGCTGAACGACTACCAGGCCAACATGGCGCTGGCCACCGGCAACGGCGCCCATGCGATCGATCCGGCCAAGGTCCGCACGCCCGCGGGCGCGCTTTCCGAAAAGGTGGCGCAGTTCCGCCTGGGCAAGCTGGTGCGGCCTCGTACCATCGTCTATTTCGCGGCATGGTCGCTCATCGGCCTCGGGCTGTTCTATGCGCTGCTCAGCCGCGACCGGCTGGAGCTCAACGTTCTGCACGACCGCAACCCGCAGTTCGTCACCCTTTCCGACGGCTCGTTCCGGAATGGCTACACTGTCAAGCTGCTCAACATGATCCCCGAGCCGCGCACCGTCGTGCTGTCGCTCGACGGCCTGCCCGGCGCCACCATGTCGGTGGTGGGCATGGAGCACGCGGAAGACCGTTCGGTCGAGGTCGCTCTGGAACCGGACCGGCTGAAGA